>JBJLBW010000104.1:0-15574 GCA_045568015.1 Candidatus Poseidoniales archaeon | reverse complement strand
CCTGTCCGTTTTCTTGTGGGGTCTGTGCATAGAAGTGCAACGTTGAGTTGTGGATTCTGTGTCGTGATTCTTCGCATCAGTTCATCGAGCAAACTCGATTTTCCAGCCCCACCGGTTCCAGTAAATCCAATCACGGGAACACGGGTTTCCATCGGTCGGCTTCGGCAGGCTTTGAGAGCTTGAGCAAAGGTCACGGGGTCGGCGTTTTCAGCCAATGAAATGAGGCGTGCTACCTTCTCTCTCTGGGCCGGTGTCACCGGGGAACTGAGATTCATATCTTGGCCGAGAAGATTGCATTCACTGGCGTGTTGAACCAAATCATCAATCATTCCAAGGAGGCCCATTTGTCGACCATCATCGGGCGAATAGATCCGGGTGATTCCAGCAGCGTGCAAGTCTCTAATTTCGGGTGGTGTGATGGTGCCTCCACCACCTCCAAAGATTCGGATATCTTCTCTCCCTGCAGCGTTTAGCAGATCCCGAATATAGGTGAAATATTCCATGTGACCGCCCTGATACGAGGTCAGTGCAACAGCGTGAGCATCCTCCTCGATAGCGGCTTTGACAACATCCAAGGCGCTTCGATCGTGACCGAGGTGAATCACTTCGCACCCTGCGGCTTGAATCAAGCGTCGCATGACGTTGATGGCAGCATCGTGACCATCGAACAGTGAGGCGGCAGTCACCACCCGCAGTGGAACACCTGATGCATCAAAGGCGCTCACGGCATCGTCAGAAGCCGGCGCAGAAGCCCCACTCGCCATGCAAATGCGACGCCTAGACAGTGTTTGAGCCCATCGGCGGTGGCCTACGGCCACCGTGCGTATACGCGAGGGGTTTGAATTCAAGCGTACATATCTTCGATTTCAGTCGTCCAATTCTCACGAATTTGGATACGACGAATCTTCAGAGTCGGTGTCAACTCTCCATCGTCCACGGTCAGGTCACGCGGTAGAATGGTGAACTTCTTGATTTGCTCTGGTGGAGCAAATTGCTTGTTCAGTTCCATCACTTGAGCCTCGATTTCGGCATGTATGTCTGCGCTATCGGTGTATTCTGAAAGTTGGTGTCCTTGCTCGTTCAACAGTGCAATTTGCTTGGCTGGATCTTTGGGTAGATGTGCGCCATCCATCCCGAACTTATCTCGCAATATTGCTGACACATCCAAGGTCAACAGTGCGCTGCAGAATTTGCGTCCATCGCCTACCAAGAAACACTGAGAGACGAGTGGAATTGCTTTCATCGTCTCTTCAATCAGCAATGGCGCGATGTTCTTTCCACCTGAACTGATGTAAAGCTCCTTCTTTCGTCCTGTGATCGTCACGAATCCATTAGAATCAATTTTCCCAATATCTCCAGATCTTAGCCACTCACCATCCATGACATCAGCGGTCGCTTGGGGATTGTTGTAGTAACCCTTCATGACGTGGCGTCCACGGAACATGATTTCACCGTCAGTATCTGTCTTGAGTTCAGTACCAGGCATTGGTCTACCAACGGTACCAATCTTCATATTATTCTTGTAATTGATTGAAGCTCCAGCGGTGGTCTCTGTCATTCCATACCCTTCATACAATGGGACACCGATGTGGTGGAATAACTTCAGGATATCAGGGTTGATTGGGGCAGCCCCGGTAATTGCATATTTGCAATTGACCATTCCAATCTTCTTCTTGACTGCCTTTTGCAAGACCTTTTTCAATCCAGGAATTTTGAGACCAATTCGGATGACTGCCTTAGAGTCCAAGGTGCTCTTGAGATTTGAATAGACCTTCTCATAAATTCTTGGAACCCCGATGAACAGGGCTGGTTGAACCTTCTTTGCGTAATCGACAGCATGTAATGCATTGTCAACAACGTGCAAGTGCAAGGCATCTCTTACCCAAAGGTGATTGTCGGCAACTTGGCCGAACACGTGGGCCAAGGGGAGCCATGAAACATAGCAGTCTCCGGGGGTGAATTGGATGACCTTTTCGATACTGTCCAATTCAAATGTGAAGTTATCATAGGTCAATTCGACACCTTTCGGGTTGCCAGTGGTTCCGGAGGTGTAGATTAGCGCACAGGTGTCCTGTGGGTCAACACCGTTCATCCGCTCTCTGATGTCCGACTCATCGACGCCTTCACCAGCCGCCAAGAAATCGGCCCAAGACATGGCGCGATCTGAATTCATGCTGCCGGAATCATCGAGCACAACCGCATTCTGAATCAATGGAAGGTTACCCATGATTTTGTCCATACGAGTGTTTGGCATCTTTGCAGAATCTCCTCCGCTCTGAGGGTTGGTACCAACGAAAACGAATTTTGATTCCGAGTTGCCAACAACCCATTCAACCTCTTCGGGTGAACAGGTGTGATATACACCAACAGCGACACCATTGAGCATCTGTGAAGCCGCATAGAGCAGGAACCACTCCGGTCGATTGTATGAGTAAATACTGAGTTTGTCGTGTTTTTCGTATCCCATTGCATGAAGTGATTTGGCGATGGCCAGCGTCTTGGCAAGGACCTCCGACCATGTATCGGTATTCCATTCCCAATCGACGCCTCTCTGGGCCTCTCCCTTTCTTGTTGACATTGCTGGCATATCACCATACTTTTTGGCATTTTCAAACAGATACTGCGGGGTTATCATGAACCACAGTAGGCCGTAGGCCTCACTTAACATTCTCCCCGACGAATTGAGCGATTAAATTCCCAACACATCGGAGAAAGCAGTTCTCCAATCAGCGCCACCGTTTCGATTGGCAAAAGGCGAGGCGGGACTTGGGTGCGGCACCCAATCAACATCGATATCACTGAAAATTGCTGCCGCTTGTTTCTGTGCATATCTCCCCACTCCAATGACTCGTGTAATCCCCATTTCGTTGACCACCGTGCGCAGATGTCGATCGCATATTTCCTTCAATTTCTTTGCAGCAACACCCGTCAACTTGTCGGGTGTGATGTTTTGGCCAGCTTCATTGAACATCCAAAGCGGACAATGATTGACGATGTAGATGTGCTTGCTCACCTCTTCCGGAGTACCATAGTGAGTGGCGAGGAATGACCAGATTCTACGTCCACTCACCTCGGGTTTGGGGCACTCCAATCCATACACCGTACGCTTGGGGTGAGTCGCTGGAGGTTGATGCACTTCAAGATCCGTAATCGACAGGAATTCTCGGACCTGCTCAGGGCATCCGAATGGGACGCCCGTGTTTCCCATCCCATGCCCGGGATTCATACCGACCAACAAAGTGGTCGCCCCATTGCCTGCAAATCTCTGAATCCACTCTTGGTGAGGCGCCCAGGCGTAATCTAAGGGGTTGTAAATCCAATCGATTTGTTTGCAATCTTTGAGCAATGAAGGACTCAAATCATTGGCCGCATCACGCAGTAATTTCGCTGCTTCAAGTACTGCGTCCATCCACCTCACGCTTTCCCTTTTCGCCGCATATAGTCTGAGTAATTTCCGGGGTGGACAACAATTGTGCCATCTCCGGGTAATTCCCAAATCGTGTCACACACTTTGTCAAGGAACCACCGATCGTGACTCACGGTCATGATACAACCATCGTATCCCTTCAGCGTCCCCTCCAATGCCTCTTTAGCATCCGTATCCAAGTGATTCGTGGGTTCATCCAGTAGCAGCATGTTGTTCTCCTCCAGCAAGAGTTTGAGCATTGCAATTCGAGCGCGTTCCCCACCACTGAGTTTGTTGAGAGGAGTCGCCACCATCTCCTTGGTGAATTGGAATTGACCCAACATTGCTCGGATATCTCCATAATCCATTCGTGGTTTCAATTTCTGTACTTGTTCAACGGCAGTCAAATCGAAATCGAGGGTTCTGTGATCTTGATGGAAATAACCAATCTCAACTCCTGGCCTAACGTCGACTTCACCATCATCGAGTGCAACTTCTTTGTTGATGATTCTCAGTAACGTTGTTTTCCCAGCACCATTTGCACCCACGATGCCAATTTTTTGCCCGCGCCTAACACCGATGTTGACCTTGTTTAGAATCGGTCGTCGCAATCCTTCGAATTTCAGAGATGCTTGTTTGAAATCGAGCACATCAAGGCTTGATTTTTCGGTTGATTGCAAATTGAACCTCAATCCGCGGCGTTCGGTAGGTTTGAGTTTCTTCAACCATTTGAGTTCGCGCTGAGAACGCGACAACATCTGGTGCTTTTGCGAAATAGATTTGTCATACTTGTTGGCTCTTTTCATCGACTGTAAGGCTCCATTGAGTCGTTTAATCTCCTTCTCACACTTTTCAATTCGATCGGATAGCGTCTGTAAAAAGAGCTCCTTTTGTTGCAAGTAAGCAGTGTAATTGCCCGCATAACCCCTGGTCTGCCCATCGTGAATTTCCAGTACGTGTGTACAGATTCGATCCAAGAAATATCGGTCGTGGCTTACAATCAATTGTGCTCCCTGAAATTTCGTCAGAAAAGTTTCCAGCCATTGTAACGTCGGTAAATCAAGATGGTTGGTCGGTTCATCGAGGAAGAACACATCGATTTCCCCCAATCCAACCAATTGTCTTGCCAGTGCCACCTTTGCCCGTTCGCCCCCAGACAACTTCGACAATGGCATTTCGAGGGGATGGTGCCCCAATTCTAGCGCATCGAGAATGTTCTTTGCGTGACCGGCAACATCCGTGCCACCCGAGCGTGCGGATAGTGCTTGTAGCTCTGAATATCTGTCGAGGACAGGTTGCCAATCACCTTCGTAAAATGTGGGGTCTGCCATCTGTGTTTCAATGCTTGAAATCTCTTCTTCAAGTTCCTTGAACTGGTGCCCACGTCGATTCAGTTCTTCCTCTAGAGTGGCCTCTTCATCGATATCTCGTACCTGAGTGAGGTATGCAATCCGTAGGCCGGGTGCAAAGGCGATATCGCCCACATCTTGATCTTGATCTGATATCGTACGGAGGAGGGTCGTTTTTCCGGCCCCATTGTGACCTACAACGCCGATCCGGTCCCCCTCGTCGATTCGAAGGTTGATTCCATCTAGAACCGTGACGGCCCCAAATGCTCGATGCACATCCTCCAGCCGAATCAATTCGCGAACCAATATTACACCTCCAAGATTTCATGAGCGATTGCAGGAAGTTCAGCACTCGCCGCTTCAAACCAAGATTCCAAACTGCTGAATCGACGTTCGTTTCGGGCTTCCTTCACGCGTGCGGAAATCAGATTCCATGCAGACTTTTCTCCGATTCCAGGAATCGCGGCAAGTTGCTTTTGGTTGACCGTATTCATGTCAAGGTTCGTCTCAACACCCGTAATTGAGCGCGCCCCATGTCCCGTTACCAGAATGTCGCCTTGCGTTTCAAGAGGAATGAGGTATGGAACTCCAATCAGGATTGGATACGCTCCGATTTGCCGTCCAAAGGTGACGCCTGCCTTGCCGTGAATTTCCGGATTGCGATGACTTTCATCCAAATGAGAGGGCAATCGTATGCGACCATCGTGCGCTTCCCATGTGATGTTGGTCAACAATTGTCCTAACGGGAACAATTCAGTGAGGAGAGGTGAATCGATATTGTCCCTAGTCCAAGTTTTGAAATCGGTGAAGTGATCTGTTGGAATCTCTTGGAAGCCCTCCCCCTCCACCTGTCGAATATTGATCCGCCTTAACCACAAACCTTCATTTCGAATCGATGATAATAGGTCCTTATTCATCTGGTAACTCGCTGCGGTTTCACCATTCAAACCTGCAATGAAGTTGAGTCCGGGTAGAAGTTTCGGTAGCCCCCTATCGCCTCTTTCTCTTCCAAATTGATTGATGTGCCGAATCGCTGTTTTGAGTTGTTCAGGGTCACAATTCAGCCAATTCGCTTCATGGACAGATGGATCAGCGGATTCTAAACCAAATGATAGGACTGAACCATCGGACAAAGTCTCAACAAGCGTTTTTGTAATCTCGGTTGCCGGCTCCAAATTTTCAGCAATGATTGAAGGGTTGGCATTGTCAATATGGAGTGTTTCAAGTCGCTCATCTTCACGTAAACCATGCAGTAATTCCGCCAATGGTTCGGGGTTTGGAATCGGATATTCCATTTCGACAACACCCTCTGCCATGTAGGTGTAAACATCGGTCATGCCCCCCAGTCGAACATGCTTGACACCTTTGTCGAGTGCCCGTTTCACCTCGGTAATGACATCGAGAGGGGTTCGCCAAATTGGTACACCCTTCTTCGGCTCAATACAGAATTTACATCCACGTTTGTAGCGAACACAGCCTTGGTAGACCTCTACCTCATATGTCAACGGCCCCGGTAAGTCTGGGTGTTCAGTGACCGCTTTCGACACAGCTCCCGCTTGCGCCCAAGCCGTCCATTCGACATCTGTTCGGCGCTGATGTCGAAATTCACCGGTGGAGAGGTACCACGAAAGTGTGGCATCAGTATCTTGCACACATAGATGCAGATTTTTTCGAAGGGGCTGCCAGCCTTGCTGTTTCCAACCACGAATTGCCCATCCGCCTGCAAAGAACGGAATATCGAGTGGCAGTGTTTTCACCAATGCATCGGTTTCTCTCAAACTGATGGGTGTGCCGCGTAGATATTTCCCTGGGACCACCGCTCCTGCAATGAGAACAATCCCTTCCAAATTCTGCAAGTCCGGGCGAAGTCCCAATCGCCACTGATCAATTGTGATGTAATCGTATTCGATGCTTCGGGTTTCGAAAACACCACAGATGTATCGGACGTGAAAACCGACGTATGGAGGTACACCAAATGCGGCTGGCTCGTCCTCGTATCCGTCGATCACAAGCCACGCCAGGAAATCACCTCAGCGGCGATCTCGGCGCCCTCTACCGCGGTCGTTGCGGCGTTGTCCGCCACCTCGACCACCTCGATCGCGTCCACCTTTTGGTTTGGATTCTTGAATCGTGAGTTTTCTGCCATCAATTTTAGTTCCCTTAAGGGCCTCAATTGCTGCCTCACCTTCCTTGTAGGATTTGTAGGTCACAAACGCGAAACCTTTGCTGTTTCCGGTTTCTTTATCCTTGGCGATATGGACTTCCTTGAGTTCACCATGAGCCACAAACAATTCGGTCAGTTGTTCTTCAGTGGTTGCATATGGCAAACCACCGATGAAGAGTTTCATGCCCATTGTTTCTTTGGCTGCTTCTCTTGCTTTTCCGAGAACTTCTCGCTCAGCCGCCAATTCTTCCTTACTGGCATCTCCATTGTCGACCTTTTCCTTGCATGGTGAACATCGAGCTGGTACACCCGGTGTCGGTTCAAACGGCAATTTGGTATCGGTTCCACACATGGTGCATTTCGCAGCATGCATCTCTCGACGCGGACGTTGTCCTCCGCCGCCGCGACCACCACCACGGCCACCACCTTGTTGCAACCCTCCGAGGAATTTCGCAACATCCTTGGGAGTGGGATGTACACTGCCTCGGCGATGATCGGATAGCGGTGAAAGGTAAGGCCTCTCTCCATCTTTGGAGATGAAGGCCATCGATGCATTCGACCACCGTTCACCATCGCGATTCAGTTCAGAGATTTCACTGCCTTCGGGAATTTCGTAACCATGACCAAATCCATTCGAAAGAGCTCGGAATCCGACATAATCGCATCGCTCGCAAACGACATTGACATCGGGCTCTGCACTGGATGAGACGAGATTGTTTCCACAGGCCGGACAAATGGCCTTGATGATTCCCAAATCCGAATGGGAGCGGCATTCCGCTCTTAGCATCGGCTTGAGTTGCTCGATTTTGGCCCGGATCAGGTCACGCTTTCGCATGGCATCCCCTGGACTTGGCATGAATTTGTCAACAATTTTGGCCACGAAAATATCTGCGAACAGGTGGGTTGCTGGTAGGGTTCGAACAGGTTTTCCTTCAACGTGTAGAATTCGGATTTCCGCGGTCTTGGCATTGATACGATTGACTTCTCCAATCACGATATCTCCCGCTTCGATTTCACGTATTGGGTCTGTTTGCTGATCGACAAAGATTACCCCATCTTCTCGATTGAGTGTACCCACGACAGTGGCTACAGGACCATCTCTCGCTTCGGTCACTCCACGACCAAGACTGTCATCATCATTCATCTCTACCGCCGTGCCAGGCACGACAAAAGTTCCCACACTTGCGGGGGCATTCATTTCGCTTCACGCTCCTATCGCCAATTCGGTCCCTAAGGGGACCGCTTCGCACACCCCCGCGACTTGCGTCCCCCATTTGAAGGCGCCGCCCAAACTCAATTGCGAATTATGCGCCAAATTGAGACATCTGTGACCCCTTCACGCGATTGATGATGCTCATACTGGGGAGGAAGTCTGAAGGCTCCGCCCAAGACCACTTCACCCTTCCAACCCATCGATTCTGCGAGCGGAAGGATGTGTGTTGCTTTGGCAGAGTGGAGGATGTAAACAACTCCTGCTCCGGAATTGAAAGCCGCCTCTAAGAATGGCCGATCTGCCATTGCGATCTGTGCACCCCATGGTGGGTTCATGATGATCAAATCAACATCATCCCCACCCCATTCATGAACATCTCCAATCAACCACTCGACACCCTCGTAATCATGTTGACAGCGCTGATCCTTTTCGACAAGAAGTGTGGAAGCAGCTCCGGCGAGATGACATCCGATTCCCAAGATGCCATTTCCTGCGCCCAAGTCGACAACTCTTGTCTGTTCACCAAGGTCACCTCGTTGAACGATTTCTGCAATCCAGCGAGCTGCGAAATCCCCCTCGGTTGCATATTGCTCAAGTGAGACATCCAGATGCGGATGAGGGGGTAAATTGGACAACTCCATCGCAAGATGTCGCAAGCGCATGAAAAGGCCGAGGCTGACGAAGTTCATCAAGACTAATCGTTGGATGCCTGTTGCCTTGCGAGTTCAATCGCCTTGAGGGTTGCAAGGTTTGCCTGTTGAGTTTGAGTGACTTCTCCGGTCTTCTGAGCCTTGATATTGGCTGCTTCATCCCGAAGTTGTTGAATCAATGTAGCCCCTGGAAGTCTCTCGCCACAGAAGCGACAAAATTTCTGTGCGTCTTCCTGTTGTTGCGCACAGTCCGTACAGAATACCATGGGGAACAAGCCACCGGTTACATCGGACTCCTATGAAGGTGGCTCTGGAAGTGTTCAGGATTCTTCGGATATACGTACGAACATTCCCCATACGTCGACCCCGGCAGCTGCAGCTCTCTCACTTACTTCGATGAATTGTGGATGTTCCATGATATCGCCCATTTCTTGGCCGCCAGCAACGAGCAACGAAATGACTTGGCGCATTTCAGATTCTAGTGGTGATTCGGGCTGAGGTGCCGAAACAGGAGGCAAATCCTCTTCGTTCATTGGAATCGGTTCTGCAGGGGGCTCGGGTTCAGGTTCGGATTCTACAACCTCTTCTTCTTCAGTTTGTACTTCAGCCTCTTCTACAACCGGTTGTGCAATTTCACTCACCATGGATGCGACCAAATCTTGCATTGCAGAATTCGACACATCATCTAGAATGGGGCCCGGATGGGTTACGAACGCCTTGCGGGACATCGATGCTGGTGATTCAGAAAGTGGAATTTTTTCTGGGAGTGGTATGGATGGATGGTGGAAGCATGCCCACGTTTCATCCTCAAATGAAGCATCGTCTGAAGCGACAATTTGCACTTCTGATCGAGACCAACCCTGGCCGATGAGTGGTTGCATCCAGCGTCCGAGATCCGCCATAGCAACATCTACAAATTGGAATGAAGCAATTGCATGATTAAGCCCCACAGCCTCAATTTCTGCTCTCTCTTCACGAGGACGATGAAACACGGATACAGCCGATTCTTCGATCGCAACTGTACGACCGTGATTTCGCAAGGTCTGCCTGTCAGCGCGTGCTCCAAGCATCATGATTCGAGTGCGTGGCCCGTATTGTTCCCAACCGTTGGTCAGTTCATTGAGAGAGCCCGATTCGACAATCTCAACCTCGCCCATATCCCATCGTCAGCCTATCGAACACTTGAGGATGGCCCTCATTCGCCCAGCATACCCTCGGCCACCGCCAACTCAGCCAGAAGCACGGTTCCACCCGCCGCTCCACGAATTGTATTCTCCGACCAAGCCCGGAAGGTGACCATGTCCCCGTCGACATCAAATTCACCGATTCGGACCGCCATTCCTGCCTTGAGGTCAGTGGCTGGATCGGGTATGGTTTCCGGAATCAAATCGTCGACGAAAAGGAGGGGTGTATCTGGGGCCGATGGTAAATCCAATGCTTGGGGTCGTGAACGATAATTTTCCATCCATTCACGAACTTCTTGCTCGCTTTTCTCGGTATGCAGATCGGCGATGACATTGACGATGTGTCCGTATTCACGATTCACACGTTGAACGGTTACCTGAACAGGAAGATTGGCCAACCTCACACCATCTTCTTGTGCGCGCCCGAGCAAACTCAGGCATTCCTCGCGCATCTTCTCGGCTTCCCCTGGGATCTCGGATGAATGGTCGTTTGTTTCGCGAAAACTCGTGAGCAAATTGATCCCTCCTCCGGAAAGTGATTGTTCAGTGGCGATTGAGACCCCATCGAGACCGATGAAGTCCCAAAGTGGTTTGAGCGGCAAGGCGGCGGGAACGATTGTGCAATTGGTGCTGCATGCGACGAAGCCCTTTGCTGAGTCTCCGTTTCGTAGAGTGAGTAGGTGATGTGGGTTAAGATCGGCCACGATTAAGGGTACATCATCGTCCATGCGATGCGTGCTGGCATTACTGAATACGAACAGTCCCTCTTCAGCGAGTGGTTTCTCAACAGTGATGGCGACATCGGATGGTAGAGCACTGAATACGACCTCGAAATCTCCGACATCATCCATGAGTGAATCCATGCTTCGAATCTCCATCGATGGGACATTCGGACGAGGTTCTGGCAGATGCCACTCCAAATCGACAAGATCCTTACCCGCCGTGCGTGGCGATCCGTAAACGGCCACCAGTTCAAACCAAGGGTGATTTGCAAGGCGTTGTTGGAAACGTTGTGCTACGAGCCCACTGGACCCGAGGATGGCCACCTTGCGCACACGTACCATGCGAATCACGCTTCGCTACACGGTCTACTTCAAAGCCACTTCGGAACCCAACCTCGTGTTAATAAAGGGGAAGTAGGTCGACGCGGATTGATGATTGAAATTGGTTTGATATTGGACCTCGCCATTGTGTTGGGGATATTGGGACTCGCTTGGATTCTGGTCAACAAGAAAGAAGGAATCGATGAACAAAGAGCCCGGGAACTCGGGCAAATTATGGGTGGCGAGATAGCCAGAATTGAGCGGGACGAATTGCAGCGTGAAAATATTGCACATGTCCAAAACTTAGATGCCGAATACGGTCGTAAAAAGGAAGATATGGATAAAGAGGTGAAATCGCTGAAGGATGAGAATGTATCCTTGAAGACACTTGTCGATACAGTTGCTGCAGCCCAACAATCTACTGCCGAGGCCGTCAGGGCCACCACCGATGTAAGTCAACGGGTTGCCAATGCCTTGGGGGGGAACGACCCCCATGTGAAGAAAGAATACGGTGAAGGTCGGGCTGAGAACATCTTGACGCTCGCTGGATTTAGGGAAGGCGAGCATTTTCTCAAACAACCAGCACTGGCTCCATATGAAGGCAATACATCGGGAAAAAGTCCCGATATTGTCCTACTCTTACCTGGTGGCGGTGCAGTAGCCATTGATTGCAAGGCCATTGTGAAAGCTGGATTCAACGCCTTCTATGAGATTGATGGCGTAGAAGATGCTACCAAGAAAAAGAAACTATTGCGAGATCATGCAGGCAAAATTTGGGAGACCGTAAAGGAACTCGCAACTCGCAACTATCCTTTTGGTCTTGAACAGCAGTTCGGAAAAGGACCCGACTACACGCTGATGTTCATTCCTAGTGAGGAATTTTATTATCGGGCCGAGATTGGTGTTTCAGATGATTTGAGGAAGAGTATGGGCGCAAACACTCTCAGAGAAGCCGCTATCAGAATGGGTGTCTTCTTCTGCTCACCTGATGGGTTAGCAATGAGAGCAATTGAATTGACAGACCAGTGGAAATCAATCTCTGCCTTGGATGAGATGAATGATGTTCTCGATTTAGTTCAAGACGTCACTGAAGCAATCGTCCGAACAGAGGAGACAAAGGCAGCTCATCACAAAGCCCTTGAAAATGCGTTGAAATCTTGGGACGCCCACATCAAGGAGATTGAAAGCACAAATGCAAATCGCAATGATTCAAGTTTGAGGGTTGCGATTACCAACCTGTTCAAGAGAGTCAGTGCAAAGAGTACTTTCTCAAATGTTAGAGGGAAGAAGGGTTCACGAGCAGAACCCATTCCTTTGTCTGAAATATCCAAATCGCCAATTGAGCCGACCAAGACCAAAGTGATGGACATCCATCTTAGTTCTCGCTTAGATTCTGCCATCGCTGAGGAAGAAGAATGATCAGACTCGGTTGACAGGTCGAGGGAACATTCTACGCACGAGCAATTTACGTAGAATTCGCACCCCATCTCCAATCGATCCAAGTTTTGATTCGCCGATTCGAGGCGCATACGATATGGGCACCTCGCTCATCCGCAACCCTTCAGTGGCACATGCGGTATACATCTCGGCTTCAATCTCAAACTCAGTTGAGTTCAGAGACATCTTCTGAATCGCACTTCTTCGAAATGCCCAATATCCTGTGCAAACATCGCTGATGAACACCTGATACAAGGCCACTGCAAACCATGTGAGAATATGGTTCCCAATCCAATTCAGTCGGGACATTGCACCCGGTTGAATATCGCCTCTCAATCGGCTACCGATGACAACATCATACGACCCTTTCTCAAGATGCTCAAGTAATCTAAGCATCTCATCGGGGGCATAGGTTCCATCGGCATCTAGCATCACCAGTACATCATCATGATGGGCGAGGAATCGGGCAAATCCTTCTCGCATTCCAAATCCTTTGCCGGCGGCTGGACCTTGAACAATCAATTCTAGATTCAAATCAGCAGCAGTTTGCTGAGTACCATCGGTGCTACGTCCATCTGCAACGACGATTCGAGGCTCCCAACCGGCGGCACGGAGTGTATCTAGAGGGAGGGTATTGACGACCTTTGGCAATGCATCTACTTCGTTGTAGGTGGGCAATAATATCGTCAAACCCCGACTCATAAATCTCTCACCTCAATCCAATGTACCCAAAGCCCGTTTGTGTCTATGATTCGATCACTTCTACCCGAGATGCCAGCGGGGTCTAACCACTTGTCTTCCTCTACTGTTACGGAGAGGTGGACTTCAATTTCACCCATGAAATCACTGTGATGCAAAACCGTCAATGTGCTCACACCCCGTTCGACGATACCCGCCGTCACACTACAGTTGGCCATACCGACATCACATACCATGAATTCGACATCAATTTCTCCAGGCGCGGTTACTTGCAAACTGATTTTCAAATCTGCGTCACGGTGTTGACGAGGCAATTCAATCGAATCAAAATTCAGTCCACCGCCGGTGAGGAAAGCGGTATGGTCGGGGCGAATGCCGAGATGGGACGTATCTGCATGTGCCCACGCATCAGGTCTCCATTCACAGGATTCCAAACAATCCTCTGTGGAGGGAAACGTTGTGACACTTGTTTTGATTGAACCTGCAGTTGGGCTCGATTCAAATTGCCAAAGTCGACTTCCTCTTTCATCCACCAATATGGCCCAATGCTCACTCTCAGCGAGTATGTGGCCTATTTGTCCTCGGGGTGAAGTCACAGCATGTGTGATTCCAAGTTCAATAATTCGGCTCACATCATCTGCGAGAATGGCTCGTTCCGCATCCCATTGGACTCGCTCTTCTACCGTCAATAACCCGAGACTCGGGAAACTTGTCAAACCCAAATCTGCATCAACATCGTATAGGATCCCCCAATGTGCCGTCTCTGAATAGAGAACAGCATCACTCGGAAGGCTATCGATGGCTGTCCGCAAGAGCCGATCACCCTCCGTTTGTGCTTCTACTTCCGGATGCGCCGCAATTTCAATCATCACGATATGGGATAACAAAATGAAGATGAGTGCGAAACTCATCAGTGCTTGAGTCGGTCGTTTTTCTACCGCTTCGGGCACCTTCAATTCCACAAGACTCATCTCGCCACCATCCGCAATTTCCTCGTGCGCTTCATCCAATCGTCTTTCACGCATTCTCGGTGTGAGCCGGGGCACCTTTGCTAGAACAATTCCTGCCAACACAGCCAAGGGAATGTGGAATCCATGCAATGCCATTGAGTACAGCATGTAGGAGATGAGTGTCAATACAGATATTCCGACGAAGCCATCGAGTAAATGAACCCAGGTGAGCATCCACTGCATGGCGATCCAAAGGCCCAACAACCACACCTCAAATGAAGCTCTGAATCGCCATAGGGCCCAACCAGCAAGACCCAGTAACAAAGGCCCATTGAAGATGAGCAAGGGCAGACCGCCTTGCCATCCATATTCCGCCCAAACAGGTGTATCGAGCATCCTAGGTGCAAAGATTCCCATGACGGTAATCACGGCACCACCCACCACCACCGTAGAAATGATTGCTAGACGACCAGAATGTGAAGTCTCTCTTTGTGCAGACCAGCGATGTGCACCCATCCATGCAAGTAGTAATGTTCCAAGATAGAGTGAACCGGTGGGGTGGATGACGCCAACAAAGGCCACACCGAATGCGAATAGCACA
This sequence comes from Candidatus Poseidoniales archaeon, assembly GCA_045568015.1. Classification (GTDB taxonomy): domain Archaea; phylum Thermoplasmatota; class Poseidoniia; order Poseidoniales; family Thalassarchaeaceae; genus MGIIb-P. The sequence continues at coordinate 878 of JBJLBW010000104.1, read as the reverse complement.
TCCATTCGTTTACTTCGCTCCCGGGGTGGCTTGACCAAAACCAACAATCCCAACACCAGTCCCAATTGACTGGCAACAGTTGGGTAGCCGCTATCGAACGCCTTGGCAAACAATGCCGGTGCGAGGCAAAGTGCCAACAGTGTTGTCCCCGCTGCTCCCCAACGATCTGCAGCACCCGCAACACCCCAGATGATTGCGAGGAGTGTGAGTTGTCCCAACAGATGAACACAGTCACTGGGCGACAATCCTGTTGCCTGCTCTAGAAATGCGGCCAAGGCAGGGAATCCAGGAGGGTACGTCCAACTACCAATATTGGGTTCGGGTAGCATCAGTGAACCTGTTTCCGCCAGGCGATGGGAGAGCGTTGCGAAACCCAACCAGTCAACCCCCATCGGCCGGTCTAGAATCAGCAGAGGGGTTAGACAAACAACTGCAGAGATACCCAGTGCCCACGGCAACCAAATGGGTCTACCAGTTTCGATGAGTGCTGCGTGTTTTTTTCCCGCTGCCACATCTTCTTCCAGTTCGACAGTCCCCGCTTCTGCTTCCGCGGCCGCTTCAATTTCTTCGAGGCGCTCCCAGGCCGAAAGTCGGCGAACTCGCACACTTTCTCTCTGCCATCCAAGTGTTGCTGATAACACGTTTACAGCCAGAATCGCGAGCACGAGAAATCCAACAGAATGCTCCCCTCTGAGTACGACCAGCCAGCCAGCCAAGCCGTAGAGAACCAAGAGGCTAGCAGCGGGGACGAGCATCATCTGTCGAAGTTGATCAGCGCCGGGGTCCAAGATGCGGATGAGGGCGAGTCCGGGAATCAATCCAAGTCCAATGAGAAGGATGCTTCCGAGAAGGATGCTGAATAGTCCTGCCTCCATATT
>JBJLBW010000103.1:0-15922 GCA_045568015.1 Candidatus Poseidoniales archaeon | reverse complement strand
ATCGGGCACGCGCACGCGTGTGGCATTCCATATCTTCAAGAACAGCCAACAGTGGGAGACCTCGATGGCTGAATACCTGAATCGGATTGGCGCGGGCCTCATCTTGCTCGATGCGGCGCCGCTTTCCTACGATTGGATCCCTCCAAATGTCGTTGGTCGGCAGGACGAACAGGAGCAGCTCGCTGCAATGTTTGCCAATATCGGGACACCAGGGGTATCTTGCAGGGCTGTGATAACAGGCAATGTCGGCAGCGGAAAAACGGTCCTCAGTCGTGCTTTCGGCGATGATTTGTCTCGCCACCTTTCGGGTGTGAGAAATATACAGCCAGTCCATGTTAACTGTCGCAACCACCCCACGACATCGCAAGTACTCCAGCGAATTGCCAAGTCGCTGGATGACCGTCACCCTGATCGCGGCTTCTCGGCTTCAGAGGTCATCCAAGGGATTCGCCGCAATCTTCGGACTCGCAATCAGCATATGCTACTCATCCTCGACGAGGTCGACATATTGCTTCGCAGGGAAAGTGGGGACTTGCTTTACCAACTCCTACGGATTGATGAAGGGCGAGATGAATCCGGTACCTTGTCACTAATCCTCATCAGTCAAGAGCAAGTTCTCGATCAACTCGAGGGTGCGATTATCTCAAGATTTGGTCGCTCAAATCATCTTCCATTGAAGCCCTATTCCGAATCACAATTGAAGGATATCGCCGAGCAACGTGCAGCCCTTGCAACACGCACCGGTTCAGTTAGTGAGGACGTACTTACTTTAATTGGGCAAGCCTCTGCAGATACGGGTGATGCACGGGTTGCTATCGAATTACTAGAAGCGGCTGTCATGCGAGCAGAGAAGGGCGGATATCGCGAGGTGGAGGCGAATCATGTCCAACGCGATGCCGCCTCCAGGAACCGCGCTGTGGAGCCAAGTGTTGTCGATGAGCTCAACCAGCATGAACAATTGATTCTACTCGCCATTTGTCGCCGTCTACGACGAGATCCTGAAGTGACCTCTGGTGATGCTGAGAAATTGTACCATGTCGTTTGTGAGGAATACGAAACCAAGCCAAGGGGTCACACGACATTCTGGAAATACCTGAAGACACTGGAAACGCGTGGGTTGATGGAATCACGCACCGGGACGGCGAATGCTGGCAGAGGTCGGACACAACACATCACGATGCCACAAAGTTTGCCGGGACAATTGGAAAACCGCCTTGAGCATGCGCTAAACCGATGATTTTGACACAACTCCTGAATCCACCTACGGTGGAATAGGCCGAACCGCTCTTATAGGGGGCGACTGTCGCCGAGGCGCACGAGGATTGAGCATGGCTGAGCAAGTTTTCAAAGCGGTCGTCAACGATACCGACCCCTCCAGTGGAGGAAAGGCATACGCGGTCGACATTAGCGGTTCAAACTACAACCATTTCTTAGGAAAGAAAATCGGTGATTCTGTCGATGGAATTTTCGTCGGAGACGGTGATGTGACCCTCGGGGGCTTCAAGTTGCAAATCACAGGTGGTTCGGACCTCACAGGAACACCAATGCGAGCCGATCTCGATGGTGGTGGCCGCAAGAAGGTCCTCGTATCTCCGTCTACCGGCTTCAAAGGACACAAGATTGTGAAGAAGAAGGGTGGACGTTATCGGTACACCTACGATGGACTTCGAAAGCGCCGAGCTTTCCGTGGTAATGTTATCTCCTCGGACACACGCCAAATCAACCTCAAGGTTGTCGAGAGTGGAAACAAGTCGCTCTCAGATATCTTCTCCGGCGGCAGCGATGATGCTGCTGGCGACGAGGCTGAAGACAGTGCGGAGTGAACAGGAGCTGTGACACCAGATGGCCAAGAAGCGTGAGCTCCCCGGCCAACCAAAGGTGAACATCGGACTTGTTGGCCACGTTGACCACGGTAAAACGACGTTGACACAGGCGTTGTCCGGGACATGGACAGACACTCATTCTGAAGAGCGTAAGCGTGGAATCAGTATCAAACTCGGTTATGCCGACACAGCATTCTATCGAACCAAGGGTGGAGACACCTATGCCATGGGCAAACGCCCGGATGGTGGGGATGATGTCGACAAGGAATTGCTTCGAGTGGTTTCCTTTGTCGATGCCCCGGGTCACGAGACGCTCATGGCGGTGATGATCTCTGGTTCGTCAATTATGGATGGGGCGTTGCTATTGATTGCAGCAAATGAAGAATGCCCGCAGCCACAAACTCGTGAACATCTGATGGCCCTCGAAATTGCGGGAATTGAGAACATTGTCGTTGTACAAAACAAGGTTGACTTGGTGTCCAGGGAACGTGCAGTAGAATCGCATGCAGAAATCAAATCATTCCTTGATGGAACCATTGCAGAAAATGCACCCGTGATTCCAGTCAGCGCACACCATGATGTCAATCTGGATATCCTCATCGATGCGATTGAGGACACCATTCCGACACCGGATCTGCGGGAGAAGGAAAATGGACTCATGTATGTCGCTCGTTCTTTCGATATCAACCGACCAGGAGCACGCCCTTCCAAATTGAAGGGTGGAATCATTGGAGGTTCAGTGGTTTGTGGTAAATTCAAGAAAGGGGATGAAATCGTTATCGCACCAGGACGGAAAATTGCTGAAGGTAACAAAGCGAGATGGGAGCCGATTGAAACAAAGATTTCCAGTGTCCAAAGTGGTGGATTGGATCTTGATTCTGTTCACGCAGGCGGGTTGTGTGGAATCGCCACACCATTGGACCCCTTCCATACCAAATCCGACAACTTGTCCGGCCAGGTAATGGCTAGAGCCGGTGAATTGCCCCCGGTTTGGGAGTCACTGGATATTACACTCAATTTGCTCAAAGAAATGGTCGCGAGTGGAGAAGGAGACGCTGAGAAAGTTCGCCCACTCCAACCCGGTGAGATGCTCATGCTTAATTCGGCAACGGCAACCAGTGTCGGTGTTGTATCTGCAGTCAAAGGAAAGGACGCAACCCTCAACCTACGTCTCCCAATCTGTGCACTCACAGGAAGTAGAATCACACTCTCTCGCCGCGTTGGCAGTCGCTGGCGCCTGATTGGGCACGGCGTCATTGCGGGGTGAGCTCGTGACGGGTGTTCTCGTCGATGCTTGTGGCTGGGTGGCCGTAGTCGATGCTCGAATCAATATTGATTTGGCACTTGAATCCCAAGTGGGCCCAGTTGAACTCAAGGTTACAGAGTCCGTGTTGGCAGAATTAGAACAATTGGCCGAACGAGAATCTCGTGTCCTGCTCCTCGATTTACTATTGGAACGTTCAGAAGTTGTTTCTGGAGAGGGACTGCACACTGATGATGAGCTGATTCATTTGGCGGCGACAGAAGGTTGGGCGGTATTGACTGTAGACAGGACACTCAAAGCTAGACTTCACGAAGCGAATGCATCTGTCATTGAAGTCCATGGATCCAAGGCACTGCGCTTAATCGAGTAGGTGTGTTGAATGCCAAGATTCAGCGACGATGGACGCTGGGCGTGGGATTATGGGTCGGGGAGGTGGATTCCCGCACATAAAATCGGTGACACCGAGGGACTCAAGAAATTGGGCATTGAGAACGTTATTGTTGAACCAGGAACATACGCCTCAGAATTGAAGATAGGTGATGGTAATGGTACCAACCTGAAACTATTGGCGATGGCGATGGCACTTTTTCTCCCAGGGATTGATTATTCAGTTCTGGGTTGGATTAAACCGCGAAAAACCAAACAGATATGGTTGGGCTTAGGAATTTTCTTCACGTTTTCGATTCTATTGGCGACTGCCATTTTATGCCCCTTGGCTTTCTTAATTTGGTTACATGGGATTGCTACAGTAGCCGCCCGAGCTGATGATCGAGTCGCGGAACTTGGTGGCTATACCAACGACATATTCGGGAATAGAATCGTCCGCTAATCCAGTGGATGGGGGATGGGGATTCCATTTTTGTCAGCCATATTCAATGTCCAACGTAGCGTTTTGATCACACCTCGAAGTGCTGTGATATTTCGAATCGCCTCAGCATTGGACTTGCGATCCATCTTGGCGCTCTTGAAGTGGCGTTCCCACAATACCTTGCGCTCCTCAGCCTCGTGTAGCATATCGCGCAACTCTTCGACGCTTCGCGGCTCTCCAATAGGACTCCCCATGTTCGGCGGGGGCGCCGACCGCCCCTTTTGAAACTGGCGTTACTATGCAGTCCGCAGACTCAGGGTAGCGTGAACATTTCATCATCACCGTGGCCATCCATCAAACCAATCTTCACAGCGCAATCAATCCAAGCATGTGCGTAATTAATCGCCCCGAATGCCCGCACCAAATCTCCCTTTTCAACAAACCATTTTGCATCAGATGTGTAAGAGTCAGCCATTTCCATCATGGTCGCCAAACGTTGGCCTTCATCGGAATCTGAAGCATGGAGTGGTGTGGCTTTCTCTCGGGCTTCGGCGGTGAGGGTTAGGTATCGTTCAATCAGCTCATGCGTGACTTCAACATGGGTCTCAGACATCAGCACCCTCCCTTTGAGAGATTAAACGACGGACATCTTCTGCGCGACCCAGTGATTCATACAATTCAATGGCACGACTGAGCATGCCCGAATCTTCAGCGTCCCTGGCTGCTTCGAAGATGACTTGCCGTTGTTCCCAATCTAGACGGCGCATTTCTCCGGATGCAATTTCTTCAAACAGTAACCGTCTTCGACTGACAAGATGTGGGCCAATCCACATCCGAATCAAACCTTCGCGGGTTGCAGTTAGCATCCGATCAGCAAGATTCGAAGATACGAGGTCGCCAGCGGGCCTGCGCTCAAAATCATCCTCAGGAGGCAGGCGTATCAAATCTCCAGCGACGTCCAAGGCCCACCACCCTTCTCCGGTCCAAGTGGCATCGATTGGTACGAGTCCATCGCCAGGAACTCTGTCGATTCGGTCCCAGCCAAACGGGTTTGGTACACCTTCTTGCAAACTACCATCAGCTTGCTGAACCAAGACTCGGCCACTGTGCAATTTGGAAACCCACGACCATCGGGTAGTTTCGATTCGCCGTTGAGCATCGTCTCCACCTAACCGCAATGCACGCAGGCAACCGTCTTCATCCTGAGCGAGTAAAATTTCACGGTCTAACCAACCGACCATTTTCTTGAGAGGACCCGGGCGAAGCCGACGGATACCTCGGCCTCGACGATTGAAAAGGTGGATATGGTCACCTCGATCCGAAAGCAACCAGCCCCCACCAGGGCGACGGACTACATCGCGGAATCCTCCGGCGACTGCGCGACCTTCACCAATTGGTTCACCTGTCGCCAAATCGAGCAGGAAGAAGCCTGTGCCCGCCAATACGGCCACATTCGTACCATCGTGCTCCAATCTGTAAACGTCAAACGAAAACTCGCGACGCCATAGGAAGTCACCATCTGCATTGAGCCGACGAACGACGCTTCCTGATGCAATCAAAGAATCTTCACCCAAACATGCGAGGGCGCCTACGCGCCCTTCCACTTGGTGACTCCAAGCAATTTCCCAGCGCTCTTCCGACACGACTAGCCCTCCATGTGGCCATCTGTGAAATGGGCCTTTGCTTGATCAGAAATTCGGAATAAACGGGTCCGGCCCTTTTTCCGCACGGAAAGTATGCCTGCCTTGTGTAAACCGTTGAAGATTTGTGATAGTCGGGGGCGACCCACTGCCAGGTAGGCCTGCAATGCAGAATCCGAAGGGGATACTTCCCTTGCGATTGACGCCTCGACAATGGATATCTCTGAATCGTTTAGTGAAGCAACCTTTTCAAAATTCAATGGAAGCGTTGAGGCAGCGGGTCTTGGCTTATTCTTACGAAGACTCTCACCAATAGATTTGGCTGCGACCGGATCCATCATGGGAGCGGGTTCAGGTTCAGGTTCTGGTTCAGGTAGAGAATCGTTAACCCAGTAGGTCGCTTCCTCAGATTCGATTGTCGGTTCGTCAGAAGAGAGGTGCATACTCGTGTCTGGTTTTGCGGCCATCGGACCAATGGCCTTTGGACGTAGAGCGTTGTCTAAGCCGATTTCTACTTTGGCCGACCTTTGCCGATTGGCGAGGCCCCCAAATGCGTGCATTGTAGGCGGGGGTTCTGTGCCAGGCTCCATCTGTAAGATCGCACCCCCTAGTGCTTGTGACATATCGGGGTCGTCGATTTCGTCAACATCTAGTGGTGGTAATTCAAACCCTGATGGGTCATCCTCTGCATCCTCAAATGATTCTTCGATTGGCTCCTCAGGGAACTCTTCTTCCGGCTCGGGTTGCATTTCTGGGACACCCCAATTGAAATCATCAGGTGCGGTTTCTGTATTGGGGGCGGCGACTGCTTCCTCTTCGACTACAATCTCTGGCTCGTCTCCTTCATCCAATGATTCGAGAGGTTCAACTTGTGGAGCCATGCGGATTTTCGCATCATTGGGCTCTAATTCCATCGATTCAATCATTTCTTGTTTACGTGAAAATGCCGTAGATGCGCCACGCTCGGTATCGATTAAATCCCGGAAATGTCGTACAACTTTGTCAGCTCGGCCCCCGGTATGTGCCAGTGCATCATCGATTAGTGATTGAGGGGGGTTCCAGCCCTCATTGCTGACTCGGGCTATTCGTTTAGCGATGAGAGACCGGATTGTTGATGAATCGAAATCTTCCAATGGTTCTGTGATATCATACTCTTGCTGCAACTCATCTGACCAAGCAGCCAACTGTGCAGGTGTGAGGGCTACGACTACCAATGCCCGTAAACGGCCCAAAACAGGGGTTAGGCGCTCAAACACTTGTGCCAAATCAGCACCACCCACTCCTGGGAAATCAAATGTTATGAGGGGTAAATCACCGCTTTTCCCTTCCAAAGCAGATACCACATCCTCGACCAATGTATTTGTCGATGCAGGGATATCATATCCTGCGATGAGGCAATACATCTCATGCAGTAGGGATTTGCTAGGGTTTTCATCAGGATAATAGGAAAATGGGTATGATGTCGGCGAAAGGTTGCTGAGTGATTGCAATATCGATGTCCTGCCTGAACCGCGTTCACCAAGCAATACCACAAGACGGTGGCTTCCGAACCGTAGATGGTGGCGCAAATTGGCTATGATGTCATTTCGACCTGTCAGCAATGTGTAATCACTGGCCTCGATCGGCCTAGATGAGAAAGGGTTTGCACGCATATGAGGTAGGTGCAAAGCATTCGACACGCTTTTCGACATCTAAGGCCGCGAACTTTACTTGGGTTTAACAAGTTAACGCGAGTCTAACACATTCAGAATATGGTTTGGAAGCGTTGAAGCGAACACCGAATCGCATTCAGGGCAAGTAATGTTCATTTCCCACCCACCAAATATATCCGATTAACGCATTGTTAACGCATTGTTAACGCATCTAAAGCGTTAGTAACGCATCGTTAACGCTTCATGGGTTGCCTATGATGCTGTATTTCGCCCAATCTATAGGGTTCGGAACGATGACATTCGCAACCCTTTAGGACATCGAACTGAAGGAATATAACGAGGATTACCTATGCCTGTTGAGAACAGTCGTCTGAAAGGATTTTACAAATTGAGCGTTAAAGAACGTAGAGAGAAGGTTGCAGAATTAGCGGGATTGGACCAAGAAGCCGTGGATGCACTCGCTGCTACAGGTGAATTATCTGAATCTGCAGCCGATCGAATCATTGAGAACGTCATAGGCACCATGGCCCTCCCTGTAGGAATTGCGACGAATTTCATTATCGATGGTGAGCACTACATCGTGCCCTTCGCCCTGGAGGAACCATCTGTTGTCGCGGCTGCAAGCAACATGGCCAAACGTTGCCACGCCAAAGGTGGGTTTGTTTCAAACAATACAGACCCGATTATGATCGGCCAGATACAAGTGGTTGGGTGCGAAGATGCTTTTGCCGCGAAAAAGAAGATTCTTGCTTCTAAAGGTGGATTGATTGAAGCTTGTAACGAAGTTGATCCAATTCTAGTCAAATTTGGTGGAGGTTGTCGAGACCTTGAGGCAAGAGTGATTGATACCCAATCAGGCCCGATGGTAATCGCCCATATTCTGGTCGACTGTCGAGATGCCATGGGAGCCAACGCCGTCAACACGATGGCTGAAACGATTGCGCCTCGAATAGAAGCGATCACAGGAGGAACCGTCATTCTTCGAATCATCAGTAACTTGGCAATTCATCGATTGGCACGAGTAAGTGCTGTTTTCACCCCTAAAGAAATGTCGGATGCTGGAGACCCAAGTCAAGGTGCAGAAGTCATCGATGGGATTCTACAAGCCTACCATTTTGCTGCAGCTGACCCTTTTCGTGCAACAACGCACAACAAGGGCATCATGAATGCTATTTCACCTATTGGAGTGGCTTGTGGCCAGGATTGGCGGGCAATCGAATCTGGAGCTCACTCCTATGCATCTCATGAACGAACCTATGGTTCACTGACACACTGGGAGAAGGATGCTGACGGGAATTTAGTAGGTTCAATCGAACTCCCAATGCCTGTTGGACTCGTAGGGGGCGCTGTACGTGTTCACCCGGTTGCAAAGGCCAATGTTGCAATCATGGGTGCTAGAAATACAGATGATTTGTCTAAAGTGATGGCTGCTGCAGGACTGGCGCAGAATCTGGGGGCTCTTCGAGCACTCGCAACTGTGGGAATTCAAGCAGGACACATGAAACTGCACTCCAGAAATATGGCCGTCACCGCAGGAGCCGAAGATCATGAGGTCGATGTCGTAGTCGAAATGATTCAATCCAGTGGAGAACGAATCACGGCTGCAGCAATCGAAAATGCGTTGAAAGAACTCAGAGAAGGTTAGTCACTCTTCTTCACTATCTTCAATAATCTCTGCGTTGGTCTCATCCCAGTCTTCACTTACAGGCACCTCAGGGGCATCCTGAATTTCCCCTTCACCGTCGCCAAGGCTTGCAGCCAATTCCGCACCATCCATACCCATCTTGGCTGCGTGCTCTCGAAACCACTTGCGGACTTTCTTTGATTCTGCATATGGGCAACCGAACATCTCAGCAAAACGACGAGTTGTTGTCAATCGTCTCGACAAGCCGTCTCTACGACGGTCGATGAGTCCGAGATGAGCCAAATCACGTACGTGATCATAGGCTCGTTGGCCAATCATTTCGACTAGTTGACTCTGTGCCATTGGTTGATGGTATGCAATCAGGGCTGCTGAGGCGAGTAAACGCTGAGGAATCTCAGTTCTGAACGATGATGGGATGTGGTTGGCCAATTTCGGTTTCACCTCCATGACCCAACGTCCACTAACACTGGTCAATTGCAAAGCACCACCTGGTCGGCGTTTCATGGTGTGCTGGAGAGATTCTAGATTGGCGACGATTTCACCAGGGCTTTGTTGCATGGATTCAGCAAGTTCTTCGATGGAAAGGGAGCGACCTGCTCCGAAAAGGGTCGCTTCTAACAAAGTGCGGAGGTCGACATCACTCAGCATCCCCACCCCCATCAGCTTGCCGTGGACCGATTCCGATCTCAGTGGAGATGGCTGCAAAATCATCGAATTTAGGCCACTTATCCTGCAAGAAAATATCGCCATTTGGATATTCCATTTGCCACAAATCGGTGTAACCACGATGTGTGAGGAAAAGAGCGGATACGAATCCGGTCACCTGACCTTCTTCCTCGGCCTCTGACAATGTCCAGCCTTCTGCAGCAGAATGTTCAGCGAGTTTTTCAGCAACTTGCTCTAGAGTGACGGGGGCACCTTCGGGGCTGGCTGCTCGTATCGCTTCCCAGCAGCGTCTGATGTCATCCTCAAGGTCTTCCTTGTGCATTCTTGTGGTTACGTTTGACATCCAATCGCTAACCTCAGCAGCATGTTTGACGCGGCTCGCTTCGCGAATTCTGCGTTCTTCAACCGCTTGGTGAGCGCCCTGTAAGGACATCAGTAACTCAGTGAGGGTCACTGGCCGACCCTCTTCACGCTTGATTCGGCCATCTAGAAGGTCCGGTAGTACATCGGTGGTTTGCCCGGTGATGATTCCAACACTGAAATTGTATTCTTCATCCTCAAATTCGGTTTGCCATCCTTCCATAGCCCAAGGGTCATCCTCCCATTCTGCTTCGGCTCGTTCAGCTCGATCGAGTGCTGTTGCGGCTTGACCTTGCAAAACCTTCCAAGCCATTCGAATCAAGCGACCACATGTCGGAAGATCGATATTTTCTGCATCCTTGGTCCTCTCGTTGAATTGTTCAATGAATACGGTCAAATCAACATCCCAAGGGTCTAAACTTGCATCGTTGAACATTTGGAAAACGAGGGCTACTGAGCGGTCAAAGGGGTCGATGAGACTCTGATGTTCGGCACTTTCCAAATCTGCGATCTCAACCAACCGATCGATGTAACGATGTTTGTCGAGATTGGCGTCATCCTGTTCGCCAAGCAATTGCTTGACGATTGTTGCCTGCATATCACGGGTCTCAAGTAGAGACAACCAAATCACTCCTGTTCCTCTACTTCAGGGACCTCAGTCGCTTCCTCAACCGCTTCTGCTTCGGCTTCTTCTTCGGCCTTTTTGGCATCGACAGCGCGTTCCCATTCCAACTTTTCATCCATGTCTTCCTTGTCGTCCGCGGCTCGATCTGCAAGAGAAATGATGGAAATATCTGGGCCCTCTGTTTCGATAATTTCAGGTCCTTCATCAGTGGTTTCAGATTCGGCCTCGTCTTCATCACTCGATTCGGCATCGAGCAGAGACCCTCCGAGACTGGCCGGTGTTGGCAATTCCTCGGGAACAGATTCCATCTTTGATGGGTCTGGTAGATTCTTGGTCAACTCTGCCTTCTTCTCAAGGGTCGCTGTGGCCGCATCGAGTTCAGCCTGAGCTGCTTCACCAAGTTCGATGGCTTGCTCTCGATCAAAGTCGGTAATACGGCGACTGCAACCATCACCAGCGTGAGTGATTCCGATGTGGTGGTCAGCAAGTTGGAGGCTGACCTTTCGAAGTGTGACCATGATGAACTGAGCACGTTGGCTGCGGAGGCGACACAAACGAGCGATGTGTTCGGCGTTGTAGGCATCCAGATTCTGATCGACTTCATCGAAGTAGTAGAATGGACTGGGTTCGTAATCTTGGATGGCGAAAATCAGTGCCAATGCTGCCATCGACTTCTCGCCACCTGAAAGTAGACTGAGTTTACTCTTGCTGGATTTACCCCTGGGCTGGCACCACATTTCTAGGCCACCTGTGAATGGTTCCTTCGGGTTCTCAAGGCGCAACTCTGCATTGCCACCATCCGACAATCGACTGTAAACCCGCTTGAAATTTTCAGAGACGATTTCCAATACTGTGGTCAGTCTCGACTTGCGCTCGCCTTCCAATTTTTCAGTGAGTCCAATGAGGTCTGTTCTGCGCTTACGCAACACGCTGGAGTCGTCTGTAATTCGTACAAGGCGTTCTTCCGCCTCATCATATTGCTCGATGGCCTTCATATTGACATCGCCAAGGTTGCCGATTCGGCGCTCAATATTGCGAACACTTGACTCTGCATCGCCCACACTGGGTAGGTCGATATCCTCGGATAGAGGTTCGACGTTCTGAGTGGACATTTCTTGTGTGAGTTCTTCTAAGAGGCGCCGCTTGTTCTCAATCTCCTGAGAGAGTTCATTGCATCGATTTCGGAGAGATTCTCTTTTTCCACTGTTTTGTTCAAGCGCCGCTTTGATTCCAGCCCGATCTTCACGAAGGGATTTGGAGCGTTCGTTGAGTTCACGGTGCTCTTCAGCAACCTGTTCGTGAGCCTCGGACACCGTTGCCAATTCGCCACCCAGTGTCTCAATCTCCGCATTGAGTTCTTCAATTCTCGATTGGGCCTTTTCGATGGCTGTTGATTGTTCAGTCATTCGACGCTCGATTTCTTTGACATTGTGTTGTAATAGTTCGGTATTCGCATTGCCTGTTGCGAGTTTGGATTCGGCATCGATCTTTGCTTGCATGGCAGCAACGCGCAATTCATCGCTGGCCCTAAGTCGTTCAGATAGATGCTCAGGGGATGAGGAAAGGAGACTGTCAGAGGCTTCCTGACGAACTGTGACCGCAGTGTTGTATGACTCGTTAGCGGCATCGGCATGGCCCTGTGCCTTTTGGTAGATATTTTTGACCTCAACCAATTGAGCATTGCAAACCTTGACCTTGTCTTCGGCCGATTCAAAAGACGTATTTGCACGCTTCATATCTTCCTGCCAAGCTCGTAGTTTCAGACTGGAGTCGTCGCCACCCAAATTGTTGATTCGTTCTCGAAGGCGATGTTGATTTTGCCGTGATTCAGCAAGTGCTGCATTGACCGTATCTGAAAGAAGTTCGAGGCGGCTGAGTTCTGTTTCGGCTTGCTGTACCGCGTTCATTCCAGCAATGTTGCCGCCGAATTTTGGCTTTCGGCCTCGAAGCGCACCACCAACCATAGCACCACTTGCTTCGGTCACACTGCCGTCAAGAGTCACCATACGGACACCACCCATGTGCCGGCGAGCTGTGCCCATGTCTCGAACAATCAGTGTATCTCGAACAGCGTGCTTGACTGCAGATTCGATCGATTCATCGAATTCTAGAAGATTGAATGCGAAACCCACCACACCATCTTGGCGTGCTGTCATGACCGCCTTACCACCGGGTCGGCGGACGGTGAGTTTGTTCAATGGCAAGAATGTTGCACGACCGGCTCGGTTATCACGCAACCACTTGATACAGGTCGCGGCGGTTTCATCATCTCGGACGATGATGCTGTTCATTCCACCACCGACCGCGAAGGATAGAGCCTCTTCATGCTCTGCATCTTTCGGTTCACACAGTTGGCTTAGTGGCCCTAGAATTCCTTGGACTTGGCCGGAATCTTTGAGGGACATGATGGCTGATACCGCCTGAACAAGACCCGCTTTCGAACCCGACTTGTTTTCCATTTCACCCTGGGCACGAGCGAGTGATCGTTCCCCTTCCCGGACTTGTCTTTCGACATCCTCGGTCTGCTCCATCAGGGTTCTTTCTTGACGCTGTAGACGAGTGAGTTCTTCCGCCAATTTGCTTCGATCATTATCACCATCTGCCACTTGGAGGTCTTCACCAACCAATTGTAGGTCATCACGCGTCAAGCGAGCATCGGCAAGGGATTCTTCAAGTTCAGCAAGTCGCTCCTCTGCCATCGTCACTTTGTTCAAAGCACGATCGGCCTCAAGGGATGTGTTGACTCGGGATTCGTCGGCTTTGGAGACGGCGTCTGTAGCCTTTCCGAAGGCCCGGTTGAGGTCGTGGGTCGCACGGTCACCGCCTGAAATTGCGTCTCTCGCTGCCTTTTCTTCAGCAGCGGCCGACTCCATATCAGCATCGGCCTTGACGAGTGCTTCTTGGGCCTCAGTGAGGTCTTCTAGATGCTTTTCAAGTGCCCCTTGGGCGCTGGATTGTTCCTTGGAGAGGATCTCAATCTCATCCTCTGCCTCTTCGATTGTAGTTTCTGAATCCGAAATGCGATCCTTTCGGGTTTCAACATCGACTTGCAATTTCCGTAGGCGCTCGCCGAGTGCTTTGCCATCATCGCCAAGAACGGAATCCAATTGACGCTCAATATCTGCGATTTCACCATCTAAATCAAGTAATTCTGCACCCGTATCTTGAATCGACGCGGATAGTTCTTCGATTCGTGCCAAGTAGCCAGTTCGCTCATCAGCAATCATCTGAATCTCATTCAGGCGTGAACGGTGGCGTGCATGAATGGCAGTAATTCGAGCATTGTCTAGGGCCTCTGCAAGATTTCGGTATTTCATCGCCTGCTCTCGTTCTTTGCTGAGTGTTTTGAGGCGATCTTTGAGTTCTTCTTCCAGTAGAGAGATTCGCTCAAGATATTCTTCGGCCTTCTTCCGTTGGCGATCCGCACGCTTGATTTCGTCATCGTAGGCAGTAACTCCTGCGACATCATCCAACACCTTCCTTCGATCACGGCTGGTCATGGTCGCTAGATGTGTGACGTCACCCTGTAGGACGATGTTGTAACCGTCCCCCCTGGCTCCGGCCTCGGTGAAGATTCTGCGGAATTCAGTACTGGTTGAGCTGCGTTCGTTGAGATAGTAAGCGGTCACAGAGTCATTCTTGCGATTGAGTTTGACCGTGCGAGTAAAGCGAACTTCGTCGGCATCGACACGGAGGCGGCGTTGGCCAGAGGCGTTTGGTGGGTTGTCAAAGACGAGGGTGGCTGAGCATGAACGGGCAGGTTTGTCCTTCTTGCCTCCATTGAAAATCAAATCCTTAACATTCTGGGCTCGCAAACTCTTGGCGCTACGGGGGCCCAGTACGAATTGTATGGCATCCCCACAGTTGCTTTTACCACTGCCGTTGGGGCCAGTAATCGCTGTGAAACCCAATTCATACGGTATCACCACTTCCCCTTTGAACGACTTGAAATTCTCTAGTTCAATTGCCTTCAGAAACATCCCATCTCACCTGATTGTATATCTCAAAAGATACACGATAGCACGCACTGGGATTTCCGACCACCTTAAACACTGTGCTTCGCGCACACGAGGAGAGGTTGGTTTCCCACCGCTATCTGAGGCGCCGTGACACGTTTATTATCGGCCCAAAGACCCGCTAAAATCACATTGATTGCAACCTTCTCCATTGCAGTAATGACAGGTCCGACCTACATCGCCACCCCAGTTGTCGTCAGCGCCAACTTGGAACGGATCTTCAAACGCATCCAACATCAGAGCACGGCGAAGATCGCCCACCGAAAAATCGCCACCGAGATGGCGCTCTGCTGGACCGATGAACTTGCGTGCACCTGCGGCACTACCACTGGAGCGTTGCCCTCTTCTTCGTAAAGAGCCACCAATTAGGGAAAGTAACAGCGCGATTGTGAGGAGAATCAATGACATCCCGCCCATCAGTGGGAAGCCGAGAAGTTCGCCAGCATCGAGAGGTTGGCCATTGTCAGCCAACATACCAAAGAAATCAGCGATACCAACGAATGCGACCAACATTCCAAGTCGTTGGAAGCGCTTGCCCTGGCGTTCAGATCTGCTGGGTTTTCTCTGATTGGAAAACATTGCGCGCAAGGCGGTCCAAGTGAAAATTACACCCACGGAAAGGAGAATCACGTCGACCGGTTCCCAAGTCCCCAGTGGCTGCAGGCATTCCGATATTCCAGAGGTGTTCAATTCACTCTGAATGGCTGATTCGCTACAAGCTCCGCTGAAAACCATCGTCAAGACGAGTTTGTGCATCTCTCCACTGCCCATTTGATAGAAGCCAAAGTGAAGATTCCACAGTGTGAGGACTGTAAGCAACAGGCCGGCTGCGAGTTTAGCGACGTGCTTGGTCCGACCCATTGTGTTCATTGTATGCCGGGCGAGTATTATGACTATCGCCGGGTGTCCCCGTGCAGCGTAACGTTGAATGCCAGAATAGAGGCCACGGAATCACGAGGATGGGTCGTATGGCAGACGTTGTGGTTGTCGGGTCCGGAATCGCCGGACTGTTTGTTGCAACCCGCTGTGCAAGAGCGGGATTGTCAACGCTGGTTGTGACCAAGAAAAATCTGTCAGATTCATCCACCAATTGGGCCCAAGGCGGTATTGCTGCAGCGATGTCAAAAACCGATTATGAAGCACATATAGATGACACCATTGAAGCAGGTTGTGGTCTCAGTGACCCGAAAATCGTCGAGATGGTCGTCCGAGAAGCATCTGATCGTATCGATGATTTGATCACTTCAGGTGTTCAATTTGATTCAAATGATGATGGATTTGATTTGGCTATTGAAGGTGGCCATTCATCTCGACGAATCCTCCATTCAAAGGATGCAACCGGGGCTGAAATCGAACGGGCACTAATCATTGAAGCCCGCGCATCCCCAAACCTTGAACTGTTGGAATCACACATGGCAGTAGA
>JBJLBW010000102.1:0-16228 GCA_045568015.1 Candidatus Poseidoniales archaeon | reverse complement strand
TGGATTTTCCCGATCCACGTTTGGTCCTCGGTCCACTCTATTGAGAAAGGTGCTCTTTGAGGCCGACAATCGGACCGATTGCGGTGGGGTCCTTACCCCTGAGTAGTGCCACCGCACATGAAATCCAATCCATCAAAATAGCCGCGTAGAGAAGCGATTCAAGGTGTGACTCTCCTTCGCACAACATTGCCCACGTGGGCTCTACAGTGATGTTTTCCAAGAACCAGTCAAGACGTAGGTCATTTCGATCATGGGCACCATCCCAAGAGAAGATGAGCAAAGCTTGATTCTCAGTTGCATGTTCTTCACCCCAAGCCACGATTTCATTGTGATTCATCTCAGGGATCACATGCGGTCTGGCGAATACACCCCCATTCTCATTCAACTGACAAACCGCACGATATGCGGTCGGCGCTAGAGATTGAGTTGCCAAGACACTGATTTCTCGATTTGAGATGGACTCAGCCATTTCAACGATGACATTTTCTCCATCGTCTTGCGTAAAATCACATGCATCGACCGCTTCAGTCAAACGCTGAGTAATCGCACCCAAATCCTCAGGTGCACTCATGATCCCCAATCGCCAAGTGAGTGCAATTTGAGTGCCAAAGATGTGGCCGAATGCCGAACGCGGAGGTTGACCACCCGGCAATTGAATCCAAGTTTGATTGGATTTTTCAAGAAGTGTTTGTAGTGCTCCACCCGATGACAATCCGACCACTGAACATCCAAGGCCGATCGCGGCTTCAACCGAATCCAAAGTTTCCTCAGTGTTACCTGAATATGATGTTGCGATTACCAACCATTTTTCTGAGATCCAAGCCGGTAAATCATAGCCCCGATGAGCTACAAAAGGAAGGCATCCATCGGCATCTGAAAGGCAAGAGAGGAAATCGCCACCTGAGGCAGAGCCCCCCATTCCTAGGCAAACTACACCGTTGAATGTCGTATTTTCAACCGTAGACAAATCCCAAGATTCCGATGCATTCCAAGCATTGGCTAAATCAGCTGGAAATTTGCGAATGTGGCCGAGCATATCGCTAGAATCGAGACGATTTACCTGTTCACGCAGTGTTGCCATTATTCTCCCCCAGAACCATTCCCTTCATCGGGATTTCGCACTCTCGGCAGTGCAACCCATTCATCTGTAATCCAACCCAAGCGTAACTGGGCCCGTTTTCCATCATCGTCGTAAGGCAATCGAACCGTTTTCATTTTGTAGTCACGCGGATCCATGAATTCTGCTGCGGAGGTATCTCTGTTCAGTACATCGACTTCGATTTGTTCCACAAAGCGAGACATCACAACGGCCTTTTCCAAATCACGCCAAGAGGCTCCGGTCTTTTCCCGCCGATCAAGAGCCAGTAGAATCGGCCCGTCTTTTTGCCAAGCACTGACCGTCCAAAGGCGATTCCTCCAGCGTAGAATATCTCCCAAGTCGTATCCTGGTCTGCGATATAACACCGTCAATCGTGTTACATCCACTCCATCCTTTTGGCCGACGACAGAGTGAGTTTCTTTGGTTTGACCACCCCATTTTTGTGTCATATGACGTGCCCAGTTTCGCGCCAACGATTTGCTGCCCAGTGTGACATCCCAACCGCCTACAACCGGCCCTTCCTTGGTGATGAAAAACATTGGATCAGGTTCCATTGAGGCAAGTAGTGTGTCCAGCGAACCTCGTAGTTCTGCGAGTTCCTCCTCCTCCAATTTCCGACCCGAGCTTCGTATCTGCAATGTTGCTTCGTAGTAATTCCCATCCTTACGAGTACAAGTCTTGCAAATCATGTTCGAAGTTCGCACGATGACCTCGTGTTTTGCATCGAAATAGAAAGCATCAATCTGGCCATCGACTTGAACATGAATCCTCACATTTCTCTCGTCGATTGTCTCGGAGTGAGTTGCGATTCCAACCGCTTCAGCCCTATCGTGAATTCGCAATGAATCGTCCAATCTACGCTGGAGGAGATCATCGGCTTCAAGAAACCCCCACCGTGAACTTTCAAAGTTCATTCCACATTTTGGACAACGATACGCTTGGCTTGTTTCATCGCATTCAGAGAGTGTATTTCGGTCACGAAAACAAGCCTCACACAATCGATCACTCGAATGAGGTGGGCCCGCACCGCAGGCAATGCAAAACGCTTCACCTCGGGACATTCATACCACACACCTTGTTCATGCTTCAGCTGCTTCTCGCTGCTTTCGTGCCCATCTGAATGATTGGACACAGAAGTATGTGTAGATGCTGCCGAGCACCAACAGGATGGCATGAGAACCAATGAGCAAGTTGCTTCCATCTCCATCCATCAGAATTTGGAACAATCGCAGGCCGCCAAGGGCACAAATGAGACCGAACATGGCAGAGATATGCATCAACATCTTCCTCTTCTCAGGTATTTTGTTTGACACCAGGCCCAATAGACCGATGGGTCCACCGACAAACATCGGAATCATCGCAGTAATACTGGCCATGTCGCTGATGACATAGGCTCCAATTCCCCAAGCGGTGAAAATCAATCCAACAGCCATTGAAATCTCAGGCATATTTCTTCCAGCAACGGTATACGCGTCTTCTGACATGAATCGCCGGCGGAGCCGTTTGGATTTGAAGCCGCCGGCTCATTCATCCGAATCCGTAGGATTCGATAACGACCCTTCAACCGCCTCAATTCTTTCTTGAACATCCTTGAGTCGATCCAACAATTGCCATGTAAACCAGCCGATTAAGCCAATCATGGCAGCGTAAGCTGCGGCCAAATATGCAATATCACTCATCTCAATCCATCCGCTGCTGTAGTTCCGCGAGACGCTGCTCGCATTTCTGCACTTCCCAACTGACCATGGTCTGTCCAATAAGCAATATTGTCATACCGAGGAAGGACAGAAGCCAGATTTGTAAAATCACAGAATCAACCCCACTTCCACCACCACCATTGTCCTCACAACCTATTGTCACGCATGGGTGCCGTTCTTGCCACCACCTGGTCGCCATGTAGGTAATCGGTACGAGAAGAAAACCGAACAATCCAATCCCTGAGAATACATCGCGAAATTCTGGTGTGTCCGGCTGACTGCGACGAGAAAGTACGAGGAAAAGTGCGATTGCAGAAAGTACTCCATAAGTGTTCAACCTGGCATCGGTCCAATCCCAGGGTACACCCCACTCAGCCGCCCCCCAAATGGGTCCAGATGTGACTACGCAGAGGCCGAAAAGAAGACTCAATTCAGCGGCGACACCAGCCAGAGTCCAACCCCACTCGGAGCGTTTCCAAAACCACGCCAGACTGCCAACAAATAGCATTCCAAAGGCGATGAATGATGTCCATGCAGCAGGAACGTGCCAGAAGATGATTCGATACGAATCGCCATCGAACCCTTTTGCGCTCGGGGCAACCACAAATCCGAGAACCATGGCCAATCCAGCAATTGCGAGACCAAGGAGCATTAGCCAGACGCCTCGCATAGCCACCGGCCGTTGCCTCCTACCCATCAATTTGACGTTGTGCGAGGGTGCAGTATGGGGAGTCCAAACCAGATGATGAGCGGGATGCCAGTTGCTACGACAAGTGGTGTCCAAAGGTCTGAACAAATCGATGTATCCGAACACGCAGATACAGCATTATTCGCGATTAATAGAGGCCAAATCAGCACCAGCAAAAGCAGTGGGACATATTGTCCACCGGTTCGAGGCATTTTCATTGCAAGCTCATGAATCGCCCCACTGGCGAGATAGATGCCGATGAATGGCAATCCTATCGCCATCCACATCGTGGACACATATTCCATTCCAAAAATCGAAGCGGTCAGCATTGGGGAAACGAGAATCAGCAATATGGACAAGGGATCGATTGTAAACAGGCGTCCACCCATGGCCATCCACCAATCCCCAGAGCGGGAATCCTTTGCGTGATGCAATGATGAAAGGCAGGGGATTGAAGCCAAGAAGGTCGGTATGAGGACAAGTGAGCCGATTTCATTTCCGAGCAAAGCGAATAGAACCAAAATCGATCCCATCAATGGCACACCTCTGGAAAGAAGCGGCCACTTCGTTCGACGATCCAAAGAGGATGACCATCTTGAAAGGGAAAGTTGCGAGCGGGCGGAAGCCAATTCAGGAGCTGTTGCAGGTACAATGGTTGGATCCACATCCATTGATTCTGCATCTAAATCCATCATCGTCGTGGCACAGTCGTGCAAACGATGGTCATGTGTTGCAATCAGAAAGGCATGCCCGCGCTCGCGTAGTGTGGCAATATCGGATCGAAGTGTATCCACCGAGGCATCATCTAATCCCTCTGACGGCTCGTCGAGTAAGCAGATTCGTGGTTCGCTGCCGTAAGCCGGCATCATACCTTGAAGGACAGCCATTCGTCGGCATAAGCCCCCAGATAGTTGCCCGATTCGGTCGTGTCTTCGATGTTCGAGATTCCAGTGATTGAGTAATCCTTCAGTACCGCTGACACCAGAAGCCTGAGCTGCATATTCAAGCCGCTCTTCGACCAATTCATCTCCATTAATACCACCTGATTGTAATGCCAGTCCAAAAGGACGTTCGATTGAGACTTTACCGGATTGAACAGGGATAATTCCGGCGATGGATTCCAAGAGAGTTGACTTCCCTGAACCATTTTCTCCAGTCAAAATAATGCAATTGCCAGATTCAATTTTCATATTGAAATTTTCAAGAACATTTTGGGTACCCCTTCGCACCGTCAGCGCTTCAACATGAAGTAGGGCCACAACACTTCGAATCGCACACTTGGCTTGAGCCCTGCGGCGAAGAGGTCAAGCATTCGGTCGGCCCGACATCATCCATGAGCCCTTGGTCATGGTTCGGAATTTGGAGTTTCATTGCGTTGGCTCCAATCGTTCATGCCTGGATTCGTCGAACCCCCATCTCATTGGCGATTGGGGCATCTTTGATGCTGACCTATCTGTTTCAGGCCACCATCAAATGGGCTATCGATCTCAATTTGTTTGTTCAAGGTGCCCTCATCCCTGCGGTTGCATTTGAACCCGAGCACCTTCATCGCCTGATTTCAGCAGCATGGTTACACGCGGACTTGTTCCATTTGTTGGGCAACGTTTTGGTCATTCTTTTGGTTGGTGTCCCACTTGAGCAGCGCCTAGGTCGCGGCCGTTTTCTCACGATTTACCTCATTGGGGTTCTCGGAGGCAATATTGGATGGACTTTGGCAAATTGGGAAAGTTGGACACTTTGCATCGGGGCTTCAGGAGCCGCGTTCGGCCTGCTCGGTTGTTACTTGGCCTGCTGGCCTCGTGACGAAATTGAGTTCCCCCTCATCCTCATTCGCAAGTGGCCCGTCGCTTGGATTGCTTT
Source organism: Candidatus Poseidoniales archaeon (assembly GCA_045568015.1). Taxonomy (GTDB): domain Archaea; phylum Thermoplasmatota; class Poseidoniia; order Poseidoniales; family Thalassarchaeaceae; genus MGIIb-P. The sequence continues at coordinate 10,884 of JBJLBW010000102.1, read as the reverse complement.
GATTAAGTTCGCACTTGAAGTAATGCAATATCCTACAGCTACCTCAAATGTTGCGCACCTTGCACACATTACCGGATTCGTCGCCTGCTATGTCCTTGCCAAACCAATTGCAAAAGGCGGTTTAGTCCCCATCGGAACCGTCGATAGCGGCCCATCTTCAAAAGGAGGTCAAGAAGCTCAACACAAGGCGATCAAATCCCGTATGAAGGATATGTCAACAGATCCTTGGGATGGTAATTTGACAGGTCCAGCAATGCGTACTTTGCAGAGATTGCGTGAAGAGGGGGATGAAATCGAAACTCGACAGGCCTGGCTTGAGCAATTGGCAGAACAGGCGCAATGTCCTGTTTGTGAAGCGAAATTAACAACGCAAGAAACCGAAGGAATCACCATCCTGAGATGCACCCTTGGAAGGTCACATATCGAGTGGCCATGATGCTATTCCTTGACAGGACCTACGGTCCTGACTCGGTTGGTGTTATACGTCATTGGTGGGTGGCATCCCTTCGGGATGCGTATGCTGTCGAGTGAGTCCAACCACAAGACCCCGCTATTTACGGTCCTGTTGCTCCTTCTCACATCGCTTTCCCCACTGGCTCTTGGTGGTTCTTCAGAAGGGTTCGAAGTTCGTGAGGAGCCCACCATTTTTGTCCTAGGTCTGCCATCACTAATCTGTGAGAATGGTGAGGCCTGTCCAACTCCTGATCGAGGCGTTGGACCCTGGCTTGCTTATTCCCCTGACAGAGACCACAATGGTATGGATGACCGTTTACAACGAATCTTAGACGGTGAGTATGAATCTGTCAGCACCACAGCAATCGTTGGCCCCGATGGTCGCCTGACCGTCGCCATCCACGTCGATTATGCCGAACACCCCGGTGCCGAGGAAATCGAATCTCTCAAGTCGACTTTGTCCGCCCATGGTTGGGTTGAGGAAGGGGCGTGGTTTGATGTCCTCGAGTCAATTCATACGATTTCTGTAGACCATGTTCCCCTTCCAGCCCTTCTCCCGATTTGGCGCCTCGATGGTGTTGTTACCGTTGAGCAGCAAAATGTGATGATTCCATTCTTAGACAATTCCGTTCCAGCAATGAAGGTTCGCGATTCCAATGAATATCAGGATACGATGCAGGCGCTCGGGTACAGAGGTGATGACGTCGTCGTTGCCGTTCTCGACACAGGTGTTGACAATGAACATCGTTCGCTGAATGATTTTGATGATATGAATGATGATCCAGACATCGATGCCAACAGTTACGTCGATCAAAAATGGGTTGCAGGTTACGATGCAACCTCTGCGTTCTCAAACACGAGTGGAACCGATGATCCCGACGATTCCAATGGACACGGGACCCACGTTGCGGGTACCAGCATTGGGACCGGTAGCAGCGATCGAGTCTTCGTTGGTGTGGCACCAGGTGCGTATTTGGTCGATGTCAAGGTTCTGACTGACGCGGGTGGCACGAATGCCCAGAACACATTGCGTGGATTGCAATGGGCCATCAACAATGTCGACACGGATTGGGGCAACAATCAGTCTAGCAACGGAATCGATGTTCTTTCGATGTCGTATGGTAGTGTCACCAATCCCAACTCTGATGATCCTGGTGACAACGGAACATCTGCCGAATCATCATTGGTGAATCAGGCATCGGATGCCGGTCTCATCTGTGTCATTGCGATGGGCAACGATGGTATGCGTCGCGTTCCCAGTCCAGCGAGTGCTGACACATCCATCGCAGTCGGTGCCATCGATGAAAAAGATACACACGACCGAGAAAATGACCAAATTGCCTCCTACTCCAATTGGGGTCCGCGTGAAGACGATGGTGACGATGATGATTGGGATGAAATGAAACCCGATGTGGTCGCACCAGGTTCCGGAATCAACGCACCTCGCCACATGGAGGGTTCACTTCAATTGCCGAACCAACCACGGCCTATGGCCGATAACGATTACCAATCTCAAGATGGAACCAGTATGGCCACCCCACACGTGAGTGGGCTAATCGCCATCATGTTGGGTATAGATGATGATTTAGATCTCGATGATGTTAGAGAATTGCTTCGCGAAAATTCTGAACTCAGGGATGGCGTTTACGATTCGAACTTTGATGAAAACTGGAACGAGAAATATGGTTTCGGCATCGTTGATGGCGCGAGGATATTGCAGAACCTCACCGGCAACAGTGGTGGTGGCGGCGGTGGTGGCGGCGGTGGAAACAATTCCACAGAACCTCCCCCCCCTTCAGGTTCAGGTGATTGGGTTGAGATTGAAAGTCCAGTTGAAGGAGACTGGTTGATTGAAGGGGAAACCTATCGCGTTCGTGGAACCGCAGAATCCGACACCGAAGGCGCAAATATTGAGGAGGTCCTTGTACATGGTTGGTATTGGTATCAGGAAGCCGGTTCACCGCGTGAAAAGCGGGACGCATTCGATTGGACACTGGCTTCCGGGACGGTGAATTGGTCTCACAATTTCTATGCACAGGATTGGGTTGATGATGATGAAATCACAATCGAAGTCAAAGCACGCGATAGCACCAATGCTTGGTCTGACACAGAAGTGGTCGAGCTGATGCTTGGCAGCCAGAGCATATCGATTGGCAATCCAAGTGGACAGGAGGCCGTCAGTGGGATGACGAGTATTTCGGGCACGTTCCTAAGCCCAAATCCAATCTCCGTTGAATGGAGAATCGGTCGAGGCGAATGGAATGAGATCTCTGTATCGAGTAGTCAAGATTACACAACCGTTGATTGGTCTGTCAACTGGGATACCACCCAATTGGAAGATGGATTCCACCGCATTGCAGTACAAGGTCGAGACCAATCGGGTGTCATCAGTGATGAGTTACGTCGTACCGTTGAGGTTGACAATTTCCCTCCAGCACCCGACCTCTCAATTTTCGGTTCCATTTCAGTCGAAGAATATGGCGTCCCTGTCGAAGAGGCTTATGTCAATACGTTCCTAGAGGTGAGGGCTGACATTCGCAACAATGGAGATGCCGATGCAGAAGAAGTCGTTGTCCACCTTCGAGAAGAAGGAACAAAGCGCAGTGAGGCAACCATTCCACTCATTGAACCGGGCCAAGTCGTTGAGGTCATTCTATACTGGAATCCTATGGCGAGCGGAGATCAGGATTTGGAGATTGTAATCGACCCTGGTCAGGCGATTGCTGAGCCCGATCGGTCAGATAATTCAGCTACGATCACATTCCCGGTCCAGTCACGCCCTGACGGAGTGGATCTCGCCATTAGACCGGGTGCTGTAACGACCAATCCTGCGGTTCCTAGGCCGAACGAACCATACACGATTTCAATTCGAGTCGACAACCTTGGTGCTAGAGATTCTGATCCGTTTTCAATAGAATTGAGTGTGATGAACGAATTTGGTTACGAGTTGTACGACGTGTTCAACGCAACAGTCATCATCGGTCAAATGAGTGCCTCAATTACATTCTCAGGTAATATTTCAGACGCAAGAGGCATTTCATATCGAGCAACGGTGATCACATCTTCTGATCTTGAATCGAGTAACAACGTCGCAGATTTTGTTGTCGTTCAAGATTATGTCACACTCTCAGGTGCACGAACGCCGGCCCTACAATCTACACACCAAATCGAGGCGTCAGCCGGATTGGGTGAAGATTCACTGTTATTCACTTCGGTCGGCTCCAAATTATTCGTTCATCGCATGGCTGTCGACCAATCATTGTACACTTGCCTAGAATTGGAAACTGAATGGATTGGGGATGTCGCAGTCAACAGTTACCAAGGCATCGTCACGGTCGCTTGGACACGATCTTATCTGGACGACAATGCCTTCATTCGTTCAACAGTATCCTATACTACAATCGATCGGACATGCCAAATGACTCCTCGTCAAGACTTGATGCCGGGTCTCCTTTCCGCTGAAGGAACATATTGGGGATTAGGCCTTGATCAAAGAGATGACACGGTCGTAATCGCTGGCTATCATCGAGATTTGGTGACTGGTGGAACCTATCAGGATTTGACGACAATTTTCCTGATTGAAACCGACTCTCCCTTATCGGCGGATGACTGGTTGATTCACAGAAACACGGTTCTTGACATCGATATGTACCCTCGTTCCGCTTCCTCAATCCAAGTAGAGGTTGGAAAAGACGACATCCACATTTTACACCAGAACCTCCGGGATGATTCGACAGGCGAGGAACGACTCGGTATGTTCTATGCTCACGGCGATGCCGATGTACAGAATTGGGCATTCTCCATCGCAGCTGGAGATCATGCCACGGCTGGACAAATGCTGTTGGTTGAGGATGATGATGGTTCTGAGATGATTTTCACCGCTTGGCGAGAAGGTACCGAAGCCGATGCTGAATTGGTGACTCGGATTTCTCCACCTTCATGGCTGCAAGGCGTCGAAACGAGAACTCCTGCCCGCGGCCTGTCAAACATTGCGCTAATCGAAACTGATCGGGGGATCCAAGTTCTCTATGATGCGATTTCTCCCACCGGACCCAAACTACACTATGGTATGCTTTCGGATGGTGATGGAAGCGAGGAGATGTGGCTTTCGGATCGTCTCAGCAGTGGTGTCCTTCTCACCGCTTGGCGAACGGATGATTCTGGTGAACTTCACTTTACGTATGTGACCAGTAATGGTCTTCGTGTTCGCAAAATGGTTGAAGATCCAACCACTGAAAATCCAGACCACGGTTGGTTGGATGAGATCCGTTTGTGGTTAAATCTAGATGAGTCTACATTCCAGGCGCTGATGAATTCAGTATTGATTACGTTCTGCTCGCTTTCATTGTTCGTTGCTTTCGTCGTTACTTCCAATCGCAAGCGCAGAACAGAATCAGAAGTCCGGGCCGATTTCGTCAATGAGAATTGGGTGGATTTAGATTCTGAAGATTCTGGTGATGACATAGAGGTCACCCCGATCGTGTCAATCGATGAAGAAGATGAAGATGATTCGGTTACTATGGATAAGCAATCACCAACACCAGTGAGTGTTGTTGTCATCGAGGAGGAATCCGAAGATATTGACTCGGCTTCCAACCGCTCCGCCCGTTCTAATCGACGCGAACGCCGTGCGGTTGAGGCTGAAATGAAGCAAGTCATGGAGGATATGCACAAGGCATTGCAGGAATCAGGACTACCTCCACTGCCTGCACCCGGTGAAGTACCTCCTCCGGGTGAATTGCCGCCTCTACCCGCTCCGGGCGAGTTGCCACCCTTACCCTCTCCAGGTCAGTTACCACCTCTACCTGATGTTGGCGAATTACCACCTCCTGGTGAGTTGCCACCACTGCCCGATTTACCCGCTCCAGAGATTCCGGTGATTTGTGCGTCCTGTGAATCCACGTTCACTGCGCGAGCAAACAAAGCACGTCGCGTGAAGTGCCCATTGTGCGGTGAAACAGTCAAGATGTGAGGATTTTTCATGTGTGGTATTATTGGTTACATCGGCAATCAACAGGCATCTCCCTTCCTTATTGAAGGCCTCAGGCGCCTTGAATATCGAGGGTATGACTCATCGGGGATCGCAGTAAAAAATGGAGAAATTTCCGTTCACAAGCGAATAGGAAAGGTAGCAGATTTAGAATCGGCAATCCCGAAGAAAATCGAAGGTACCTGTGGTATTGCTCACACCCGTTGGGCAACACACGGCGGTGTCACAGATGCCAATGCTCATCCACATTGTTCAGTGGACGGGAAGATTGCTTTGGTTCACAATGGGATTATTGAGAATGCACGTGCGTTGCGAAATCGTTTGGAAAAGGAGGGTACAAAACTTCTCTCCGAAACTGATTCTGAGGCTTTGGTCCATTTGATTCATCGTGAAGTAGAGAGTGGTGCCAAACCATTGACTGCAGTCCGACGCACATTGAAACGAGCAAGAGGCACTTGGGGAATTTGCGTTGTATTCGAAGAACACGACATGATTATCTGTGCCCGAAACGGTTCACCATTGGTGATTGGAATCGGAGAGGGTGAGAATTGGATTGCCAGTGACACCCTCCCTCTACAAACACTAACCCAACAGGTAATTCGATTGGAGGATGGAGATTTGGCTGTCGTCACCTCAGATGGTATCAAAACCAGCCGACTTGATGGGCGTTCTACAGATTCAGAAGTTACAACACTCGACGATGATTGGGGTGAGGCCGAGTTGGGTGACTTCCCCCACTTCATGCTCAAGGAAATTCACGAGCAACCCGAAGCCCTCCGTCAATGCCTCACAGGTCGATTGGCGATTGCTGATGGCAACGCTCGCTTGGGTGGACTTGGTTTATCTTCGAAAAAATTGCAGAAAATACCCCACGTTCGCTTGTTAGGTTGTGGTACTGCTTTGCATGCTGCCCAAGTTGGACGCTTAGCGATCGAAGAGTTGGCAAGGGTTCCCGCATTGGCGCATGTCAGCAGTGAGTTCCGTCACAACAATCCGGTGATTGAGACAGATGCGATTCATTTTGCAGTGAGTCAATCTGGGGAAACCGCGGACACCCTTGCTGCAGTAAAGGAGATTCAATTGAAAGGTGGTGAAGTTCGAGGCGTCATCAACGTCGTCGGTTCGACCATCGCCCGACAATGTGGTAGAGGCTGTTACATCCATTCTGGGCCCGAACAATCCGTGGCTTCGACAAAGGCTTTCTCAAACATGGTCGCAGCATTGTCGATGTTTGCCATTCAAATTGGTCGGGCTCGAACCCTCTCTCGTGAGAAAGGGAAACGCTTGACGAAATCCTTGCAAAAAGTCCCTCAATTGGTCGATGAATATCTTTCCAATCCAGGACCAATTGACGAAGTAGTCGATATGGTGAAGGACGCCAAGAGTGTACTGTTCCTTGGTCGAGGAATATCAGCCCCTGTCGCCAGAGAAGGTGCTCTCAAGTTGATGGAACTTGCCTATATTCCATGTTTGGCCTATCCAGCTGGTGAAATGAAACACGGTCCAATCGCTCTTCTAGAAGATGGCAGCCCAGTCATTGTAGTTGCACCGAATGACTCTCTAAAGGACAAGACGATTTCAAGCATCCACGAGTGTCGAGCACGAGGTGCGAAAATCATTCTCATCCATGAACAGGGCGACTCGATTGCAGAAGAAGGGGATATCTCAATCCCAGTTCCTGCAACGGACCCAATGTTTTCACCGATGTTGACGGTTTTGCCAATGCAACTTATCGCATACCACACCGCACTCGCATTGGGATGCGACGTAGATCGCCCTCGAAACTTGGCGAAATCAGTGACCGTTGAGTAATCTCAATGGATGGTAAATTTGCACGTTGAAGAATCCCATCGCCACGCGTGGTAGCCCAACGTGTGCGACGTGTGTCGCATTTTGACGATTGCAATCTTTCGATTGATTTGGTCGCCACTTCTTTCCATCGTTAGATGAATCACTCCATCTGAAAGATAATCTTCAATTCCGAATTCTCCATATTGATTCTTCATCTCACCCATCATTTCGCAAATGATGAAGGTAGTCAGCCCCAGTCTTCGGCATGCCTCAAAGAATCGGAATGTTTCATCACGCGGGTTGTCCATTTGAGTGAGTGTAAAGAAAGCACCCAATGAATCGAAAACAAGGACTTCAAAGCCAATACTTTCACGATAACTGGTCAATTGCTTGATGAGCTGCCCCATCCAATCCACTTGGTGAGCGGTGCCGGCATCGTGCAACTGGACGCGCAAATCAGCAAGGTCAATGATAGCGATATTGCTACGAACACGCGGATCATCGACATTCATACCCATGTTTGCCATGTGGCCTGCAAGTGATTCCTTGGATTGCTCCAGTGTCACGTAAATTCCTGAGGTTCGGCCTTCCAAAACCGCATTGTACAACATTGCAAAACCCAAACTGGATTTCATCGATCCAGATGTTCCTGCTAACAAACAAAGGTGACCACTGGGGATGCCTCCTTGCATCTGTTCGTCTAATCCTTGGATATAGGTAGGAATTCTTTCGCCTGCATTGCTCAACTGGGCCACCAGACTGAGCGATTCACTGCAAGAAGATAAACGCCACCCTCTTCGGATTGGCATGGAATCCCTGCATCTCGCGTCCGCATCACAGCGCAGGGCATCGATGCTTGAGGCCTTGGGGTTCGAAGTGATTCAGATCCCACTTCGCGCGCGCGAGCGCCCGCACAGGCACGGAATACCCATTGGTGAACAGGTCAAACACACATTGATTGGCAAGATCGAATCTGCTCAGAGAGAGTGCTCCGCACCTCGGGTGATTGTTGCAGATACCTTGGTTGAGGATCCGGATGACTCACTGCAACCTTTGGGACAGCCCGCCAACCGCCGAGATGCGATTAACATGTTACTGCGTCTAAGCGGACGAAATCACAGGGTTTGGACTGGCACCGCTCTCATCCAAGGTGACAATGTGGAATCATGGGTCGAGTCTGCAACCGTCTCGATTGATTCTCTCAATGATGAGGAGTTAGAGGCGTTGATTGCCTCAGACTCTTGGCGTGGAAAGGCCGGCGGCTACGACTTTGCAGGAGCGATGGGCAATTTTGCCACCATTATCGATGGTCAAGAAGAAACAGTACTCGGATTCACTCCGCAACTGTTTGATGCCTTAGGCAATGATTGAAGCCCGTCGTGGAAAGGACAGTCTATGGCCGCCATCTCTGTTGAGGGACTTGTACGCGGTTATGGTTCGCATCAAGTTCTTCAGGGCCTGGATATGTCTGTCGAAGAGGGTTCAATTTACGGATTATTAGGTCCTTCAGGGTGTGGGAAAACAACTCTACTGAAAGTCATTCTCGGCTTTTTGAAGCCCGAATCCGGAACCTTGAGTGTCAAGGGTGACATTCCGGGTTCAGATGTCGGTTATTCGCCACAAGAAATCGCCCTTTACCCGGATCTCAGTATTGCAGAAACGCTGAGGTTCCATGGTCGCCTACATGGAATGAAGGCCGAGCAAATTCTTTCGCGACAATCATGGCTTATCGACTTCCTAGACTTGCCTGAACCCAATCGGCCGGTTGGAAAATTATCGGGGGGTCAGAAACGTCGAGTCAGTTTGGCGGTGGCACTCCTACACGAACCAGATTTGCTATTGTTGGATGAACCTACAGTGGGCGTAGATCCAGAGTTACGTGCGAGGATTTGGAACCATTTACAAGAGATATCATCGAGTGGTACCACGATTGTGATTACCACGCATTACATCGATGAAGCTGGCAAAGCCAATCGTGTAGGCTTGATGCGTGACGGAATTCTACTTGCAGAAGACACTCCTGAATCGGTGATGGAATCCCAATCATCTTCATCGCTTGAAGAAGCATTCCTGGCCTTATGTCGGCGGGAGGTGAAGGCATGAATCTACAGAGGGTGTATGCGATCGCAGCCCGGAAGTTCGCCAGTTTGCGTAGAGACAAACGCATGTTCGGCTTCATCGTCCTCATGCCTGCCCTTCAGATTCTGTTGTTTGGTTGGGCGATTGGAGGCACCCCAACAGGGCTAAACGTCGTCATCGTCGATGATGGGCCAGCGGAGCAAAGTGCAATTTTCATTGGCCACGTTGAAGGGGGCGATGCGCTCCTCGTTTCGTTTTCAGATTCGATGGATGAAGCCAACGCTTCAGTTTCAAACGGTGAATCCTGGGCCGTTTTGCATTTGCTCCCCGATGGTACGATTTCGATAGTTTTGGACAATTCAAACCAGCAGGTGACGAATACGATTCTTCTAGAGGTTCGAGATGCGATGCAGGAAGCCAATGGTGGGCAGTTACCATTGGATATTGCCGACCCGATCTATGGTGATCGCGACCCTTCCTTCATCGATTTCCTTGCCCCTGGTATCATGACTCTGGTTTGTTTCATGTTCAGTACAATTCTCACAACGATGGCCTTTGTTGGGGAGCGACATGATGGCACTTTGGATCGAGTCTTCGCAGCAGGAACACAACCTTCCGAAGTCATGTTGGGTCACCTCGGCGCATTTTCGGGTATTCTAATCGGTCAGGTGACCGTGGTCATTGCCATTGCAACACTAGGGTTCGACATTCCAATTCATGGCAGTGTCGTATTGCTCTTTACCGTCTGTTTGTTGCTGGGTTGGGCTGCAATGTGCCTCGGTTTGGTCATTTCTAGCAAGGCGAAATCGGAATTCCAGGCGATGCAGTTGAACATGCCCCTCTTGTTCCCTGTTTTGTTGCTCTCAGGTATTCTTTGGCCGGTTGAGGCACTACCGGGTTGGTTACAACCGGTATCTTGGGCGTTGCCCACCACATGGACGGCTGAAGCTTGCCGCTCAATCATGATTCGAGGTTGGGGGTTGGAATCATACTCCGTTCAGATGGCACTGTTAATCAACGGAATCTTTGGGATTGTGATGTTAACAATCGCCAGTCGAACGATTCGTGTCCGTAAATCGTAGAACTTGGGCCAATTCGACTTCGTTTTCAATCGCCCCATCTCGCTTGAGCGCAGTGCCGACAATCCATGCATTCGCCAATGTAAATTCAGGCAATGTTTCACTGTTGACCCCAGAACCCACAATGAGAGGGGCGTCTGGAACCGCGTGTTTCACCCGCTCCAAATCTATTGCATTTGTAGGCGAACCTGTGCCACTACCCGAGAGAATTAATGCATCAGCCAAACCGCGATTCCATGCATCTTTTGCTTCTTGCTCCAATGACCATTTTTCATCGAAAGGTGTTGCGTGCTTGACCCCGATGTCCGCTAGAATCGCAACATCAGAATTGAGTGCTTCTCTCAGACGAAGTGTCTCTGCCGCTTGTCCTTCAATCAAGCCTTGATCGGTGACCATGGCTCCGATATGGACATTGATTCGAATGAATGCAGCTCCGGTCACAGAAGCGATGGACAGAGCCGCATGTGCATCATTTCGGAGTACATTGACACC
>JBJLBW010000101.1:0-16785 GCA_045568015.1 Candidatus Poseidoniales archaeon | reverse complement strand
CTTTACAGTGCAGCAGCTGTAGCCATCATGGTGGAGATTTCATTCTTTGGCCTTCGTTCCGAACGGGTTCGAACGGTATTCCAAAATCAGATGGTTGAATTGCACAATCCCGTATTGTATGCCTTCACCAGAGAACATGATCGGATGGAATTGAACCCATTGCGTTCTCTGAAGGAGCACTTGGTTTCCAACGGCGAGGGCGTCGAGAAGAGCGACACATTCGATTTCGAAGATATGCTGAGGACCCCCTCTACTCTCCAAGAGGGTGAAGATGCAATTCCACCCGAAAAACCGGATTTGAAGGAATTCAAAGGCGTTTAATCAACGGAACGACTTGCCACAACTGCAGGCTTTCTGTGCGTTGGGATTGATGACTTTGAACCCACCACCCATCAGACTGTTGACAAAGTCAAGCGTGATGCCAGACAACTGAACACTGTCTTTGTCGTGAACGGCAATCGTGACTCCATCACAGGAGATAAACTGCCAGCCATCTTCCTCTGGGCGAGCCTGAATTTGCAAGTCATACATGAACCCGGAACAGCCACCACCAAGGACGCTGACGACAAGAACATCATCATTTTCGGCATTCGCCATTGCGCCTTCCATCGCAGCCATCGCATCATCCGTGACATCGATTGTGACCGGTACGACCTGCAAATCTTCAGCGACAGGAAGGGCAAAGGTCGCGCCACAGTCATCTTCGGACATAGTACTCCCTCGGGTCCAACCATTTTCAATCCTTGTGAGGGTTGAGGCTCACTTCAACCCACTTTGACGTTGGAGTATTACTGCCCTTTGCAACCGAATCAAGGGGCACCAGCACATTGGCTTCCGGGAAATAAGCAGCCAGATTCCCTCGTGGAATATCGTATGGGATCACCTTCCACTTGATGGCCAGAATATCCCGTCCCGCGTAGTGGCTTGTAAGGTCAACCAAGTCCATGGGTTTGAGTCCTAAATCAACCATGTCGTCCTTGTTCATCATGACAATTCGGCGTGAATTGTAGATGCCGCGGTAACGATCATCCATTCCGTAAATTGTCGTATTGTATTGGTCATGGCTACGCACCGTCATCAGGATGAAGCGATCTTCTGGAATCGTGCGTTCAAGCAAGGCGTGTGAATGGATGACTGCTTTACCAGAGGGTGTATTCCAGGTGGGCCCATCGCGAGGACCATTTGGAAGGTAGAAGCCACCTTTCTCACGAACACGGGTGTTGTAGCCATTAAACCCTGGAATGACAGCTTCAATCAGTTCTCTTGTCACATCATGGTCACTGCAAAATGACAACCAATCGAACGGCTCTTGGCCGAAGCATTTCGCTCCAATGTTGCAAATGATGGCTGGTTCGCTGAGAAGGTGTGTGGATGCAGGGGGTAGTTTCCCGGTTGATGAATGAACGACCCCCATCGAGTTCTCAACGGTGACAAATCCAGCAGGATCGATTTCGGTACGACCCAAGCATGGCAAGATCAGAGCACGGTGCCCAGTCACAAGATGACTTCGATTGAGTTTAGTCGATATTTGCACGGTCAAATCGATTTCACCCAACGCTTTCGCAACTTCTTCAGTATCTGACATCGCTGAGAGTATGTTCCCACCTAGCGCCATGAAAAGTCGCACATTTCCGTCTCGAGCAGCCCGTACGAATTCTACACTATCGTAGCCCGGTTCGCGGGGCATCTGTATTCCTGTAATTTTCTCGCACGCCTCAAGGAAAGAAGGCGCTGGATGGTGATTGATTCCAACTGTCCGGTCGCCCTGGACATTTGAGTGTCCCCTGACTGGGCAAGCGCCTGCACCAGGTTTGCCAAAGTGGCCTCCTGCAAGCAATATATTGGTTGCTTCTTGAATAGTCGCAACGGCATTTTCATGCTGTGTGATGCCCATTGCCCAGCAAATAATCAATCTCTTCGATTTTGAAACCGCTTTGCCCAAAGTCTCGATGCGAAACTGCTCGATTCCACTCTGGGTAACGATTTCATCCCAAGATGTGGCCGTAATGTGAGATTTCCATTGTTCAAATCCTTCGGTGTGTTCGTCAATGAATTTCCAATCCAAATCGCCTTCGGCCAGAATCACTTTGGCAATGCCTTGGAGTAGTGCTTGATCGCCACCAATGCGAACGGGGTAGTGTTCATCGGCGATTGGAGTCCCTCGGCCGAGTAGTCGAATGATTTCTTGTGGATGCTTGAATCTGTTCAGGCCCGTTTCCATCAATGGGTTGATGCTGATGACCGACCCCCCATTCCGCTTTGTATTCGCCAAAGCTGACAACATCCGGGGGTGGTTAGTACCGGGATTTTGACCGATGACCAAAACCAAATCTGCAACATCAAAGCATTCTAAGCGCACAGTACCTTTACCGATCCCGATTGATCCAGACAATCCCACACCACTTGATTCGTGACACATATTGCTACAATCTGGTAGGTTGTTTGTGCCCATTTGACGCGCCAACGTGCCCCATAGAAATGCAGCCTCATTGGACGCTCTCCCAGATGTGTAGAGAACAACCTCGTTTGGATTGCTGATATTCTCAGCCGCTTCAGCAATCATGGAAAATGCATCCACCCAGTCAATCGGTTGGTAAGTGTTTGAACCCTGTTCAAGGATCATCGGATGTGTAATTCTGCCTAATTTATCCAATTCCATGTCGGAACATTGAGACCATTCTTGGACGGTTTTTGAGGACAGCAAATTCGGTGTTAGACGCTTTTTCGTCGCCTCAGTGGCGAACGCCTTTGCACCATTTTCACAGAATTCAAATCCCGAACGGTGATTGTCTGGATCTGGCCAAGCACAACCAGGGCAATCATACCCATCAAAGCGGTTGACCGTTCGCATCGTCTTCATCGTACGAGAGAAACCCGCCTCGGAAAAACCGATTTTGAATGACTTTGTCACACCAGTAATTCCGGCAGCGACTGTTTTCGGTTTACGGATTTTCAGTTTCTCAACTTCAATGGGCGGTTGGGACTTGACACCTTCTCGCATTCCAAACACTCCCTTAATCCCGTAATCGCCATGAACCAGTGTAAACATTGAATCGCAAATCTCTGGCAAAACCGATCAGTGTAATCCCGTGCTGCCTTGCCAAATCGATTGCAAGGGTCGTCGGCGCACCGATGGCAATAATACAGGGCGATCCAGCCATTACAGCCTTCTGAACCATTTCGAAAGAGACTCTTCCGCTCAATAAAAATCCGTGATTTGAAAGCGGCATTTGTGTGAGCGAACGCCCAATGATTTTGTCCATTGCATTGTGTCGCCCTACATCTTCAGCGAGGTCGGTAATCTCGGTATTTTCATCAAAAAGGGCGACAGCGTGAACCCCACCGGTTGTATCGAAAACGGATTGCATCGACCGCAGGCGCTGCAACATGACCTCCACAGTCGACTCGCCAATGGTGAACCCGTCGGGTGAGATGGCAGGGGGATGCCGAGCCATGACCGCATCGAGCGATGCCCGGCCACAGACTCCGCATGAACTTGAGCGCACGAACCCCCTCGTGTGCCCATCAATGGATATCTGCCCGTCAACTAAGACTACATTTTCTTCAACACGAATTTCATCCAAATCGACAATATCTGCGAGCAAGCCTTCTGAGTATAGTAAACCCAGTGCCAACTCCCGATCGTGCCCGGGTGTTCGCATGGTTGTAATCCAAGGTTGGCCATTGATGTGAATCTCAAGGGGCTCTTCGACAGCGACGGTTTCCTCGAGTGGATGTGCTTTACCACCCACCACTCGTTGGGCAGCCACACGCTCCTCCATGCAAGAGCGTGTGCGGTGACGCTTCATGGCCCTGTCGGAGCATCACTATTCAATTGGGACGACTTTTACAGGAAGTCCCATGGCTTCAGCCATCGCGATGACAACGGTTGTCCACTTGCTGGTCTGCGATGGAAACGCCAAGACGTGGGTTGCCGCTTCGAGTAACTGGTTCGTGAGTGATGTTGGGGCTGCATCGCGCCCTTCGTCTTCAAGTCCCACACGAGGTGCATTCCATTCTTCGGAAAAAACAGCGAATGCGACGTTGTTGTTATCTGCCCACCTTTCAGCGAGGTAATCTACTCCACTGGCACCACCTGTAATGATGAGATCTGGGTTGGCCTCATCAGCAGCCCATTCATCCATCGCTTCTTCAACAATAGAATAGTCGTAAAATCGGCTGGAACCAACGACTACGAGATTGATAATCCTTCCATCTTGATTCAAATCTTTGCCACCGAGTCGACCGATGACGTCGCTGCCCGCTTCTGTTGCCATATGCTTGTATGAACGTGTTAGGGGATAAACCCATCCATACACAAAAAATCAATGAAAACAGAGGAAATGTCACGCAGCCCGCTTTTTCTGCTCTTTCAACAGCAATTTGCACCGACGGATTTGTTCCTTTGCCCGTTTCTTGTTTTCGCCCTTCAGAGACTCGCCAACATCCTTGCCCATCGATTGGTTGAAGCAGTGGATTGCATTGTCATACGATTCAAGTTCTGCATAGGCAGTACCCATGTTGTAGAGTGCATTCCCTGTTGTCAAAGCCTTGTCGATTCCGAAGGCTTTGTAGTAATTTTCGATGGCTTCTTTGTATTGGTTCAGATAGTAGAAACAATTTCCTCGTCCATTGAGGATTTTGATGGCCATCGCTTTGTCATCCTTGAACGAAGGCAATGCCCGGTCAAAGCAGGATAAGGCCTCCTTGTGGCGATCCTTGTTGAGCAACTCAATGCCCTTGTTGTACCACTCAATATCTTGATTTGCAACACTTGAGGAATCCGCTTGCACCTCTGGAATGTCCATGATCCCCGACTGTGCTTCAAGTGCTGCTGCGGCCAAATCCACTTCTTGACTGACGGGCTCATATTCTACCGGTTCAGGCTCTTGGATCGTGTCTAAGGCAGCTTCATGAGCGATAATTTCCTCTGTAGAGATTTGTTCTACTTCCTCTACTTCTTCATCAACCCTCGAAAATGCAGCCCACGGGTCTTCCGCCTCGCTCGCATTTTCCTCCTCGGAACCAACCGCAGGAATTTCATCAGATACGGGCTGCTGGAGTGGCTCCTCTACAACGGCGGGTTGTGGTGCAGGTTCCGAGACATCGGCGCCCAAACCGCGTGCTTTCTCTCGACATGCAGCGGCTTTGTCTTCACTTCCGGCCGCACTGAGTGAACGAGCAAGGCCCAGCCATAGGCTAGCATCCTCTTTGTTTGTTTCAAGCAACCCCTTCCAAAGTGTGACGGACTCTGCATGTTCACCAACAATACTACTGGCACGCGCACGCAGTCGGATATCCATTTCAGCCAAAAATTGCAGTGCCTCTTTTGCCATGTCCGGTCCAGCGGGGAGTGTTCTCGGTAGGTTCGCATCCAATTCAAGGATCCGCCCCTCGCCTTCAGCCAAATCGATCAACAATTCAGCAAAAACAACTCCACTCGCATGGGATGGATCAAGGGCGAGCAGAGATCTGAATCCACCCAATGCCGTTTCAATTTGCCCCAACTCCATTGCTGCTAAGGCCAATCCGTTGGCGGCCTTGACGTAATTTCGATCCAAATTGATGGCACTCTGGAAGCAATCCATTGCACCTGCTGTATCCCCTCCACGGCGCCTAAGTGCTCCTAGGTTGAACCAAGCAGATGCATCATTTGCGTTGAGGTCCAAAGCATATTCGAAGGCGTTCATAGCCGCTTCAGAAAGGTCGAGTCTGGCCATGGCTCCAGCCGCAACCTTCCAGCAACCTGGATGCTCTGCTGCAGCTTCGGGTAGGTGAGGTCGGAGTGACTCAAGAGCACCAGCCGCATCACCAGCTTTAATCATCGCAGTGGCAGCTTCGGCCAATGCTTCCAAATCGATTCCAGATGGCTGCGGTGCAGTTTGAACGGGCTGGTCGGCATGGGCGGCTGCAGGGTGTGAATCCACCGGTTTCACGTTCCCAAGTGGCTCGACCCATGTCTGTTCTGGTTCAGCCACCGGTTCTTCAGCAGTGGTCATTTCCACCACTTCCTCAGCAACCTCATCTACAGCGATGGGCGTAACAGGTACAGCGGCTCCAGCCGAGTTGACAATCTCGATGAGCGCAGGGTGACCAGGGAAAGCAATCAGCCCATTTTGTGCATGCTGGGCAGCATCTTCAGGGTGACCCATTCTCTGCAATAGAACAGCAAGGTTCGCACTTGCAGCCCCATGACCTGGACTATTGTCAAGCGCGATTCGGAAGGCTTTGACAGCATCTTGAACATCACCGGTAGCCTCACTCATCACACCGCGGTTGAACCACGCCATGTGGTCATTTGGATCCATTGAAATTGCTTGATTGAATAGAGCAAGAGCCTCTCCGTGCCGTCCTTCGATTCCCAGCATTTCGCCACGCTGAACCAAATCCCCTACAGTCAGCTCTGGTGCCTCTTCTTCAACAGGAGAAGTGGTGGTTTGTGCGGTGGGTGTGGGTGGTGCGTCGCTCGGTGGTGGCGTGTATGTTGGGACTGCAACATTGTCAATCGTCGTCACTCCTGAATCGACGGATTCGGGAACAACTTCCCTTGAAATTGGTGCGATTCCAAATAGGGGTCCTGAACAAGCAGGGCACGTTGCTTCAGCCCCTTCCAGTTGCGCTTCACAGTGTGGACATACCTCGTGTCCGTGCTCTGGCATGGCCTTGACCCATATTCTGACGCCAGCGTTCTACGCATAAGCATTCGCTGTCGATGGTTGCGACCCATAGGGTCGATAGTGTCGGCACAACTTCAAGAATCCAACACCACTCGCAGTCATATGGCACGCTTCCTAATCATGACAGCAACATCAGGTACGAACCGAGAACTTGCGGATACGTTCGCTTCGACCGCTTCAGAAAAGGGACATGCTGCTGAGGTTGTTGATCTAGCAGAAATTGATTTGCCCATGTTTACCATGGCTCGATCTAAGGATCCTGAAAGCGCACCGGACATCTCGGATTTCATTTCATCGATGACAGAAGCGGACGCGTGGATTGTAATCGCCCCTGAATACAATGGTTCGATGCCTCCAACCTTGAACAATGCAATCGCTTGGATGTCGACCTCGATGGCTTGGCAAGATTTCCGTGCGTTGTGCACTGGAAAACCGGTCGGCCTAGCGACACACAGTGGTGGTGGCGGTGCTCACGTCATTATGGCAATGAGGCAACAATTTTCCTACATCGGTGCCGACGTCATCGGTCGTGCTTGCCTCTCCGGCAAGAATAAGGAAGTCAATCCAGAAACCATCGAGGCGATGATCGATAATTTAGCTCGCTGATTTTTCGGTGGTCGAATCACTTGAGTTCCAATTCCGACCTCAGAGGCATTGCCCTCATATTGGCGGTTTTCATGATGGTCCTAACCCCCTCACTGGACGGATTAAAGCAGGAGAATTTGTCAGGTGAACCCTGTAACGGTTCAGTTGAAAATTGCGACAAAGCATACACGGATGTCTCATTCCCAGAGACACACAATGCCCACTCAACTCTTGATGATGGATTCAATTATCTCGCTGCCAATCACAGAGAAAACATCAGCCTGCAATGGGATGCAGGATTTCGTGCATTCATGATGGATGTCCACCACTCGCGATATTCGGAAGAACTTGTCAATACGTCATTTTGTCATGGGTCGTATGATACGGGAATCCACCCCTGTGTCCATGGAAGTCACAACGCTGTCGAATTGCTTTCACAATTGCACTCAAAGATGAACGAATCCACTAGTGATGTAGTGACTCTCTTGTTAGAGGTCTATGTCCCATACGGTCATCTCGAATACATTCTGGAAGAAAGTGGTTTAATTGAACACGCACACATCCAGAATCTAAATGAGCCATGGCCCACGCTTAGAAGAATGGTTGACAGCGGCCATAATCTAGTGGTTTTCGTCGAGGGTTCATCAGATGAAAACTACCCATTTCTACACAGTTTCACGGAACACGGTTGGACGACAAATTACGGTGACCAATCCCCTGAAGGCATGACTTGTGATGTTCTCAGAGGTGATTCAAATCAACCCGTGTGGCACTTGAACAACTGGTTGGCACTGGAATCTGGTCTGACCGATTATCAACGAGCACCGATTGTAAATGCGTATGATTTTCTCCTGAATCGTTCAATTGAGTGTTGGGAAATGCATGGCTCACGACCAACATTCATCGCAGTTGATTGGTGGACAGAGGGCGAGGCAGTGAACGTTTCTCGAACACTGAACGAAATGGATCATTGGTCCGACGAAGTATCTTTGCGGGCGACGACCGATTCCAGATGATCGAGACTTCGCCTCGCCTGTCTGGACACTCGGGCATCCATATCCTCTAGAGCTGAGGCGAGAGGTACGACGACCCTGCCATCGGAAAATCTCTGCATGGCATCAACAGCTGCCAATCGAACATCAGGGTCAGGGTGTTCAGCCATGCTGATCAATTTCATCATCAAGGCCTCACTACGATCGAGGGCCAAACCTTGGAGCGCCGCCAATTGTACACCCTTTTCAGAATCGGAAAGCGCTGCAAACAGATGTGAATGGGCCTCCAAACCGATTGATCCGAAGGCGCGCACAATTTTTTCGCGCTCATCGACATCAGCGTCTTCCATAGCAGATTGCAGTGCAGGGATGGCATCAGGGTTGGCCAGGCGCTTGACGGCAGCAAGCGCACCTTTCCTCGTATGCTGATTTGGTGAAGATAGCGCTTCTATAAGTGGTGGTAAATGGCCGATTGCAACCATTGCTGCAACAGCGGTGGTGTGAGTTTCATCATCATCAAACCTCTCGATAATCGAGTCGCATGCACGCTGTTCACGGAGCACAGCCAACGCTTCAATAACGTGCTGACAATCTTGTCCCGTGACCGATGGGTCATCTAACATTTCGAGCAAACTGGGTACCGCTCGGCTACCGAGTCTGTAGGCCATTTCAGGATCTCGAACTGCGGCCGCAACCCCCTCGGATATCGTTCTGCGAATCGAAAATATGCGCACAATGCCTTGAATCAGGATGAAATCAATCGTGAGCAAGAAGGCCATGACCAGATGCCTCCCACCGATGGAATCCAACTCGATCGCACTCATTTTCACTCCATAAATTTCCGACCAATCTAAAATGGATCTAAACAACAAATCCACACCCAATAACATCCAATCAAAGATTGTCGCATCCTCGGGAACGAGGTAGAGTCCGAACATTTCATGACTCGATTTCATGAGCAATGGGATGATGATAAACAATTGGAGTGACGAGAGCAAAGCACTCACTCTGAGGTCAGGTAACTCATCCGGGTCAGCATCTGATAATTTACGCGCGATTCGAGTCCTCAATTTCTCATTTGCAACCCAAGCACGCCCGACTCCTAAGACTCCGAGAAAGCCAAGCCACAACACAATCCAAGCAAAAATGGATGTCAGATAGAATGCGATTGCATGGATGACTGCAAAAGAGAATAGCAGCGCTGCATGTTGGCTAAATGCCGAGTGTATCCCCGTCCCGAACAAACGGGAAAATCGGACCAACATCTCGTCTACTTTGCCAAGCACATGATGTCGTGGCATCGTTCCTACGATAAAGAACAGCACCGATAGCAGGGGAAAATACCGATTTTAGGCGACATCCCAATGAGGGGGATGTTGTAGCCCGGGCCATGCCGGACGGGTGGTGGTTACTGATGTCGGCCTGCTCAATTCTAGGTGTGGCGACATGGTACCTGCGAAATTTCACCGAACGCGATGATTTGATGCGATTTTGTGCCTTTACCGGGATTGCTTGCATGCTTTCCTTACTGGGTTGGACACTTACCATGGACATCTGAGGGTTTTGAATGAGTGAACTAAGTGGAGCCTACCCTGTTCGCCTGCCTGTTTGGTGGGGTCTAAGGGGGCCCGTTGGACCGCATCCCGAGTTGGAAGGTGTCACCGGTCGTTTCGTCGTCATCCGCCACCCCAAGCGTTTCCGCAGGTTGGAAGGTTTGCTGGCCCGTTTGTTTCGGGCGCCCAACGAATTGCGGCGCCCACTCGATGACATGAACAGCCTTCTCTGGGAGCTTTGTGACGGTCACCGTAGCTTCGAAGAAATCTGTGAGTTGATGGATTCAACATACCATGAGAGAATCGCTCCGGTCGCCGAGCGAACCGAGGCTGCACTGACCCGCTTCAACCAATTGGGTCTCATTGGTTTGTCAAAGAATCCATTCGAGGGGGACTGGGAAAGTGGTCCTGGTCACGATCCAAGTGGTGAATTGCCGCCACCAGATGAAAAATTGGGATTGGACTGGGAATAATCATCTTTCCATGTTGCAATTTGGACAATGCGTGTATTGTGCAATAGCCGATGCAGCCGAAAATCCACCGCAGCCCGAGCATTGCCACCATGCATCTGTGGCAGTCAGAACTTGTCCGGTTACGATACAGTTGAACGCAGGTAATGTGGATTCACTCTGTGTCACATCTTGCTGTTGACTTGCACCTAGGGATTCGAATGCATCCGTGACCGTTGCGGTGGGTACTCCTCGCAATTCGAGAATCTGTTGATCATTCCAGCCTGAGGCTCGCAATTGCTCATCTGTATAGTCTGCAGGCGAGGGCTCGGCCACTGGAGCTACAACCTGCTGGACAGGTGCTGCAACAGGCATGGGCCCGGGCGCCCCTGGCATCGGACCCGGAGGGGCCTGTGCTGCGGCTTGGACGACAGGTGATGGTTGTTGAACCGCTACTGCAGGAGTGGTCTCGACAGCAGCACCATATGTGGGGATTTCATCCTCATCTAGGTCCTCAATTTCATCCAACTTTCGCCGGCGACGCAGAATGAGTGCAGTCATGTAAATGAAGAATGAAATGAACACGATTCCACCGATAATTCCACCGGCGAGCATTGTGGCGCTACCCAAACCAGCAAAGCCACCAGACTCTTCGATTTGCTCCGTTTTCAGGTGTACTGGACCACTCTCCCATACCAATTCACCCTGATCATCTGTCACTTCGAAAAGGACGGTTCGCGCCCGCTCATCCGCTTCGAGAGAGATGTCACAATCGATGGTTGCAGTTTGGGCTGGGCCGGGGCTAGATTCGGGCATAAACACGACAACATTACCCTCTTGTGTCCGAGGCCGACAATCCAAGAACACAGACTCGGGCACTGTGCTGTTCAAAGTCACGGTCACCGCCATTGTAGAGTCTGTTGTAACATTGATTTGGAATGTACTCATCTCACCAGCGTTATGCAATACTGTAGAATCTAGGTTCCACACTGCAACCACACTGCGCTTTTGATCGACGGTGACGAGAACGTCAGTGGAAAGAGATTGAATCGAATCTTGATTGGTAATCTGCCCCCCTTCGACCTCAACCGATAGGCGGATGGCTTCTCCAAGTGGGAAATTCTCCAGCGATTCGAAGACAACAATGACCTCTTCAATACCACCTGGTCCCATGGGCACATCGATCCAGCCATTCAGTTGCCCCGTCCCGCGTGTTGTGACAACTTGGACAACCATGCCAGGGACATTCTTGTCAGATGTGACTCGCAGTCTCATACTACTGTCATATGTATTGCCTGAGTTTTGCAGAGATAGAATCCATGATTCACTCTGTCCCAACCAAAGCGATACCTCTTCCGCCTCAAACTCGCTAATTTCAGGTATGGCAGTCATCTGGGTTCGATATTGCCACATGAATGTCGAATCCTCTGGTGTTGCATCCTCTCCAACGATCGAAGATGCGGTGAATGTCAAGTCGAAAACTTGGCCAGGGTCTTCATTGCCTGGCACCTCAACCCAAAGTGAACCCAATGCTGCACTATTGCCATCATAGATTGTCGATAGACTCAGTGGCCCAGTGATGATGGCGCTGTTGAATTCAACCCACCATGTCCACCCTGATGGGGCTTGTAAATCGAAAATGATATTCTCTGCACCATTGCCGAGGTTCTCAACCTCAAATGGAACCTCGTTTGGTTGTCCTGGAATGATGTCCAATTCAGGCGTAACCATTGACAATGTAACATCGTGTAATTGGCGCACCCTGATTCCAGAGAACACCTCTTCAGTCCCTGACATGCCCGATTCAGTAGAGATGGCATGTGGGGTTACAATCGGCCCCGGGTCATTGGATTGAGCATTTTCTGGTGCGGTAAATGAAACGAGAACCCTCGCATTACTGCCAGGGCCAATAATCACCGACTCTGATGACAACAACTCGATCGTCCAGCCGAAAACACCCGTAGAATCGAATGAAAATGAGTAACTATCCTGCTGTGTCGCATTGTTCCAGATCGTGAATGGGACAGTGATAGATTCACCCGGTGAGATCCACCAACCGTCTTCGGGTGCATCGTTTGGATTGACACCCACTCCACCACTCGAAACCATTGAAGCTGTCACATTGGCGCGCATCGTCGCTGATTTGTCAGGGTCGGCCTGACTGACTGCGGTGAACGCCGTATTGGCCCGCATTCCAGGCAGTGCATCTTGCGCTAAGTTCGCTGTGATTGTGACCGTTTCAGTACCACCTTGTGGAACGGTAACCATGGTTGGTTGGTCCCACTTGAGTCCAAATGTCCAACCATCTTGATTGAGCACTGGATTTGAGGAGAGGGAGAAGGTATCTTGGCCATCCCCATCATTGCGAAGTGTAATTTCAAAATCACAGGCATTGCCAGGTGCACAAGGGAATCCAGGATCTTGTTCCACCCATGCAGGCTGATAGCCCGGGTCGACGATGAAGGATGCACTGGTCGTAGCCGAAACGGATGATTCCATACTGTGAGCGTGCACATTCACACTGGTGGAACCCATTGGAGAACCTTCCGAAGGTTGGACGAGGAGTTTCACAGTTCGTGTCTCACCTTTGGCCAAATCAATTCGGGCACCATCTTGGATTTGTGACCCCGTCATATGTTGGAATCTGTGGTTCCACCCATTGGGTAGATTTGTAACACTAAGTGCAACAGAGTCAGACAGGTTACCAGAATTGGATAAGCTGACTGTTGTTTCAGCCCACTCGCCAGCCTGCGCATGGCCACTGGTTCCTGCGCTAACACCGAGCGCGAATTCATCTGCCCTTGCCTTTTGATCGTAAAACATCACAATATCTTCGACCCAGTGCCCTATATTCGTACCTGCAGCGTTGGAGTGGAAATTGATTCTGAACTTGAATTGGCTATTCATTGCACTTGCAGGCATTCCCCAGTAAGGGACGACCGCGTTTCCAACTTGGTTGACGGAGATCAGCCAACTGCTACCCCCTCCGGTGGTGGGCGAGAAATCGGTGTCAACATCGGCACTGATTGTGGCGGGTGAAATGCGGACCCATGAACTTCCATCCCAGACGTCGACATCCATGCCGTCTCCACTATCTGCGGGTGGATTACCGGACCACGAACTCCCTGTATAGAAGAAACCGATGCCAATGCCACGGGTAGGTGAGCTGTGTGCATCGGAGGTGTCGAAGGTCGCGCTGGTGAGGGATGTATCCCAGTTGTTCCCATAGTTAGAGGACGAAGTAGTTCCACCAACGTGGAATGAATTCGTACCACTAAGTGAAGCTTCATCGGACACATACCAATTGTTGCCCAGGGTCCAACTGGTAGAAGATTCAGCCCGATCGTAGAGGTTGCCAATGGTCAAACTTCGAGTGCCGATATCGTTGTTCGTATTGGCATCATTCGAAAGCATGGTCGTCACACGAATGGTGTGGTTCCCACTATAGTCAGGGGTCCAAGTGGTCGTGACAGTTGCGCTTCCTCCCGCCGCAATTGCATTCACTGAACCTCGATGCGAGTGGAGTATAAAGTCAGAGTATTCGTCATGAAGGATTTCGATGTCAACATTGAAACTTCCAGCAGCGGAATCTCCCTGATTTTCCAAAGTGACCTCAATCTGTTGTGCCAATCCAAGCATCCCGTCAATAATCCACAGATCGGCGGGGCGGTTCATCCCGATGGAAGAGGGATCTTGGGATGAAAGCGCGGCGTGGTCACTGTGGTCTGTGCTGCTGACATAGGTCACGAGTGCTGCTGTTGGAGTGACATCTGGTCCGGCTCTACCTTGTGTGGCATGCGAAGTTGGGATGAAGGAAACCAACATGAGCGACACCAACAGAACCGCAAGTCGGGCAGCGGGAAGGTTGGATGGGAAACGCATGCGCCTCGAATGCCCACCATTTCCACGAATTCATCAACATACCGGTCTAAAGACCGGCTCACAAATCATCAGTCGTTTGTTCCAATGCGGTTTGCCGAATCTTCTCTTCTCGACGTTCCTTTGCTTGGGCTGCGAAATATATCGTTAAGGGAATGACAAGTGCGATTGCAAAACACCCGATCAGAGCTGAAATAGACCACAGCATTTCGGTAACAGGGTTGATCTTGAACGGCTCGACCAATTCCAACTCATGTGATGTGGATTGCACAAGAGGGGAATATTCCGAGGGGTGGATTTCATCACTGCTCTCCAGTGTGATGGTCCAGACTCTGGTTCCATTGTTCGAAGAAATCAATTCGGCGGCAGCCTCTTCCGCTTCCTGTTGTGAATCCGCATACAGGCTGCCGAGGCCACCCATCGGTAATTCAGGAGAAACAATCCCTCTAATGGTCATCAGTCCGGTTTCTTCTGCAGTGATACTATGCACCTGCGCAGCAGTACAAACATTGTATTCTTCAAACGCTTGATCGTCGGTCTGTCGGCAGCTAAACCGCTCAGCATCCTCATCGCCCAACATTTCGTGATAATACCAGACGCCATCGGAAACCCCAACAGAAATCACATCGTCCTGCTCAACACCATCGATGGTGACGTTCAACCAAGTTGTCGAGCGATTGGTTGTAAATGTCCAAATTTGTGTTGTATTCTCTTCGCTCAAGCCTTGGTCATTGGGCTCGTGTTCGACACTATCATTTGATGTATGATACATGTAATATGATGAATCGATTGTAGCACCATAAACCGCATACGAAAGGATGACAATAAGCGTCAATCCAAGCCCAATCATGGTCCGAAGCATGTTCGGATTTTGGGCCAACGCCTTCTTCATCAAACCGCCCAATTGCAAACACTGTTTGAACCTTGGCAGAATGGCCTGAAGGTAGACCCCACCGTAGGTGGGCGGTCAGCGTTAAATATGGGGTGCAAGTCGGCGACTTGCTTAGGTGCCTCTCATGACCACGTTTTACGATGTTCCAGCCGACCTTCTCATACCTGCCCTAGCGGCACGCTTGGAGGCCATTGATGGAATCGATCAGCCCGAATGGGCAGACTTTGTCAAAACCGGTGCCCACAAGGAGCGACCACCCGTCCAAACCAATTGGTGGCAACTCCGCAGTGCGGCGATTCTACGTAAGGTTGGACGCATGGGGCCCATCGGTGTCAATCATCTTTCACAGGCCTTTGGAGGTCCCAAAAACCGGGGTTCGGCACCGAACCGTGCAACCGCCGGTAGCCGCCATGTAATCCGATCATCACTCCAACAACTCGAGGACGCCGGATTGGTCGCGGCTCGCCACAATGCAGCGGGCACGGTCAACATGGGTCGAATTCTAACCGCAGCCGGCCAAAAGTTGCTTGACGATGTAGCACACGAAGTTCGCCCACAAGCCGAGGAAGCATATCCTGGACTTGGAAAGTACTGATGGAGAGGAGACTGTGGGTGAAACGATGTCGGCAGCAGATGACGAACTCGCACAGATTCGCGCTGCACGTCAGGCTGAAATCCAACAGCAAATCGAAGCCCAGGCCGAGCAACAGATACAGGCCGAAGCACAAGAGGCAGCTGCCGAGGAAGAAGCGAGCATTATCGCTGCCGCCATGCGAACCATCCTAACTCCAGAAGCACGAGATCGATTGGCTCGTGTTGAATTGGGCCACCCAGAATTGGCAGCCACAGTAAAACAACATTTGTTCACACTACATCAGGCCAACCGCATCAACATCCCAGTGGATGATGAGATGCTCAAGCGCATCTTGCAGGGCCTTTCTGAGAACAACCGTCGGGAGACAACCATTCGTAGAATCTGAGGGAGTATCATGGCACGCCACAAGCCCTACGCCAAGAAGAAGCGCCTTAACAAGGTGACAAAGCAAAACCGTCGTGTACCTGTATGGGTCATGATGCGAACAAACCGCAAGGTCACCACACATCCAAAGCGTCACCACTGGCGACGCAGTAAACTACAACGCTGAGAGGAATGAATATGGCTGAGACAAAGGAAATGGTCGTCCCTCTAAGAGCTGCATGGGCTGTTCCACGAACTCAGCGAGCCGCTCGTGCGATGAAGGAAATCCGCAAGCACGTCACTCGACACATGAAGGTGACAGAAGATGAGGAATTGTGGATTGACGAAGCGGTCAACCATGCCATCTGGGCTCGCGGAATCCAAAAGCCACCACGTAAGATTCGTGTTGTCGCAACTCGGGAAGAGGGATTCCCGATTGAAGTCAAACTTGTAGAGGAGTGAAGAAAATGGGCAACATTCGACCGTCATTCATCAAGATTCGCGCCATCCGCCTTTGTGAGGAATTCAAGGATCAGTTCAACGCAGACTTCGACCACAACAAGGTCCTTGTCGAACAATACACAGATGTGGATAACAAACGCATGCGCAACTGGATTGCAGGCTACGTCACACGCTACATGCAGCGACGTGAGGACTGAGGTGACATCATGTCGACCCTCGAGGTCGACCAATCCGGCGAGATTGGGCATGTTCATCACCCTCAGCGCCAAGTGCTTCTGGATTTCATGAAGCATCTAAAGGAAAACGGATTCCTTCGATTCTCATACCCCATGCCAGAT
>JBJLBW010000100.1:0-16812 GCA_045568015.1 Candidatus Poseidoniales archaeon | reverse complement strand
GAGGATGTACGCTCATCATGGGTTGCAGATCACTTGGACGATAGCGTAGGAACAACCGTTGCAGTGAGTGACAATATGATGGCGGTTCCCGACTTAATTCGACAGTGGGTTGGCGGTGATTATGTTGTTCTTGGTACCGATGGTTTTGGGCGTTCAGATACGCGCGAGGCGCTTCGAAGATTCTTCGAAATCGATGCTGAACACATTGTGCTGGCGACACTGTCTTCACTGGTTCGACGTGGTGAAATCGAAAGCAAGATCTATGATGATGCTGTCAACGATTTTGAAGTTGCATTTGAGCGCGAAGATGTCACGTCAATCTAGAGATCGGTGGTTGCCAGCGACCGGATTTCCGGCCGTGATCCAAGAGATGCCAATACAACGCCGCCGAAGACTCATTTTCGGGATTGCTTGTGATCGATTTCGAATTTTTCTTCCAGGCACCTTTTGCAAAAAGAGAGAATGGAAATAGACTCAATGCGGGACCGCAAGCAGGTCCAATCGTCGTGGTGAGCCAAGGTCGTTCAATGACTCCACATTCTTCCATTGATTGCTTGACCTTCGACCAATCACCACCCATTTTTCGATTGACCCACCTTGATGGGTTTACCGAGGAGTCCAATCGGAATCCTGCACCCGCCAATGGTCCCGCCATCCAAGATTCAACGTATCCACCCGGCGCTCGAAACCAGGGGCGCCATGATTCCCCTGCATAGGCAGAGATTCGATCTCTTGCTGCGACCAGCATTTGAGAAAAGGTCTCAATGTCTTCCGGCCAAGCAGACCAACAACGATGGCCCCAACCATGACAAGCGACCGATATATTCGACATTAACAGCATTGCATCCATTCGTTTGGTAAAATCTGGACAGTCGAGTTGCTCGGCGATCAGGAATATGGTGATTGGTGGACCCTCTTGTGCCCATTCGATGAATCGGTCCGTGGCATCCAGCAATCGCTCCGAGGCACGATAACCCTGAGTGTGCCAACTTGGCATCGGTTCTGATGAGCGATGAGGGTGGCCACGATTTGATGGTAGGTGAATCAGATCGTCTGTGTCAACACTCAACCATGCTGTCATTTGGAGCCCTCCAGCGGCAATCGAGGAATCAACCAACAATCGTGTGATACGAGTTCACCACACACCTCTGCCTCGATTTGTTCATCCAATGGATATCCATTCCATCGTCGGGCGGCGGATTCAACGGTTCGGAGTCCGGCAATGTTGTCTGGACTCACTGCCATTTCAACAGAGGTCAAACCACCACGACCAATCCAATTTAGAATGGCATCAATCGACTTGCTGGCCAATCTCTTTTGCTGGAAACTTCGCCGAATCCAATAGCCCAAATTCCAGTGCCCTTGAATTAATGTGGATGTGTGGTCTAACGCAATTAGACCTGCGAACTCATCTGAATGAATCACAGTCCAATGATATGCCAAGCCGCCTCGACCATACCGTTCAACATCGTGTAAATATCGTTCCAGCTGGGGTGAGAGGGGGTCTTCCACATCCAACCAAGGCATAGCCTGATCAATATCTGCAAGATTTTCAGTCATCGCTTCAAGTATGATCGATTGATGAGATGGGTGACACGGAATCAACCGCAGATTTTCATCGAACACAACCTCTGCGATTGGACGCACAAAGGAGCCATGTATAGGCGGGGCTTATGCCTTCAGGAAAGAAGGTGTTGGACCGCTTTGGCGACTTCTGGAGAATCAGGGTGTTGACTGCGCGCAGTCTCAATCATGCGCCGCATGACTTCTTCCTGTTGGAATTTCTTCAGTAGAACCCCGACGTGGAATACGAGATCGACACGGTCACCCAGATGGGGACCCAATGTCACCAATGTTCTCTTTGAGGCGTCAATATCTCCACTCTTGGCGGATTCCATTGCATCTCGTAGAGTCTTGCGAACTGTGGCATCATCCCAAGCATCCGATTGAGGCCATGGCCAAATTCCAGCTGGTGCGGGGGTCGGAGCATTGATTGGTTCAGCCTTGTTGAAATCCGAAACTGTGTCCTTAGCAGGGATTGCCGGAACTACTGGGACTGCAGGAATTGTAGGGACTGAGGGAATGGCTGGAATCATAGGAACCGCCGGAGTGGAGGGGACATCTGGTGGTTGAATCGGTTCGATGGGAGTTGTGGGCTGAGGGATTGATGCGGGTTCGACTTCACCATTCCCTTCAACCTCATCCAAGACTGATGATGCAGATTGAACCGGCTCTATGTCTTCGCTTTCTGTCATTTCAACGAGTTTGACAACAGGGGCGCTATACTCTTCTTCTTTGAAAGCTAAATCCGGACCATCGCCAGTATCGAATTTTGTGATATTTTTGGGAGCATCGGCTGCAGTGAGGACATATTCTTCTTCCTCTTGCTTCTCTCCTTTCACCCTAGCAACCTGTTGAGGTGCGTCGAACTGAAGTTCCATCGATACGGATTGATCGACTTCCACCATCCCCTCCTCGTCGTAGGGCGATACCTCGACGGTCATATCATCCATCGAAAATGAATGGCTTGTCCAATCTACAAGTGGACTATCATCATCCCTTTCTTCTTCTTCTTCAAGAAGTGCATCAAACAAACCACCACTTTCTTCTTCGGTAATTTCAGAAACGGTTTGGCGATGGGCGGCAACGGTAAACTCGTAGTAACAACGAGTGCAAGAAGGGGCATCTTCAGCATTCGTCAATTGGCACAACGGACAGATTTGGCCATCGGCCTGTTTCTTCCGCTTGCGGCCAAACATGTCCCCACCCAAGACAAGGGCGCTCACAATTCCTGTATAAGATTCGCTACCCCCCGCTTGAAGGTTAGATTGTTCAAACAGTTGGCCCTATAGGGGCCAACGAAGGGGTGGGAGGGTCCAAAGGTATCCAAGTATCAGGCCCAATCATGGCAGACAAGAAGGGGAAGGTGCGCCGTATCAAGCGCGGACCTCCGGCGGGTTCTTCTGCCAACGAAGGAAGTGATGAAGAAAGCGATGGGGTTTCTTTCCCTCGTTCTCAAGATCACTTTGAAAAATTCAACAGCCTCATCGAATGGGAACTCGAAGACGAAATGGTTGCGGTTGAGGAACGATTGAAGAAATGGGGTCGCGATCGTTTGGTTGAAAATGGAATCACACTCTTTGACTTGGAAGGCCGAAATGATGGATGGCTATTCGGGGAACGAATTGTCAAATTGCTCACCCGTGGTGAGGCCTTGCCCCATCATCGATTTCGGCACGGAGATATCGTGATTTTATCAAGAAATAATCCACTCAAAGAGAAAGTGATTGAAGGCACTGTGTTGTCACGCTCGCGTAAATTCATCCGTATTGTTGTCACCCAACAGCCGCAAAAAATTCGCTCGGATACATGGCGTCTTGATCGGGGTGCGAATCGCGTCGCACACGATCGAATGGCGCACGCAC
Source organism: Candidatus Poseidoniales archaeon (assembly GCA_045568015.1). GTDB lineage: Archaea > Thermoplasmatota > Poseidoniia > Poseidoniales > Thalassarchaeaceae > MGIIb-P. The sequence goes on along the minus strand of JBJLBW010000100.1, from coordinate 13,387 downwards.
TAGAAATGCTGTTCAGCGAGGAAAGTTCAACGATGCTCCGAGAATTGTTTTATGGTCAAGTCAGAGATATGGAAGGGAGTTCGTCCCGGCCAGCAAATCTCGGTGGTATACAGAAACGACTTGCGGCACAAGCGAGTCATACAGGTAGTCTCAATTCAAGACAGTCCGAGGCTTTCACAAAGGCCATGCAAAATCGCTTATCACTGATTCAGGGCCCTCCTGGGACTGGAAAAACGCACACCGCTGTGCGGATTCTTGCAGCATGGGCCCGAAATGGAGCGGGGCCAATATTGGCTGTAGCAGATTCCAATGTTGCTGTCGACAATCTATTGGAAGGGCTCTTAGATCAAGGTGTCAAGGCGATCCGACTCGGGCAACCTGTGAAGGTTCGTGAGGCGTTGAGAGATGCGACCATGGCTGCGCAAATGGCGGAACATCATCTTCGTGGGGATGTCGAAACGCTGATTTCACTAAATGAAGATGCGATGCGGCGATTGCCCTCACTCAAAGGCAAAGAGAAAGGTTTGGCACATCGAGATATCAACAAGGGTTGGAAGGATGTTCGCCGAATTGAAAATCAAATGAGGGACGACATATTGGAGCATGCCCAAGTCATTTGTGCAACCTGTGTTGGTGCTGGGGGTTTGTTGTTGGATTCAAGGCGATTTCCGCTTGTACTTCTGGACGAAGCTACACAGGCCACCGAACCAGCATCGTTGATCCCACTCACCAAAGGGGCTCGGCATGTGGTGATGGTTGGAGATCACCACCAATTGCCACCGACCGTGATTTCTCGAAGGGCCGAACAAGAGGGGCTCTCTTGCTCACTATTTGAGCGACTCATCGCACTAGGTGCACCATCAACAATGCTCACGACTCAATATCGAATGCACCCGGTCATCAGAGAATGGCCGAGTGAGCGCTTCTATGGTGGGGAATTGGAAGATGGGGTTTCTCCTGAAGAAAGACCGGCTCCGGCTGGATTTGTTTGGCCAGACTGGGATGCCCCTGTTGCATTTATTCCGGTAGAAGGTTCAGAAGATACCAGTCCGGATGGTGCATCGAAGCAGAATATGGATGAGGCTGGATTGGCGGTTCGTGTGGTAGATATGCTGCTTTCAGGAGGTGACATTTCGCCCGCCGATATCGGCGTTGTGACCCCCTATAGTGGTCAGGTTAGATTGTTGAATGACCTGTTTGAAAGTGCAGGTGGTCGCGAAGAACACGAACGTTACCATGGACTGGAAATCAAGACGGTGGACGGGTATCAAGGACGAGAGAAAGATGTGATTGTGCTCTCCGCTGTTCGGGCAAATGACGCGGGCGAAATGGGGTTCCTTACGGATCGACGCAGGTTGAACGTCGCCATTACTCGAGCACGCAGAGGATTGATTCTACTCGGGCACCCTCGCACATTGAGGAATGACTCCAGTTGGGAATCCTGGTGTGATTGGGCTTCTGAACGGGGTCTAGAAGCGTATCACGTCCTCCATATGTAACATTAAGGGCAATCGACGCGGGAACCATTGGAGGGACGATATGAACCACGATAGCCCAATCTCAATTCATGGTAAAGGACCAACACTTGCCAAGATCGCCGTACAAGAAAGCGAGGGGCACTGGCCGGTTCCAGAGGGAACTGTATTGGCCCCGCTTTGGAAGCGTATTTCCGCCTACATACTCGACATCACTGTGGTCATGGGAATTCTTGTCATCGCAACCGGATCTTGGATCGCATATGCTTGGAACCTCGGTGCTTTAATTGGACCAGAGTGGTATTTTGTATTGGTCAATTGGGTCCTTATTCTCGGTTCAAATTATCTCTATCACAAATACACCGTTCATGGTATGGGACGTTCGCTGGGGCAACGTTGGTTTGGATTGGCTGTTGTGCGTGAGGATGGGGAGCCATTGCATAGAATGGATTGTGGAAAACGTTCAATCTCAAAATTGCGCTATCTGGTGCCTGGTTTCAACGTGATTTTCTTATTCATTGACGGGAGGCACATTCGCCGCAGGCATACACATCAGTCAAGCATCGATCTCGCATGTGCCAGTATTGTTGTAGTCGCAAATTCACTGCCTCCTGCGAAACGTCACAGTCTGCGCTGAATAGAGCGGGATTCAAGTAGCGGCGTTGTGTCGACGAATCATGGCGCAGCGGACAGTCTCATCCAGTGGTGTCACCGCGACCCTCTGGGCTGTTGTCGACGATATCGACGATGATGACGAGGATATTCTTGAGGTTACAATCGATGTTTCAAATGAATCAACACGAGATTTGTGGGATATTGAGGGGGACATTCGCGCCATGGATGGAACACATGGAGAACCACGAGGTTCGCCCTCAAGAATCGAATCTGGGGATGGTGGCGAACTGAAATTTTGGGTGCCAGCAGATACAGGGGCATGGTTGTTCAAAATCAATTACAATACCGATTCCGGTCCCGGTTCAATAGAGCTTGGGCCCTTTACCAATGAAATGAGAATCGCTGCATCGCCTCGACCAGAACGACAGCCTACTTCTCCCAGTCGCTCAGCGACAAGCGTGGAAGTATCGGGAGGTGATCCGTTGGCTGCAGCCTTCGGAACCGCATTGGATGGTTTTGGGGAGGACGAAGATTCAAACGATCCTGTGCTGGTAACGGATGCGTCCTCAGATGACCCTATGCAAGCCGCCTTTGCAGGTGGGCTCTTGGCATCACAACAAGCGCCGGCCCCTCCAGCAGCACCAGCACCAGCACCAGCACCAGCACCAGCACCAGCGCCACCTGCTGCACCAACCGGGCCACCAACCGGGCCACCAACTGGGCCACCAACTGGTCCCCCCACGGGGCCACCTACGGGGCCACCTACGGGGCCCCCGCTGGCAGGACCTCCTGGAAGTCCACCGGGACCACCCCCTTCTGCGCCGGCATCAAGGTCTGGAAAGCCACCAGGGCCTCCACCAAGCTGAGGTGCCAACATGATACCGGATGAACTCAAGAAACGAGAACAGCAATATCGGGCGCACTGGAGGGCTTACGCGATCGTCAAACGTATGCGATGGGTTGCATTGATTTTGGGCCCATTCCCTATCATTTGGGACAACATCATCGCCCCTGCATTGACCCGTTTTGGTCTGCCGGAAATTGTTACCATGGAAGATGTTGCACAAGCGATTGTTTTTGGCACGGGGTTGATTTCAGAGGAGACGTTTGAAACCTATTGGCCTCATCTCAATAATGTCTGTACGGTCCTTTTCCTAGTATTCATATTTTGGACCATCCAAAAACGACGGGCGGCGAAAAAGGCGGCGAGAGATGTTGTAGAATTGGAGGGGCGTATGGCGGTAGGGGGGTTCGGCGGTGTCCCGTGAGGATTATCTCCTTGAGATGTGCAGTGGTCGTGCAGCTTGGACCGTTGTTCCCGAAAAAATTGACAAAATCGATCTCGAAATTGTGACCGCGAGAATTGAAGCTGAGGGTTGGGATTGCACTTTGCGAAACCGCCTATGTTGCACGTTCTCTAGTGAGTTGGCTGATATCACGTTGTACCCGAGTGGTAAACTGCTGGTGAAATCGGGGGAACGAGATGTTGCGGCAACCATCGCAGAGCGGCATATGCAAGTTTGGCTCGCGGAGTTCTGAAGTGCAGAACGTCATCGGGGGCCCATGGTCGACCCGGTCGAACTGCCCACCGGCATTGTTGAACGAGTGCTTGGGGGATTGCCAGTTGTCTACCCGACTACGACGTTGCCAGCATTGGGTTGCTTACCAACACCAAATGCATTGGATTCGCTCTTCGAGATCAAGAATCGTTCAGAAACCAAAATTGTAAGTCTCGGAGTTTGCGATTTGGAACAAGCAGCAAATCTTGTTGAAATACCCGACATAGCACAGGATATCTTGGATTCTTTCCCACCTGGTGCTTTGACATTGATCCTTCCAGCGATTGAAACATTGGACCCTCGTTTGGGGGGCGACAATGTTGCAGTACGCGTGCTCGCGGACGCGCGCGCGAGGAAGCTTGTCTCTGAAACTGGGCCGCTGACAGCGACCAGCGCCAATCCAAGTGGGGAGGCACCCGCTTCAGATTGTGTTGAAGCAGCAGAAATTCTCAACCTGCCGTCCTCCGCTGCATTCCCAGGTCAGTGTGTAGGTGGAGCACCGAGTACCTTGATTAGATGGAACGTCTCCGGGGACGCGTTACAAGATTCGGATTGGACCGTTATCAGAGAAGGAAAGGTACGCACAGAGGAGATTCAAGCATGGTCGATGCAGAGAACATGAAACACTGGCGGGATGCCGGACACGTCGCTCGCAGGACCATTGAGGCGATTAAAGACGAAGTCGTTGCGGGCGCCCATTGGCACGACGTCATTGAATCAGCGGAACGCTATATCCATCGCCATGGTGGAAAACCAGCATTCCCATGCACCATTTCTGTTAACGATATAGCTGCACATTACACTACAGATCATCTGAAGACACCGCCTGAAGACTGGGATGAGGAACTTGTTTTCAAGAAGGGAGACTTGGTGAAATTGGACATTGGTGTTCACATTCATGGGGCGATTGCAGACAATGCGATGACCATTGAAGTTGGAAACGGCGGGAAACATACCGATCAAATTCGTGCTGCGAAAGAAGCCAGAGATGCATCCATAGAGCAAATGCATCCTGGAACACCTTGGCACAAAGTGGGTGCAGCAGCTGAACAAGTCGCGACCGATGCCGGCTTCCAACCGATTCGAAATCTGTGTGGGCATCAGTTAGAACTGTTCAACTTACATGCCGGAACTTCGGTACCATCCTATGCATGTGGTGCCGATCATCCCGGATTCAAAGGAACTGTTCCCGTTGGTGGGATTTTTGCAATCGAGCCCTTCAACACCACGGGGAAAACTGGTGAAGTCGAAAATATCGCACCCCGCCACTCGTCAAACATCTATCGGGTCACGGGCGATGTGTCCATTCGGAAGGCTGTTGCCAAGAAGAAATTGAAGCCGCTCGGCGCCACGATGGCCCGTTATATCGAAGAAAGGTACAGTACTCTTCCTTTTGCAGAAAGGTGGGCATTTCCTTTGATGGAAAAGCCATTTCCACAAGAAGATGAAGAAAGTCGAATCCGCAAATGGAACGCCTTGGTCAAGAAATTGATGAGCATTCGCTTCCTTGAAACATATCAAGCACTGCGGTGCACAGATGGTGGTATGATTGGACAATATGAGCACACGGTTTGGATTACTGACGGTGGTGCTGAAATTCTGACAATCGAATAAAAGGGCCGATAATCCTCTATTTTGGCTCTAAACGGCGATTTGGCAATGATTATACGGCTGCGGGTGCAGCCACTATCTGAACAGGGTCGATTGGTACTCGTCGAGTGCATCCCATCCCCTCTACGCTGCGTCTCTCGCCCCTGTTCACCTAACGAACTACGGCCGATAGGCTGGAAGGGGTTTATACAGATCTAAAAATTATCTAAAAAAATGATTTTTTGATGGGTTCGAAGATGTTATGAAATGGGTTCACAAATTGTTTGTACTAGTTGCCAATATCTCGCAGTGCACCGATTAAACAGCGGTTTCCACGATTCGGCGCGGTGGGAACCTTAATACCGATGAGGGGTATAGCAGCGCCATCCCCGCTGGGGAAATGGAGGACATTGAAATGAAGAATGATATGAAGAACGAGCAGGCAGTTAGCCCTGTTATCGCAACCATCCTAATGGTCGCGATCACTGTTGTTCTGGCAGGTGTTCTGTACGTCTGGGCAAACAGCCTAGCTGCAGACCAGCCAGAGAGTGGCACACGCAACAGCTACACTGCTGATGATGCAGCTGCATCAACAAGCGAAGCAACCGACGACACTCTAATGAGTGTCCGCTGGCAGCACGCTGAGGACGACCTAAACTGGGCGTTCGTTGTGATGAAGCTAAGCGTTGGCGATAGCACCTACGACTGCAGCACTGCAGGCGACCAGGAGTGCTCTATCGCACAGGACGGTAACGATGACGCACTTTGGGAGACAGGCGAATTCCTGACCCTCTCAGAGAGTGGAAGCGATATCGCAAACGGAGCAACAACCATTGATCTGTACGTCACATACCGTGGCACTGCAGTTGCTGGTGACGACTCCGTCTCCGTCAGCTGAGACTACTCAGTAGACTGCGATAGCTCGTAACCAACCCAGGATAACACACTTGTCCCTCGAGGGCGCTTCGGCGCCCTCGGGGGGCTTTTTTTTGTTTCAGCGTCGAAGACGATTTGATTTGCTTGCATCCCATTGATGCAAACTACGTCCAAAACGCAGTAGGATCATGCCTTGGACGAGACGTAGATTTTGGGTCAGGAATGCAACTGCTGAGGCACACAATGGAACTCTCAAACCTGTAACTCCAACTCCGAGACTGGCCAATACAACTGCATCTAACAATAGCATGATCCGATCCAGCAGCATCGGTTCTCCGCCAAACCAACCGATGAGCAATACGGTGGTTGCATGAGCAACACCCGCGAATATACCGATGAGAACAAACCATGGAGATATCGAGTGCTGTAATCCATTGAGACCTAGAATCGTGCCCCACCGACCCTTGCGAAACCAGCCGGACCTGTGTCTCCAGAAATGGCGTGACAGTCCCTGGCCTCTTCTCACCGTTCTCTCGTGTCTCTCTTTCAAATCTGTAATTGGGGCTTCGGAGAAACGAATTGATTCGTCGGAAATTGTGCGCAAGCCTTCGTTCCTAACCAGCACCGCGAGTTGTGAATCATCGGCATTCGCGCCAACTTCAATCGGATGTAAAGCACTTGCCCGATACGCAGCGATTGAACCCTCAAAAATCGGTGTGGAATCGGCCCTAGATTCTCCTGAACGGAACCAACGATACCATCCTCGATAGGTTGACTGGTCCGACTCGTTGATACATCCGCAAACCGCTCCGATTGAAGGGTCCTTCATCCACCTTCCAATACGGCGAAGTGCCCCCTCTTCCAATGTCGCTTCAGCATCGGTCATAACGAATACTTCGTCACCATCGGTTAATTCTTGCATCGCCCGGTTGATGGCTGCAGATTTCCCAAGTCGGGCTGGCATTTCCACGATTTCCATATTGCATTTGTTCGACTTACTCCAATCTCTTGCAATCGATACTGTATCGTCCGTTGAGGCTGAGTCGATCAGCAGTATGCGACGCTTCGACTCCGGATAACGTTGCGCGATTGTGTCATTCAACTTTGATTCGATGACATTGCCCTCATTCCAAGCTGGAATCACGATACAAAGGAAGGGGAGATCAGCATCCTTACAGGCCTCTGGAGAGGGAGGAGGCAAACGCATCCACTTTCGATTTAGCATCCAATGAATGGCCAATGGAAGGATGACGGCGAGAGTGGCTCCAACCTGCACTGTGAGGAAAGCGAGTCTCTCGATCATAGGCCTCTCCAATGGGTCCCTTGACAGGCCCAACGATAAGCACACCGTAGAGAACTGCATCAGCGAGCCCTTCATCCGATAGATGCGTCGTGTGCCGTCCGGGGGGAAAGCGATGCGTACGGTGCTTCACGTCGGGCCTTCTCATACTAGAGGCGGGATGGGGGCTGTAATCCAGCTCCTTGCAGCCAACGCTCCCGATGGATGGAATGCTGAGATGATGGCGAGTCATGCAGATGGTGGTGCGATCCCAGTCTTGCGCGCGTGGTGGAAAGTTCGGAAGGAATTGGCCGCCCGCCTGAATCGGGGAAACGTCGATGTTGTGCATATTCACACAGCAACTCGTTGGTCATGGAAACGCAAGATGGGTCTAATCAAAATCTCGAAAAATGCCAATGTGCCGGTGATTCTATCACTGCACTCTGGCGACTTTGATCGACATTGCAAAGAGCGAGGGCCGGAGGTTCATCGGGTCTGCTCAACACTTCACACAGTCGTTTTGACAGAGCGTTGGCAAGAGAAATTGTCCCCATGGTTGGGTGAATCGAGTGTGATTCCCAACCCTGTCCCAAATGTACCGGTATCGGATGAACGAGATCGAAGGCAGTTTCTTTTGATGGGACGCTCAAATCCGATGAAAGGGCAATCTGTAGCGATGGATGCTACAAGGATGCTGAGGGCAAAGGGAGTGAATGTCACGTTACACCTTACAGGAACCGAACACGAAGAATTGGGAATCATAGGGCATGGATGGGTGGATGGTGCTGAAAAAGAGCATCTGATGTCCACCTGTGGCACATTACTCTCTCCTTCAAAATGGGAAGGATTATCGATGTCTGTAATCGAATCGATGGCGCGTGGTATGCCGGTTTTAGCCTCAGTGGCCAGTGAAGGAGTTTTCGCGGAATCTGGTCAAATCGTCGAGATTGATGCCCTTGCATATTCCGAGATGATGGAGAGGATGCTCGACGGAGATCTATGGAGTAAAATGGCTGCATCAGGACCTGTTGAAGCGGAAAAATACAGGCTTGAAAATGTGATGCCGATGTGGGGTAAATTGTACGATGAGGTGACCAATTGAAGCTCCTCTGGATCACCCATCGACAGCAATCTGAATTGTCGGCTACATCTCGAGTCGGGATTTCATCTGCACTTGCTGCACGGGGATGGGAGGTAGAATTCATGAGTCCAGATGGGGATTATGTGGTTGAGAGATCAGGTACACTTGGAAGGGGGCACCGTAGTTTTACTCGCAATGTTTCGTCTAAGTTACAATCCATTGATCTACAATCATTTTCTCTAGCGATTGTTGAATGGACCGGTGTAGAGGGAGCGGTTGAAACTCTGGAAAAGAAAGGGTTGCCGTGGATTGTCATGGATCGAAGCCCACCTGTGGTGTCAGGTATCATTGGATGGCTGCAGAGAAAACAGTATGATAGAGCATGGAATATCGCACGCTCAAAAAGTTCTGGACGGGCGGTGAAAAGCAAGCACATGGAATCTTCGCAGCCTTGGAGTGGCCCATCTGCAATCGTCCCAGCAGGAGTAGATTTACCCTCATTTGAAACCGCAAAGATGAACGAAAAACCACTGATTGTTTGCCATGGTTCACTCGACCGTTCTCGAGAACTTCATCGGTTGGCAAAGATGGGGGTTAACCTCCTTCTCTTTGGAAAGGGGAATGATTCTCAACGGCTATCGAAAATGACCCGCGTTGAAGGCCCTGGTGAAGTTACATCGCGTTTGGCGGCGGCAGATATTGGCGTTCTTCATTTACCAAATCGAGATGTTTGGAAACATGCATCGCCTCTGAAAGTGGCTGAATATGCTGCTTCCGGATTGCCAGTTGTGGCTTCAGATGTCAGCGGCTTGGAACATTATCGGGATGCGGAGTGGATTACTTTGATTCCACTTGGAGATGATTCGAACTGCCAAAAAGCGCTACATGCATTGAGTGCACTTCCTCTTGAGGAGCGTCGGCGACTGGGAGCATTGGCTCGTGAGGAGGCGGAGCGGAGCATGTCTTGGGAGCGGTGTACAGAATCACTACACCAAATGCTGCTCGAGGTGAAGAGGTGAGTCGAAGGGTTCGGCTTGAGCGCGATACGCTTTGGCTCTCGGCCGCTGATATGGCTGCACTCGTGGTTGGAATTGCAGTTCATGTCGTTCTGACTCAGACCTTTACCGATGGCGATTATGGACGTTGGGTATTACTTCTCGATTTATTCTATGTGACTGCGACGATTGTCGATCTTGGGTTGCCTACACTCATCGGGCGTGATGGCGAGAGATTGGGGTCCGGTGCGCATGATTTGGTACATCGCTGTCTGCAAATTCAAGTTCGGTTTGCACTTCCGATTATTGCACTTGGTGGATTCATTGGGTGGATGTGGATTGGGGAATCAACAACATGGCTTGTGGCATCTCTCATTCTTGCACTCTCTGCTTGTGTTCAGATCCTGACCTATGCACATCGAGCAGCTCTGCGTGCATTGGGTGAATCTCGACAGGAGGCGCTTGTTCGCTTCGTTGATCGTGGGGCGACGGCAGTTGGAATTGTTCTGGCTGCATGGCAATTCGGAGCCCACCCCATCGCTCTGGCTCTGGCCACTTTCTTTGGTCCACTCGGTGCCATGTTAATCGCGGTAAGATTGGGGGAGAGACGCCTATCGACAACAAGTGGTGGAATTGAGATCGAAACGTCGAAGGCAACAGGGCGCTCGCTAATCAATCTCGGTTTGCCGTTTTTGTTGGCAGCGATCGCTCTGGTCGCCAATGTTCGCATTGAGAAATTGATGCTGGGGGTACTATCCACCACTGTTTCCGTCGAGGTCTACCAAATCGCTTGGCTCGCATTCATCGCTGGTTATGCACCTATTCTTTCTGTACGTGCCGTGATGCTATCGTGGTTTGGAGAGGTCAGAAATGATGCAGAGAAAATGTTGTATCGCGCAAAACGCGCAGCGGTTCTGATCGGGATTGCCTCAATTCCAGGGTTTTTCATTGGCGGATGGATTGGGATGGAAGCTCTGGATGCAGTATTCCCAGATTATGCTGACAAGGCAACAGATGTGTTTTCATGGCTACTCGTCGCTTGGGTTCTGGCACTTTTCGCCAGCGTACCATTGACATTGGTTCAGGTGAGTGAGCAACCACTGAGATACGCGGGGCTTCTGTGGTCAGGGATTGTCGCAGATTTCATCGCGTGTTGGATTCTGATTCCTGATTCTAATTTCCCTGCTGAGCAAGCCGCTTTTGCTGCAATCGTCGGCGCTGTAGTGGTTTTGCTCGCTTCAACCGTTGAAGCTTGGCGGCTTCATTCAGGGGGTTCACCATCAGTCGTGGCAGACCCATAGATTGTCACAGAAGTAATAGCACCTAGAACCAGAAGAATACCGAGCAATTGGTTTGTCGAATGGCCATCCTGTTGGAGAATCAAAAAGCCCCAGATCAATGTCAAAACCGGTTGTAGAAGTATCGCGAATGAGGTGTGAGCAGCTGGTAATCGTGGTAAGGCATAGGCGACTGCAAGCCATCCACCCACCTGAGACAATAAAGCGAGCAACATCAACCAACCATGACCTGGCCAAGTCGGTTGGAAGTCGACAGGTTCTACCGCCACTTTACTCAGAGGAAGAATTCCGAGGATGAGAAGGCCGATGGCTGCACCGGCTGTGGCATCGAATTGAACGGAAGATACTGGGGCCAATTCCCGATTACAGTATCTGAATACAATGAGGAAAGTCGTGTAAAATATCGCGGTCGCGATTCCAAAAATCACGCCCTTCACAGGATCTACACCGTATGGTTCAGAGTCTGCAATTCCCGAGATTAGAAGGAGGCCGATCATGACAATGGGTAGTGAAAACAAAATCGCCGGGTTGGGCTTTTCTCCAAACAATTTCCACGACACCAATGTGACGAGAATAACCTGGGAATTACCGATGAGCGTTGCGACACCAATGCCAACGAAGTCCATCGAAATATGATATGCCACCATATCCGGTGCGAGCAATAGGCCTGCACCAACGGCCATCCAACGGGTTCGTGAAGAGCGAGTGTCCGCCTTACGAACAAGGAACGCGAGTAAAGCTAGAACCGGTAAGGCGTAGATCATTCGAAAAAATGCACCAGTGGATGGATTCGTGTTTGAATAGATGTAAAATATTGGAGAGAATGAAATGACAGCTGCGCCGGTTAGAGCAATCAGCATTGCGCGACGGTCAGTCTCGACCGCCATCGAGTTCACCTATTCGGTATCGCCTTCGGCGATCATCTCCTGAAGTTCGCCGGATTCATACATCTCCAGTGCGATATCCGAACCACCGATGAGTTCTCCATGGACATACACTTGAGGCATCGTTGGGAAATCTGCCCATTCGCACACATTTGGAATCGCTCGAGGATCACTGAGGACATTGACGCTCACAAATGGCTGTTCAAGCGACTTCAACACTTGGGCGGCGCGATTGGAAAATCCACACTGCGGCATTTCGGGTGTGCCTTTCATGAAAAGCACGAGGCGGTTGGTGTTCACAATATCTGCAATTTCGTCTGGTGTCCAATTGAATTCACTCATTTTTATTCCTCCTTGGGTCGGATGTTGATGCCGACAAATTCCGCATCACTGCGTCGATTTGGATGAGGGTGGAAAACTTCGCCGTCGTCATTTGCTGCTTGCTCGGGTGTCATACATTTGAGGTCTAGCGCGTGAACTTCAGATGGGATGTAGGGTTTGAAATGGCCCAACAAAATTCGTTGACGGGGTAGGGGGCGCATTCCCTCAAAGGTGGGACTTACAACACGAACGTGGAAGTGATCTTGGCCTCCGGTCAAATCGACAACTGTGATTTCAATCGCATCAGGAACCGCCTTTCGGACCTCGTCCTCCATCCACTCGACACTTGGCATGATACTCCCTTCTGTTCGCTCTTCTTGAACCCTTTTCAGGCGTCGAGAGCCTCTTGAATCTCCGCGAGATTCTCTGCTATGGTGCCTTTGTCGTTGATTAATCCTGAACCGACCACCGCCACTTCAATGCCCCAATCGGCCACCTGCGCTGCATTATGGGCTTTAATTCCACCATCGATCATCAGTTTTGTTGCCCGGCCGCCAGATGCGATTTGAGCGTCGATGGCTGCACGGAATTCTCGAGTCTTGTCTTCCATCTCGGCCATGAATGATTGGCCACCTTTGCCGGGAACCACACTCATGACGAGCACCAAATCGAGTTCTTCGAGGTGGGGTAGAATCGCAGAAGCTGGTGTCGCGGGGTTGAGTACTGCACCAGCCTGACACCCGCGCGCGTGGAGATTGTCGATGAGTGTTGGAATATCATTCACCGCCTCTACGTGGAAGATGACGAGGTCGACTCCTGCATCGACATACTGTTCCCAATTTTCCTCGGCATTGGTCACCATTAGATGACAATCGACGAAGACGTCGGGGCCGACACGCTCTCGAATGTTTTTGATGAGGGCCGGGCCGAATGTGATGGTTCGGTTGACAACCCAGTTGCCATCCATGACATCGAGATGAATCCACTCAATGCCCGCTGCAATGGCGTCATCCATCGTCTTTCCAAGTTCGCAGAAGTCCGCGGTTAGAATACTCGGAGTGATGATCAATATGGCTGCCCCTGAATTCAGGGAGGGGGACTCGGTTCTCAAGTCTTGACCTGTGGAATTGAGATACATCAGGTTGATAGGACGCCAATAAAACGCGGTGAATGGTGGCAATATGGCAGGCAATCTCATTGAAGCAACGGATGCGGATTTTGAAGCGGTAACGAGTGGAAACGAGTGGGTTCTCGTTGATTTTTGGGCCCCTTGGTGTGGCCCGTGTAAGATGATTGCACCCGTACTCGATCAAATCGCTGCGGAAAGGGACAACCTCACAATTGCAAAGGTCAACACCGATGTGAATCCATTGACCCCTGGTCGATTTGGAGTTCGCGGAATTCCTTTCTTGGT
>JBJLBW010000099.1:0-17578 GCA_045568015.1 Candidatus Poseidoniales archaeon | reverse complement strand
GTAATCAAGCCCATTGGCTGAGTTCACGTGCGTTCCAGACTACGCCGAAACCAAACACTCCTTCGAAAGAGCGATGAAGGATGTGGAAATCCGAATCCTGTGAAGCGACAAGAATTGCTCCAATGCCTTTGTACATTGATTCCGCCAGCATTGCAGCCTCTCTCATGATGTCGCGGTCCCCCCGCTCAGGGTAAATCGCATCCTTCCCAATTTTTGTTCGCTTTGAGAGGGCCTTTGGATCGCGTGAAGCCTTACTGTCAGTAATGTCTTGGTAGACTTTCTGACGTTCGCGCATGAATTCAGCCATTTTCTCCTCAAATGTAGCGATTTCATCCTCTTGATTCGTTTCCACCGTCGGGCGCCACGTGTTGTAATCAGCCAAGATTTCAGTGCAAATTTTCTCGAGTGCTGCTGCGGTCACCTTCTCGACCCAGTGAATCTCATTCATCCAGATGTCATTGAATAGGGAACGAACCCTTTCGATATTACCAATCATGTTTCTGAATTCCCTTTCTGCCGCTCTAGGAATCATGAGCTCAACCATTCCAGCTGTGGATTTGTAGAGAACAGTTCTGTGGAAAGAACCCTGAACATTTGTCTCAATACCTCCTTCTTCGTCGAGCAATAAGCCAATCTTTTCCTTCGCTGCGTTGATGAGCAAGTTGGTGTCGACCAAGATCAAAGGTTTCAGTGTAAGATGACGCAATTTACGACGTACCCGAATTGGGAGCACCTCTTCATTCAGACGGAAGATACCATTTTGACTTCTCAGTAACGCCCTCATTTCGTTGTTTGAAAATTGCCCTGAATTCATGGCCCTTTCAAACATTATCATCCCTTGAATTGGATTGAGGGAAGCAGCCTCCCCAGCGACCCCTTCGATTTCCTGAACAGAGGCCCCATCGTCGAGCAGGTGCTGAAACCTGTCTTCCAATTGACTGCGCTGACTACGGCGGTTACTAGTCAGATTTCGCTTCGCTGCGCGGACCCTACCTTGCCACATATCCTTGGGTAGACCACGAGAATTTGGATAGGTATACAGTAAATCCAATTCATCTGAGGGGTAAGTCGTTAGTTCTCTTTCGATGACCTCTCCCTCAACATTTTCTTCTGATACAACTTCGGTGTCAGCGATCCAATCAAGCAATCTCCTTCGAGCGGCATCGGGTTGTTGACGTACAGCATCATCACAAACATGTAGATACAACTGGAAGAGCCCCGTCATGGCAGATTGCAACGCTTGTTGAGATTCCAACATCTCAACGGCTTCAGAATATTTCCCTGCGTGAGCAAAGGCGATTAGAGCGCGTCTTGCCAACCGGACACGATTTTCAAAACTAAATGACAAATCGGTACTGGCTCGACGCAAAGACCTGCCCGCTGCCAGATATTTCCCCTCTTTCTCTTCGATGGATGCAAGAATAATTTGTGTCCATGAAGGTGATGTACCATGCAGTCGATGCCATTCTGCAAACGCTGGAATCGCAATACTGTCATGTTCCAATACCACTTGTCTTATTGAATCGACAATTCTCTTGCTTGGGTTTTTCCCAACCATGTTGTCTAGGATTGAAATCGCTGAGTTCGTACTTTGTTCTCTGTGATCGTCAAGCAATCGAATGGCTTGGTTGAATCGAAGTTGATCCAATACAGCACAGAAGAGTCGAAGTTCAACACCACTCAATGAAGAATTATTGATTGAGCTTTGAAGACTATCGATTCGATCTGCGGGCACCAATCCATCCCCACCTGGGCCGAGTGCCCGAATCGTTTGTTTGAATGAATGAAATGCTTTTCTGTTGCTTCCTATTCTATTTCCTATTGAGGTAAGATTGGCGGGTGCTCCTTCCAACAATTTGACCAATTCAATTGAGGTATCGGATAGCACCCCACTGGGCTCATTGGTCAAGGCTTCAATTGCAATCGGTCTTGCACTTAGGGCCCATTTACACAATTCCTGATTCGCATTTCCTGAGAGCAAATGATGAACCAACAGTGTCCGATGCGGATGTTTTGCTGCACCATTCTCCATTTTCATCAAAATTGAACCAATACGATTTGCATCTCCAGATTCAGAATAAATGTCTAAGGCCATTTCCTCAAATTGATTCCAATCAAATTCATCTCGAATTTGCGCTTCGGTGGTGGCCTTTAATCGGACCTCAAGCGGCGCCGCTTCCGCTTGAATCACCAATTCCAACCCTTTGAGATCGAAGCGATGCATCTCCCCCAATAATCGTGTAATTAATGACTCATCATCATGCGCTTCAATGAGACTTAAGACAAGAGGAAGTCTAGTTGAATCAGACAGATTTAGGTCAGATAGGACCTGCGATGCCTCCTCGAATTTGCTTTCTTGAATTTGTGCTGCTACCAAAGACCACATGAGCGTTCGCCGATCATCTGAATTCTTGACCAACTCAATCCCCTCCTGAATTTCATCAGATGATAATTCAGCGTCGTCGGGTGCATTAATCCAAGATTCATATCGCATCGCGGCAGAGAGTGCATCATCTCCCTTCGCACCATGACAATCACTCCAAGCGTCCATTTGACCCGAACGAAGCTGCAACAGTGCGAGTTGATCTTTGGCGACTTCCGCCAACTCGCCGTCTCCTTCAATCAAGGAGGACAACATTCCTTCAGCCCCGTCCCCACCAGTGAAGATTTCGACCAATACGCAAATCAAGACGGCATCTCCTTCCAAATGCTTGAATGCATTGGGAGAACCTGTGAACTTTCCTTTGGATTCTAGTGAGGCGACAGACCTCTGAACCCCTCTTTTGACATCAGCCGATAGGGGGAAGGGCATAGGTATCTTCAGCCATTCAGCCAAAGCAACCCGATCTGCGGGGTCAATTCGTGCCGAAAGAATCCATTCACTTGGGTCTGCTATCACATCCTCAGATTGACTGATTTCTGGATAGGATTGCATCTCAGCCAATAGCGGAGCTTCTCGCCCCAAACGAGGCCAAACGGGATGAATCCCCTCCGCACAGGAATCCCGCAACTTCTCTAGTTCTGAATCCCAAGCAGCGTTCCATTCTCCCCCCAGCCGGGCTCTTTGAACCAACATGGCTGAGAGTCGATAGCCAGGGGGCGCGTGCGATGAAACCAGCCCATCCATCCCTTCGATCCAATCATTCGTTGTTGACCCTCTGGCTCGTCTACCGCGCGCTCGCATCCTCCGGCCTCTTTGATTTGAAGAATCATTGCCAGCGATTTCTTCTTTATCCAGTGCCACTAGAAGCAAACCTTTCCAAGATTTTTCCAATAGATCCCAAGCAGCGGTATCCATGGCTTTACGCCGTCGCTTTTCGGGGGCCTCTCCGGCCTTGACCGCAACATCGAGACACTCGAGAAGGTAGTCTTCTTCATCAGCCAGTTCCGTCACCCCCGCCTACGGCGGGGTTCCAGCCATCGCCCCACTACTATGAACGCATCGCTGAAGTGTAACTCTCTTCTCGGAGGGTTATGGACGCGACCAACTTGGTCATCATTCTCCTCCATCCAATCATCGCGTTGGGTGTCATAGGCTGGATGATTCGACAGCATCGCTGGCGACAACGTGGGCTCCTTCTCAAAGGGGAGGAAAGGAAGCACGCAGTCGAATCACATGAGAGGGATGGTGAGCGTTTGTACATCCTTGCATGGGTTGTGGTCATCTGTGGTTTCCTTGCCAATTCATTGTATAGAATCCGCACAGAAGATGCCACATTTCCCGGCGCTTTGATGCCGAGTGGCGCCGGTGGATTGCATGCAGGCGGAGGCATCATTGGATTGATTCTCATCACCATTCTGTGGCGCAAAGGAAGAAAAGCCAGAGATTTGAGAAACGCAGGAGAATCTTGGGCCGCTGAAAAGCAACGTCATGGACGCGCATCTGATGCCATCATGATCCTCATCGGCTTGCACGCTTTCTTAGGATTTCTTTGGTTGATGCAATTATTGTCTTGATCGTTCGGACCACTTCGCCATCCATGCCTCAATATTGCGTTCGATATCATCGCGTTCAACCTCACGCACTTCAGTTTGTTTTGAAGAGCTAAGTGGTTGAATTCTGCAACCGCAAGCATTGGCATGCCCGCCCCCATCCAAATCGAAAGCGGTTGCCAATCTAGTCAAATCAAACAAACCCCCTTCTTCATGCAAAAATGAGTTGCTGTAAAATGAAGCGGAGAGGGGCCATCTTCCCTCATCCTCACCACTTTCTGCAAAACCATGGATAATCATACAGGCATCGCATTCGTTTCCAAAGTGAGCGGTAACGAGGTAACCATTGGTTCTGATGCCCTTGTCATCCAGGCGAACGATCACCATCCGGTCGACGACGGTTGAACATTCATCCAGCATCGCTTGCAAATGCCTAAATTCCTCTTTTGAATGACCGATCTTTTCATCGACGATTGGGATTTTTGCCAATTCATTGGGTCCAACCCCATCGACAATATGATCCAACAACGACTGACAATAGCGTTCGTCGGTGGCATCGATTGTTCTTCCAATCCAAACAATCGGATTCTCTGACATGAATTCCTCGCGTGACACCTTCCCCCCGTCCAGCTTGTCAACCATCTCCATCCATTGATCGAAATCAGTAAGGTCGACGGTGTGTTGGAAAGTATTGAAACAAACACGTGCAGCACTCAAAGCCTCTTCCCAAACGATATTGCAACCGTCCCGTGCTGCAGCTTCCTTTTGTTCAGGTGTTGGCTTATTGGTTAGATGATGATCAATGTGTAATCCACACATCGGGTGGAATGGGAGGTCCAGAACTGCAGTACCTCTCGACATCCAATCATCTACATCGCCTCTTCGCACCTCGGCTGGGTGACTGAATCGGACGGGCACATTCTCCCAAACCCTGCGAACGATTGCAGCCGATAGTAACCCATCTAGGTCACCATCTGCGACAATTCGTTCAATCTTCATCTTCGATACGTCGACCAACAGACCTCCTCCAAGCGTTGTTGCTCACCCCATCCCGCTCTTAGCGTTGGCGACACAACACACTGTGTATGCGTAAGCAATTTGTAGACCACGCCCTTTCAAGCAGCATGGAGACCTCTTGCGGCGTGGTTCTCGTCAATTTTGGCAGCGTTCTCCTTCTGCAATATCCTCAGGGCCATTGGGGTTTCCCAAAGGGCCACTACGAGGAGGAAGATGGCGCATACCAACGCACAGCTTTACGAGAATTGGAGGAGGAGACGGGGATTTCAGAAGTCGACATGCTTGACGGTTGGAGAATGAGGACATTCTACACCTTTTCTCGCAAAGGCAAAGAGATTGAAAAAGAAGTATTCTGGTTCATTGGAGAAACCGAGCAATATGAGATTACATTGAGTCACGAACATCGAAATTTCATGTGGCTTGAATGGGATGACGCAGAGAACCAGTTGAATTTCGAGCAAAGCAAGGAGGTATTGCGTGGTGCACGTGCACAATTGCGAGCCTTGGGCCGTGAAACCTAGTCGAGATTTCTCTTTCCGAGAGGCACCCATAGAGTTTCATCCTCACCGAGGGTCATTGCAACCCAACGGCTGAGAACGAAGAACCAATCCGAAAGACGGTTGAGATATGCAATCACTACGTCTCGCACTGCATCTACCCCTTCGAGTTCACGCAATTTCATCGCCCCACGTTCAGCCCTTCTCGTAACCGTACGGGCGATGTGCATTGTAGCAATCAATGGTGAACCCGCTGGTAGGATGAATGATTCCAAAGGCTCCAAATTTTCTGTCCAAGCATCCATCTCAGAACAGAGTCGATCAGCCTGTTCTTGTCCAATCACCGTCATTGCATCAGGCAATTGATCAGGGGTGAAGGCACACTCGCCCCCGACATCAAAGAGCTCCTGTTGAATCAAAGCGATTTTCGAAGTTACTGCATTTTTCACTACGCGAACCGTTGCTCGCGCCCCCCCGTCTTCATGATGTGTGTCAACTCGACCGAGTTCGGCCCTGACCATCCCGATTACAGAATTGAGTTCATCGATGGTACCGTAGAGATCCACGCGCGGATTATTTTTTGGAACCCGTTCGCCGGAGGCAAGAGAGGTTTCACCCGCGTCACCCCCACCGGTGTGCACCTTGGTAATACGTACCATGATTGGACGGAGAGGCTCCCAAACAAGGGTCTTTCCCTACATCAGATACTCTCTATCAACCGCTCATCTTGGGTTTTGATTCGCAACTTTTTGACAACCAAGAAGCCCAGTGCCACCCAGATGACCAATTCAATGGCAATGCAAACCCAATACCAATTTCCTAGACTGGATAGTATTGCATTGGCGTCATAGGGTTGCCCGTTGAATCCAATGTAGATCGCTTGGGACAGCAAATTGGCTCCAAACCAAATTGCAACCATCACCCAAGTCAAACGCATACTGAGGACTTCAATTCGCCCTTTTTGCAACTCATCACCATGGTTAATTTGTCATCCGAGATATTTAACATGCACTAGAGCACCCCCAAACAGCCCTACCTTTTAGGCGGTTATTCTGATTCAGAAATCGGTGGACTGAGGCGCTTCAAACAGGACTCAATCTTTTCCACCCATGCATCTTCGACGATTTCAATTCCCCCGAGCCTTTCTAGCATTTCAGAATGCTCGGACGCTTTCGATGGGTTTCCTTGGAATTCGTGAATGTGAATCAGAGCGACATGGCTCATCGCATCGAGCCATGAATCATCGACACTCCACGATTTCTCGAACATTGCAATCGCCCCTCTTTCACCATCAATTAGGCCCCTGTCCAGTTGCCTCAGGGCTGCTTGTGACCATGATATTCCTTGGATTCCAATAATCAATCCTTTCCAGAAGAGGAAAACTTCGAGGAGAATGACAATGGTGACCAAGATAAATCCAACCCATTGTTCAGTGCTGGTGTATGATGACCATCCATCCGACAAGGCAGAAACTGTTGCTGCGACAAACCACATTCCCGCAAATGGGGCCAAAATCACATCCCTGTTGCGGCGATCGTGAAAGGCACCCGCGGTTACACCAATTCCACCCATGACTCCAGCGATGATAACGGGCAGGTCAGGGCTCGTCGCACGGGGAGAACTCATTGCCATCGCCAAGAGTCCTGTGAGGCTGAGCATCAACCAAGCCCATCGTCCACCAATTTCAGGGAAGGGTTGAGCATAACTCATCCAGAGTAACAGTGCCGAAGTACCTCCCAAGAAGGCAATCCATGTCCACATTGATTGCAGGGCGAAGGTTGCGGTATTCAATTCATTCCCGTCTCGCCGCTGGGTTCACCATCATCGCCACGCCATCCGGGTTGCCAAAACTCTTCATTGTCCAACCAGGCCAACCAGTCACTTGAATCGGCCTTTAACAATCGATAGGCGCGCCGCTCCAAACCCTGAAGCAACCCATCGTCAACCTCCGCATCTTTGTGCGCTTCTTTCCATTCGATTTGGAGTTCCGAAATTCGGCGTTGCCCTTCGACGTGGTTGTCAAAATTCCGCTCGCACATTTCACGCAATTCGGTCAACCAAACACGAGTACCCTTGATGTGCGGGTCATCATTCAATGGCTTCTCCCGCCGCTTGAATGGCCACCAACCCATACCCTTCCTTCGCCCATCCCCCTCCTTGAGCCTTCGCCCTAATCATGAAGTCGTGTGGCGTTAGGGGAACACCATGGCCCGCATCACTGTCCATACACATGGCAAGGCTCGTGACAAAGCCTATTCCTCGTTGATTAACAGGTTCGCTGAACGTTTGGAATCTCGCGGCGTCACCGTTGTTGCTCATTCGGATCGATTGGATCACGATACATACGTTTCAAAGATTGAAGGTGCTGCATCAAATGGGACCCTTCTCCTTCTCGATGAAACAGGACAGTTTGGAGACACACTTTGGATGCTTGAGAATTGGAAATCATGGAGATTGTCCAGCATGGCAATTCACCTTGCAATTGGACCTGTAGATGGGTTCAACACTGAGGTCCTCTCACGTCATGAAGCAATTTCCCTCGGTCCGCTGACGCTAACCTACGAAATGGCCGCAGTCGTCCTGCTTGAGCAACTTTATCGGGCCAGTGAAATCGAGCGAGGATCACCCTATCATCGAGACTAATCAATCGTTGAAGCGATTCGAATGATTTCGCCGATGAAACGATTTAGACTTTCAGAATCGATTGCCGGATTACAGATGACCGGCCGCAGCACGGTTTTTTCTCCGATTTTTGCCAAGGACACCATGAAATCACCCTTTCGCACCATTTGTTGTCGGAGTTTTTCATTGAATAAATTGATTTCATTTTCATCAGACATTGTCCCACGATATCTCAAACACACATTCGTGAATGCGCGCTCACAGACCAACTCTAGATCCGGGTGTTCGTTGATGAGGTTCTCCAATTCTGTTGCCAATTCAGCATAGCGTTCGACACGTTTTCTCCAGCCCGAAGTACCACACGATTTCCATTCAATCCACAATTTCAACGCGTCTACTCGACGACCGCATTGCAGACTCTTCCGTCCGAGATCATACTCCTCACCAGGTTCGTGAAATAGGTAATGGGCCGATTTGATGTATGAACAAGATTCACCCAAAGCACCCAAATGAGGTGTCAATAGTACCGAGCAAGTGAGTGGCACTCCCATCAATTTGTGTGGGTCCCAAGTTAGGCTATCCGCGCGTTCGATTCCTGACATCAAATGTTTGTATTTTGGAGAGAACAGGCAAGGTGCGCCAAGAGCTGCATCCACATGCAGCCAGAGATCTTCATCACGACACACATCTGCAAGTTCATCAATCGAATCAAAGGCGCCCCGGACCGTTGTTCCAGTGGTTGCTACAACACAGATTGGAGTGCGTCCCGAAGAGCGAGCATTTGCAATTTCATCGCGCAAAACATCGGATTTCATTTCCCCTCTTTCATTTGTTTCAATCTTGACTACTCCTTGCATTCCAATTCCAAGAACATGTGCTGACATCAGCATCGAATAATGTGAATCAGCAGAAACAAACACTGCAATTTTTCTCCCATCAACACCCTCACTCATTGCATTTGGGAAATATCGGTCGCGAGCGAGAAGTAGAGCGAGCATATTGGAATTTGAGCCACCTGATGTGAAGGTGCCATCCGTATGCTCCCAACCAGCCATGCGACCCAGTGTTGCAACCATCTCTAACTCAATCAGTGTAGCCGCAGGTGCAATTTCCCATGTGTAGATGCTCGTATTGGAGAGTACAGTTGCAATTTCCCCTGCCAATCCAGCCTCGGAAAGCCCACCCCATAGTGGTTGAAGGAAATGTGGGTGCTGGGTTCGTACACATTCGGATAGATAGGTATCAATGGTTGAGATTAGTTCATCCGTATCCACGCCCGAATCGTCTACGGAGACCTTCAGGATCTCAGCGAGTTCTGCAGGTGTTCGCCAAGTTCTGACCGGCAATTCCCGATTCATTCGATTACGATAGTGACCACGAACAATATCGAATACACCTTCAAGCAATGCATTTTCCATGGTGACCCCTCAAAGTCGTTGGCGATTTTGACGCTGGGCATCAAGTGCGCAGATTGCTGCCATATGAACCACATCTCTAACCCCATCTTCCCGCTGTAGGACATGAACGGGTTTGGCCATCCCTTCCAGAATCGGTCCGGTCATCTCTGCATCTCCAAGTCGTTGAAGCAATTTGTAGGAGATGTTGGCCGCTGCAAGGTTCGGACAAATCAGCACATTGGCCGGTCCTCCGAGCGTCATGAATGGATATTGTTCCTGAATAGATGGAATGAGTGCGGTGTCCGCTTGCATCGGTCCATCGATGATGAGTGATGGATCCAATTCCCTGGCGGCTTCAATCGAATCTTCAATTCGTTCAGTCCGATATTGGCTGGATGAACCAAAGTTGGAAAACGAGAGTAGGGCAACCCGGGGTTCGATTCCAAAACGTCTGGCGACCCTAGCGGTTTGGACAGCAATTTCAGCCAATGTTCGTACATCTGGATAGATGTTGATTGTCGCGTCGCCAATGAACATCAATTGGCCTTTGATTGTCATCATGTATGTACCGACAACGCGATGGGCATCTTCTGCCATGCCGATGGTCGCAAGACATGGTTTCAAGAACTCAGGATAATCTCTTGAAATTCCACCAATGATTCCATCGGCATCACCCAATTCAACCATCATCGCACCAAACCAGACACGCGATTTGAGCATTCGTTTCGCATCTGTGATTGTCACACCTTTGCGACCGCGTTTTTTCTGGAGAGCCTCGGTATACACGGTACGCCTACGCGGGTCTTCACGCGGGTCAATTTCTTCACATTCAAATTCAAGACCGAGCGCCTCTTTCGCCGCAGCAATCTCATGTGATCTCCCAAGCAAAATTGGGAAGCAGATTCGTTCCTGTATACAGTGCGCTGCGGCTTTGATCATGGTAGGGTGATCCCCTTCAGTGAAGACAATTCTCTGTCTGAGTCTCCCGGCTTTTTCGATGACCCCGCGCATGATTGATCGAGTCAATCCCAGCCGTGCTTCGAGTTGGTTTCGATAGGTATCCACATCGAATGAATTTGCAATTTCTGCTGAAACCATCCCTTCTGCGACCGCAGCCTCTGCAACAGCGCTCGCTTCCCAAATCAATACCCGCGCGTCAAAGGGTTTTGGAATTAGGTAATCCGGCCCAAATTGAATTTGGGCCCCCCCATAAGCGGCCGCCACATCATCGGGCACAGGCTCTTTTGCGAGATTGGCAAGGGCCATGGTCGCCGCCATTTTCATGCCTTCAGTAATTTCATCCGCTTGCACATCGAGAGCTCCACGGAAGATGTAGGGGAAGCCGAGAACATTGTTGATTTGATTTGGATAATCGGATCGACCGGTGGCCATGATTGCATCATCACGAACAGCAGCGACCTCTTCTGGCATAATTTCCGGAGTCGGATTTGCAAGTGCGAAGATGAGTGGCGTCGCCGCCATTTTTTCGATCATTGGACCGGATACAACTCCACCCTTGGATAGTCCGAGGAATACATCGGCTCCGACCAATGCTTCCGCCAAACCACCGTCCGGAATATCGCGTGCATACTTTGCTTTGTACCGATTCAACTCCCCAGCATCCTTGCGTTTTTTGGTGATAATTCCACCAGAATCACACAACAAGATGTTCTCTTTTCGTACACCGAGTCGGATGTAATGTTCAGCACAGGAAAGCGCAGAAGCCCCAGCACCCGAAACGACGACTTTGACCTGGCCGATTTTTTTGCCCGTGACTTCAAGACCATTGAGGAGCGCAGCCCCTGAGATTATCGCGGTACCATGCTGATCATCGTGCATAACCGGTATGTCGAGTTCTTTGACCAAACGCTTCTCAATTTCAAAGCATTCAGGGGCTTTGATATCCTCCAGATTGATGCCTCCAAAGGTGGGTGCAATACGCTTGACCGTGTCAACAAATTCGTCGATATCTTCGGTATCGACTTCGATGTCAAAAACATCGATGTCAGCGAATGCCTTGAATAACAATCCTTTGCCTTCCATGACAGGTTTTCCTGCAAGAGCACCGATATTTCCCAGTCCCAGAACTGCAGTTCCATTTGAAATAACGGCAACGAGATTTCCACGGGAAGTGTATTCCATCGCCTTACTTGGATCCTTTTCGATTTCTAGACAAGGATACGCAACACCCGGTGAATAGGCCAGAGACAGTTCACGCTGAGTGGAATGTGGTTTTGTGGGCACTACTGTAATCTTGCCAGGAGGGTTTTGTGCATGATACTCGAGAGCATCCTTGCGAAATTGTTCTTCGGACAAACTCGCGCCTCCAGTCTAATCGGCCACTGGTCTTACCTATTCGCTTTCCCCCCAATTCCTCAGGGCAGAGCGCGATTAGCGGGTTTCAGTCGATATTTCGAAAAAGATGCCACGTAGTGGCAATCAACAGAGTAATAATCACCGAAATCAGGTGAATTGAAGATGCAAAATCGACTTGGTATACTTGTATACCACAAAGCACAACCACCCATGACCTTCAAATGGTGTTGCAAAGCCAGTCCGCCCCATGACCACCGCCTCCCGCCGCCATGCCTTCATTTTGGTCGGCTTGATGATTCTCGCTTCGTGGACACCATTGGCTGCTTTGCCAACGGCCTCCGCTCACAGTGGAATCGTGGCGGAGTGGGGTAGTGAAGGCACCAACGACACCGGTTGGATGCGAATGGATGCAACGGGTGCCAACGCCGCGATTGGTCAGATGGCCATGAGCAATTTGATGCTCGATTTCGCACCCGGTGCTGAAATTGAAAATTTGACATTTGAGATTAGAGTCAACGGTTCCAATGGAACTTGGGTTGAGGAGCCACAGATGTTCCTCCCAGATGCCCCCGCCAGCATTCTCGATTGGCGAGGATTGGGAAGTTTGGGTCAACAAAACGACTTCATCAATGGAGACCCCCATAGCGGTCGCCTATCACCCAATAGTGACTCCAATGCAGGCTGGGTCTTGCCCGGTGGTTCAACAATTACGGACGTCGTGATTGAGGCTCTGCGCCCCGCCGATGCTTTTGTTACTACATACCGAGTTGATCTCAATGTCGTAGATACTGCCATTCATCCTGACGATGGCCGATTATACATCGCATTTGAGGACGCAGTCATACAGGTTGACGCCAATAACAATCCACAGTTAATTCACTGGTTTGATGTAGAAATGGAGCCACTGGATATGGCGATTGATGCGGCAGAAGGCGTGCTCCACATCACCTGTAACGATGGCCAAATTAGGGTATTTTCACTCAAGGACAGCTCCTTGCTTGGAAATTATACCAGCCCATTTGGAGATGTTGTCCACCAAATTGAATCGGTTGGACCTGGCTTCCTCGTCGCCTCCAATGGCAACACGCTCTGGCAAGTAACGATGGGCGCCAATCTACAATCTACATGGGTTAACGTAGGCACACTATCGGCGGACGCAACACTTGCCACCGATATGCTGGTCGTCAGCACGGATATCTGGATCGCAACAGATGGAGCCGGTTTGTTCCACTACAGTGGCGGCTCAGTTCAGCAATACGACAGTCAAAACGTTCTGCCAAGTGACAGTGTAGTCGCCTTAGAGATGGTCGGCACATACCTGCTAATCGGACTAGCTGATGCAGGGGTGGCCCGCCGTGACTTGGCAACGGGGAATTGGGTCGCAACATGGAACACAGGTAACTGGTTGTTGAGCGATGACATCCAAGCGATTTCATCAGCGGATGGATGGGCTCACATCATCGCCGACAATGTCGTTTATTCTTACAATGCAACGAGTTTGTCATTCTCTTCTTCTTGGACAATGTCCGACCTTGATTTGGCTCGAAATCCCGGACAATCACTCATTCCATGGCCCGCGAGTGGCTCGCGGGCCCCTACAGATCACAGTGTTCTCGTTGGCGACGGTTCAGGGGTATTCACCATCCTTCGGCCACACATGCAGAACCATGGCGCACAGTCGTCACAAGGACCGACTTGGCCACAACTTGAACTCGCATCCGGCCCATCCGTCACAGAAATGACAGATGCCGTGGAGTTGAATGGGGTTCTATACATTGCAACAGAAGAAACAGTCCAGAGATTCAACATATCTCAATACCGTTGGGAAACTCCACATGTGATGCAAATCAACAGCGCTCTTGTGTGCATTGCAACCGATGGCACAGATCTATTCGTTGGCACAGAAGGTGATGGTGTCATCCAGATGCAAACAAGCGGTACAATTCTAGGAACATGGGACACCTCCGATGATCTATCCGCCAACGAAGTCATCGATATTGAACACGATGTATACACAGGCCAGATGATTGCCATTCACCCCTTCTCCGGAATGTCGGTTATCGACACCAACTCAACCACTGTCATTGAAACATGGACAACCAACAGCGGTGGTTTGGAAACCAATCGTATGAGTGCCCTCGCCGTCCGCGGAGGCATCG
Organism: Candidatus Poseidoniales archaeon; assembly: GCA_045568015.1. Taxonomy (GTDB): domain Archaea; phylum Thermoplasmatota; class Poseidoniia; order Poseidoniales; family Thalassarchaeaceae; genus MGIIb-P. The sequence goes on along the minus strand of JBJLBW010000099.1, from coordinate 3,637 downwards.
CATATTTGGGGACCAATGGCGGTGGTATTGAGCGGATTGACCTCGCCAATTCCACACGCCTCACACCATGGACTTCGACAGGATTGGATGATATTGAATCGATGCCAATTGCAATCGATGGCGACACTCTCTATCTCGGAATTTACGGGCTTGGAGTTCTCATTTACAACACCAGTTCAGGGGAACAAGTCGATATTTGGCAGCGAACAGGCGGCAATGGTGGTCCCGGTGGTGGCGGAAACAATCAGATTCCATCAAACAACGTCCTCTCTCTGGCCGTCCTCAGTCCTGAAACCATTCTCGTTGGAACAATGAATGGAGGTGCCCGCCACACTTCAAGTGGATGGACCGGTATGGGAAGTACTGGCAATGAATTCGCCGATGAATTCTATGACTGGGACTTTGACAATCAATACATCTACGCAGCAACTGAAACCGGGGCCTGTCAATGGTCTCGCTCTAACCTCGCTTTCCAAAAGTGCTGGGACGACAATCCAGATGGCCTACCAGCCCAATTCGTATATGCGGTTGAACTGATTGAACCCAACCGACTTTGGGTTGGGCATTACGAGGGTGCAGGCGTCATCGACACCGCCAATGACACGGTGATCAAGGCATGGCAAGCAGGTACTGAAACAAACAATGCAAAGACAGTCGTCATCGGTGATATCGCCTATCTTGGATACGATGGAATCGGAATCCTCCGCTATGATCTATCGGTGGACGAATGGCTATCTCCATGGGACTCCGCCACCTCAAACCTTCTCGAGAGCAACGGCGTCACAGCGATGGTACAGGATGTCGACCCCAATCGGCTTTGGGTGGGTGGTGACATGGGCCTCAACCTCATCGATGTTGTCAATGGGACCCTGGAAGAGGATTGGGATTCAGGTAGCAATCCAGGCGGTATTACTCTCTCCAATCAAGAACCAGCTGAATTGGTTATCGTGGGCGACACACTCTACTATCTACAGGTCAGATTTGGAAACAACGGATATTCATCCAACGACAATGTCTACCGCTACGACATTGTCAACATGACCCAACGCAGTACACTGGATGTCGGGGCTTCAGAAGGATCCTCAGGCCTATTGCACGGCATGGGTGCGGTTGGAGACATCATTCACTTTGGAATGTCGGATACTCAGCAATGGTGGGAAAGCGGATACATGGCTCGCTGGAATCACTCCAGTAGCAGTTGGATGGACTCGGTTGAGGCGAATGGGCAAGTCGAGCGTGTCAACGCACAATTTGCAGGAGATTGCGACCCCACACCCACCAACTGCCACCTGTATGCTGCCTATGGAGACACACCTCTACACCAGGTCGACATGAGCGGTAATCTTGTACAATCATGGGATTCTACTGTCCTTGAAGGGCCCATCCGTGGGATTGTCACATGGGATGGCGCAGTACTCTTTGGAACCGAGGATGGGATCGCTCGATACAACTACTCTAGCAACACTTGGCTATCCGACTGGACGGAGAACAATGGTTTGCCTAACAATGTCGAAGATTCCGTTTTCTCGATGAATGTCATCGGCGATGATCTCTGGGTTGCAACCATGTTGACCAATGGTTGGAACCGCAATTCCAAGATTCTACAACTCAATGGCACGACAGGCCAGTGGACAGTTCACGATGCAGGTAGCGGACAAATCCCCGAAGGATATGGCGCTGACATCGGCGTTTGTGATGATATTGTGCACGTCTCGATGAACCGCTGGGCACAATGGGGTAACCAAGGCGGAGTTGCTCGGTACGATTTGAACTCAGGTACTTGGCTTTCCGATTGGACTCAATCACAGAACGGTTTGCCACACGACAACCCGGTTGCGATCGCATGTGATGAAGCGTACGACATCGTCTACATCGGGTTCGAGGAAGACGATGGCTCCATCGCACGTTATGATTACGTGAATCTCCGCTTCCTCGCAGAGATTGACGAGGATGACAACACCATCAGTGAACCGATTTTCCCCGGAGCAATGTATCACTTCGGAGGTGGCCTTTTGGCTGGCCATTACGACAGTGGCGGTCTGACATTTGTTGGCACGACAGGACCTGTAATCACCAGTATCATCCCATTCTCTCAGGGCGATGAAGCCACCAGTATCGCCCCTGTTCCCGGTGGCCAAGCATACGAATTCGCAATCGGTCGTGCTGGCGGCTCCAGTGGTTACAACCGCGTCGACAACCTCGACGTAAACGGTCTGTTCCCTGGTGCTTGGGACAACCTCGCCACTCTTTCAACGGGACGCCTAGCCGAGTTTACAGGCAATTCAACACACATCTGGGCTGCACCGATCGATGATTACTATTCCACATACGGCACCGCTATCTTGGAAGGCGTGCACCAAGCGAATGGCACCATTGAATGGACCAGAGCTTGGAATTTGAATTCTGAATTGGTCAATGAGATTACACTCGATGGCAACACACTCTGGATTTCAACGTCAGGCCTAGGTCTCTGGCAAATCAATCTAACAACCGGGGTCTTGACCCCCACAGGATTCCCACTCCACGGTCAAATGGATGGTATGGCATGGTATGGCAATGAGTTGGTCGTCGGTTTGATGGGCACACCATCTACGGCAGCCGGTGTACAACGATACGATACTTCGACGGGACAGTGGGGTGCAGGCCGTATTTCCGCTGGATTGCCCAGCAACTATGTTCGAGACTTCGAGAAGATTGGTGATCTCGTTTACATCGCCACCCTCGCGGGCATGGGCGTGTGGAATCTATCTGCAGACGATTGGGAAGACCCCATGACCACTGCAGACGGTCTCCCAACACCTTTCATCGAATGGTTGGATTCTGACAATGGTATCCTCATCATTGGCACACCTTCGGGTCTGATGTCTTACGAACCAGGAGTTGGTCTTGGTCAAATGTATGGCCGAAACCAAGGATTGGTAGGCGACTCAGTAGATGGTATTGCCAAGATTACAGACCCGACAACAGGGCAAGCCACACTGTTTGTGAGTCACAATGGAGAAGGCCCAACACGACCTGGGTTTAGTGAAGTTACAACAGCCATAATGCAACGACCAGGTCTTGATTACACGGTTCTTGATACCACACTCATCGACGTTCTTCCAAGCAATGTGATCACAGCGCTTACCGATGATTGGTGGGGGGTTCACATCGCTACCGACGAGGGCCCGATGATGCACTGGAACGGCACGGCAGGAGAAATGGAGCAAGGTGCACGCCCGTCGACATTCGCCGATTGGCCAGTCACCCAAATGTCCAGCGATGGACAGAACATCTTGGCCGTATCGAATTTCGGTGTCGACCGAATCAACCCATCCAGTCCTCTGCATACTGCGACCCGTTTGACAACTTACGGGAATCTCCAGAGTTCAGTCATCACTCAAAGCGGCATTTACGTGGTCGGCAGTGACGGCCTTCACATCTGGGGCCAATCCCCTGCATTTGTTGAGGGTGAGCGCTCCGAGATTCGCCGGGCTGAACCGTTGATGATCAATTTCGGCGGCACCGCGTTTGATGTCACAGCAGACGCCCGCCCGGGCAACGAAATCGTCTTGGTGGATTTGAGTAGCTCAATCACACTCCCAATGTTTGGGACCGCCGGTCCAGCAAACATTCCGATGACTCAAGACATGTTGAC
>JBJLBW010000098.1:0-17987 GCA_045568015.1 Candidatus Poseidoniales archaeon | reverse complement strand
GGTGAACTCATACCAATTTGGAACAGCCAAATTGGCTTTGCAGGGAATCATAGTGAAGAATTTGATGTAACTGGTGGAATATTCCTCAAGGCCGAGCGTGCAGAGGAGATTTCGAAACATGTTGACCACGTTTGGTTCATCGATGGAGTTCATCCAAATCGTATATTGGATATCGTTCAAAATGGTCATACATTTGGCACAAGAATCCAATGATGCTGTAATTCCTGTACCGGCGTCTTCATTTGATGCATTGTCCTCGAAAGAGTGTGGAAGACACTCAGTCAGAGGCGCAGGAGGCACTGCTTGTCGAGGGATACGATCTCGACCAAGTCGATATGATGTCGGAGCGAGTCATATTGGTCGACCATGAAGATCAGGTATTGGGTTCCATGAGCAAGGTTGAGGCGCACAGAGGCGATGGTATACTCCATCGTGCATTCTCGATTCATGTTTTCGATGACAAAAACAGATTGCTGATGCAAAAGAGGGCATCTCACAAGATCACCTTCCCAGATGTCTGGGCGAATACCGTATGCAGCCATCCTTTACATGTACCTGACGAACTCAAAGATGAAGGCAACAATCTAGGGACGAAACTTGCCGCTATACGGAAGATGGAACAGGAATTGGGAATTTCACTGGATACCTTTGACACTGATGACATTCACATGATTACTCGAATGATGTATCGTGCTCGAGCAGACCAAATTTGGGTCGAGCATGAACTTGATCACATCCTTTTTGCACGTGCCCCCCCGAATATGGAAGTTTCACCTAATCCCAATGAGATTTCAGAAGTGCAATGGGTCACAGAAGATGAGTTGAATCAGTGGTTATCGGAAAAGCCGCAAGATGGGCGGATTATTGCACCATGGTTTAGATTGATTGCAGAAAACATTCTGCCCGAGTGGTGGGGGAACCTTGACGGTCTTCCGACCCACGCAGACAAACTAATCCGCGATTATGGAGATGTTACTATGAATGATAATTCGGGGCTTGATGCATCTAAGATGGGTGTAATGACAGCACTCAAATCCCACAAAGATGCGGTTGAATCGCGTGTCATATCTGCATTGTCTAAATCTGAAAATGATCGTCTGGAAGCTGCGATGAAACATTTGATTGATGGCGGCGGGAAGCGCCTAAGGGCAATCTTACCTTGGCTTGTTGCTGATGCGGTTGGGAGAGCTGACGATGGTCTATACGACTTAGGTGCCTCGATCGAAATTATCCATAACTTCACACTGGTTCATGATGATATCATGGACAACGATTCTGTGCGTAGAGGGCGCCCGGCAGTGCACATAGCCTTTGATCATCCCACAGCAATCAATGCTGGTGATGCGATGCTCGCGGTTGCATTTGAGGTGCTTGCGGAATCTCCAAATTTTGATGATGAATATTTCCGCGACCTCGTGCGCATTATTGGTAGCATGGTCCGACGTGTAAGTGAGGGTCAACAACAAGACATGTCTTTTGAAGAACGTGAGAATGTAGGTGAAGAAGAATATCTACACATGATCAGTGGGAAAACAGCTGCAATGTTCACCACTTGTGCAAGAACAGGTGCTCTGCTATCTGGTGCATCCAAGAATACGGTTGACATCATGGCTGAATGGGGTGAAAACGTTGGACTCTGTTTCCAGCTGATGGACGATCTAATTGATGCAACAGGTGACAGTGAAACTCTTGGTAAGCCCGCATGCAGCGATATCATCGAGGGGAAGCAAACCCTCATTGCAATACATGCTTTACAGCAAGAGAATGACCTTTTGGCTAACTTCAACGAGGTCTTTGGGTCAGGTATCGAGGAAACAGACAGAGAAGTTTTGGACACAGTCGTTTCAGAACTACGTACTTCTGGTTCGATTCAATATGCGCATGCCAAAGCGATGGGATACCATGCAGCGGCACACGAATGTCTGAACCAACTACCAGATACTCCTGGCATGCAGGTATTGAGGGATCTAACCGATTTCCAAATGGTTCGAATCTCTTAATCAATCGGCGTAATATGATTCGCCTGGGATTTCAGGTTTCATGCCCTTTCGTGTACGAATATCGCCGACGACCTTTTCCAATAGCATTCGAGGCAATTCCTCAAATCCTGAGTTTTCGCTATTCCAAATTGCACGGCCTTGTGATGCCGCGCGAATATCATTGGAGAATCCAAAACTCTCAGCGACTGGAACAGTACCAATTACAGTGGTTGTTTCTCCATCGGCTGGCATGTCTTCTATGACACCTCGGCGTTGTGTAACTTCCCGAGTAACTCCACCGAGCCAGTCGTTTGGTACGGAGACGAACATCTTCTGCATTGGCTCCATGATTGTCGTTCCAGCACGAACCATAGCTCCACGCATTGCATTTCTCATTGCTGGAATGGTTTGAGCTGGGCCACGGTGAATGGCATCCTCGTGGAGTTTCGCATCTGTTAGACGAACAAGCATACCCATGGCAGGCTCTCCTGCCAATGGTCCCGATTTGCAGACCTCGTTGAAGCCTTCGATTAGCAATTCGCGAGTTTCATGCAGTCCCTGAATACCCTTTGTACCATTGATGAAAACGTTGGTTCCGTTGATAGCGTATCCCTTTCTCATCATGTCTTTATCCATGCCCAATGCAGCGAATTGATCTCCGATTTCTTTCTGATCTTTGTTTCGAATCGTGCCATCTCTGAAATCACCAGCGCGAAGTGCTTCAACGACATTCAGTGGCAACATTTCGACCTCGATGTAGAATCGGTTGTGTCGATTTGGTGATTTACCTTCAAATGGCCTAGATACATTGTTGCCGTTAATGGCTTCTCGATAAACCACAATCGGTTCACTGACTTTGACTTTGATATTCTGCTCTTCTTCAATACGGTATGTGGTGATTTCAAGATGCAGTTCACCCATTCCAGCAAGCAATGCTTCTCCTGTTTCTTGATTGGTGGTAACTTGCAAAGAAGCATCAGACTTGGCTAAACTTCGCAGAGCATCGATAAACTTGGGCAAATCCTTCATCGACTGCGGTTCTACGGCCACAGTGACGACCGGTTCCGAGTAGTGTCGAATGGCTTCATATGGAGTCAAATCTTTATCGGAAGTAACTGTAACACCAGCTGCTGCTGAACGTATTCCAGTCACTGCGGCGATGTTTCCTGCAACTACCTTCGGTACTGCGATTCGGTCGCCACCCACCATCATGCTAACCTGTTGAACACGCTCCGCCTTGCTACCGCCGATTGCCCAAACGGTCTCTCCATGGTTAATCGAACCAGAATAGATTCGACCCACAGCAACTTCACCGGCATGTGGATCCATCCAAATCTTGGTAATCATCATGGCTAAGGGACCATTTGGATCACATTCTAGCATGGCTTTACCTTCCATAGATTCTAAGTCTCCAGTCCAAATATTAGGAATCCGATATTCCTGTGCCTGGACAGGGTTTGGCAACTTGCTCACTGCCATATCTAGCAAAACCTCGTGGACTGGGGCTTTCTTTGCCAATTCCTTCTGCTGTTCATTGTGACAATATTCAAAAATTTGTGTGAAATTTACACCCGACTTTTGCATATATGGAATTGTGATACCCCAGTTGTGGTATGCAGATCCAAATGCAACCGTGCCATCCTTGACACTAACTTGCCATTCCTTCTTGTATTCTTCAGGCGCAAATTGCTTGATGAGTTGGTTTACTTTGGTAATTTGTTTCTCGAATCGTGCCATCATGTCTTCAGGAGTAACCTGCAATTCATTGATGAGGCGATCGACCTTGTTGATGAACAAAATAGGCTTGACCTTTTCTTTCAGGGCCTGGCGGACTACCGTTTCTGTTTGAGGCATTGCACCCTCAACAGCACATGTCAAGATGAAACAGCCGTCAACAGCACGCATTGCACGGGTCACGTCTCCACCGAAGTCGACGTGACCAGGTGTATCGATTAGATTGATCAGGAAATCTGTTCCTTCTACACTGTGAACCATAGACGCACTTGCAGCGTTAATGGTAATGCCACGAGCCGATTCCTGCTCATCAAAATCCAGAACTCGGGACTTACCTGCCAGCTCTTCTGACATCATCCCTGCTCCAGCGATCAAATTGTCTGATAGAGTTGTTTTACCATGGTCAATGTGTGCTGCGATGCAGAGGTTCCTAATTTGTTCACGAATGTGCATGACGTCGGTTGCCTTTGCGATGTTGTCTTCCTTACGGCCCATGATATCACCTAAGTGAGCCCGGCGACCTGAACTTGGTTGATAAAACCGCCTATGCGCACGCGCGCACCCGCGAGAGTGTCGCGAATCAGCGTGCAGATGCGGCGATTCTCTGGACTTCTTCTTTCTTGCCAACAGCATAGGAGGCGACATCGCCATCCTTGGCCTTCATCAATTCGTTGATGATTCCATCTTTGAGAGTCTTTGTTGTCTTGTATGTCGCGGCAATACTGCCTTTGCAAAGGTTGCGTATTGCGACATCCAAACGGCGGCTTGGAGCACTATCTACAGCCTTGGGCTGCGATACTGCGCCAAACTTGATTCGTGTAATTTCTTCCATGGGTGCTGCATGTGTAATCGCATCCACAAGAACCTGTAGAGGATTGTCACCAGTTCTGTCATGGATGACATCAAGAGCTGCTTCGAATGCATTTGCAGCATATTGTTTCTTGCCGCCATTTCGACCGGTGCGCATGAGGCCGTTGATAAATCGCTCAACAACGCTCAACTTTGCCTTGCCCATCCATGCATTGGCGTGTCTACCACCGGAATGGGGTGTACCAACTGTGTTGAGGTTGACATAGGGGGCAAGCCCAGGATCTTCACATGTTACTTCTGATGAATCCCACTTGCCGAAGACAAGTGTTCCGATCCCTGCGATTGGAGGGGCACGTTCGACCTCCTCAACTACAGGCACTTCAGCGTCAGAATCTTCGACAATTTCTTCATCAGACATACGACAAACCTCAACGTATTGGTTTTTCCTTTCTGCCACGGACCATCTCATCAAGCGAGACGCCATTGACTTGAATGACTTTGTATCGAATACCAGGGATATCACCGTATGAACGACCTTGACGACCGCCGATTCCTTCGACCATGACTTCATCGTGTTCATCAATGAAATTGATTGCACCATCACCTGGAGCGAATGCAGTTAATTTGTTTCCACTGCGGATAAGGCTGACTTTTACACCCTTTCGAATTCCAGAGTTTGGCTGTTTCGCCTCGACTCCAATCTTCTCAATTACGATTCCTTTTGCTTGTGAACTGCCTTGCAGTGGGTCGTGTTTCAATACTCCACCTTGTCGACGTTTCTCTTGGCGTTTCCTGAACCCGCTGTCCTTCCATCGAAACTTCAGACGGTCCGACTTCATCTTAGGACCTGAGAACAATCCGCGACCCATGTGCAATACCTCTCCTACGGAGCAACCCGGCGACCAACCCTCCGTATATGAGCGTGACGGGTGAGAATCAGCACACTCAACGGCAAAATTGTGTTCAATTCCCCCTAATTATCATACGTTTGATTCGCCCCGAGTCGATCATGGCCTTTCGAGACCACTTGGCTGGAGCACATACACCCGCTGAACCGATATCCTGTATTCATGGTCTATTTGACCTATCAATAGAACGTGGCCATGACATGATTCATGCTGAAATTATCGAGGCGGATGGGCACTCTGCTGCTCTAAATGTACTCTCCAGAGACCGGCTATGCCAGGTTTTCGATGTTACACCTGGTGAACTAATTGATGTACTTGGTACTGCAATGGAAAATCCTCAACAACCTAAGTTCCTCTCTTCAGGTCCTGTTTTTGAGAATGAGATGGGCAACGTAGCATTGACAAAATTGCCAATACCTCACCATTATCGCGAAGATCGGGGGCGCTATATGTCCGCGAGTATCGTGATCGCAGAATATGATGGACAACGAAACGTATCTTTCCATCGACAATTCTTACGCGACGATGAGCATGTTGTTGCTAGACTTGTACCGCGTCATTTGAGAACGATGTTGGACAATGCACGTGCGAATGGAGAAACGATACCAATTGCCATTGTCAATGGCTGCGACCCTGTTGTATTGTTGGCTGCAGCCATGTCATTCGATGAACACATCGATGAACTTACAGTCGCATCTACCCTACATGAAAGATTCTACGGTGAACCACTTCCAATGGTAACACTGGATAACGGAATCCCCGTTCCTGCAAATGCAGAATATGCCATGGCTGCAGAAATTACCCTTGAGGATGATGTCGAGGCGCCATATGTGGATATCACCGGAACACTGGATGATGAAAGGATGGAACCCGTGTTCAAGATTCATTCGATTCATCACAGGAATAACCCTGTTTTCCATGCTCTGATACCAGCAGAAGCTGAGCATAAAGCCCTCATGGGATTACCAAGAGCACCGACGATCAAAGCGGCCGTGTCGAAGGTAGCTACTTGTCATGATGTTCACATGACAGAGGGTGGCTGTGGTTGGCTATCTGCGGTTGTCAGTATCACACCGAAGAGTTCCGAAGACGGTCGGAATTCAATTTCAGCTGCCCTCAATGGGCATCGCAGTATGAAATCGGTCACGATTGTCAATCGAGATATAGATGTTAGCGACCCCGTTAGGGTCGAATGGGCATTAATGACCAGATGGCAACCTGATCAGGACACTGTGATTCTTTCTGGTCAAAAGGGGAGTAGTCTAGACCCTTCTCGGAATGAAGATGGTACGACATCAAAAATCGGTTATGATGCCACACTTTCTCCAGAAGTAGACCCGGCGCCCTATACATCAGTTCAATAGGTGATATCTTGGTAGAAGGAATTGCTGTCAGTCTACAGCACCCCCGACGAAGTTTGGGTGATAGACACCGTTCTCAGGCCTTGAAATTTTTGAATTTGGCGGAAGTTGATTCGGCACGTGCTGACGAAAATTTCGGTTGGGCTGAACAAAATGCTCGTCAAGCTTTGTTGCATGATTTCACTCACCCGGACAATTGGAGAACACTGGCAAAAATCAAGGGACTCCTTTCTGATGAAATTGGATTAAGGGCTTTGCTTGGCGATTTGTTCTCTGTACTCGGCCGGGATCCTGATCAAGTCAAGCAACTTGAGGGCATACCAATATTGGACATGGGGAGAGAACTTCTTGAAGCCGCGCTAAGTCGAGATCATTTGGACCCTGATTTGTGGTTTACATCTATGGATGGTGAATCGATTGAATCCTTTTGCACACGCTTTACGATTTTGGACTTTACAGACCCGCGATGCAATGTATTATTCGGGAGGCGTCTTGAGCGATTATGGAAGTCAGAAGGAGATGATGTTTGCATTCCACTTGCTAGAATCCTACTATCCAACCGACCTCAGAATTTCGAAATGTGGGTGGAACTAGGTCGTGCGCATGAACGCAGAAGTTCATTTGATGAAGCTTGGTTTTGTTATGACCAGGCTCAAATTAATGCACCACAACTTGATGTTCGGGACCAATTTCGTATACGAATGGAGGTTCAAATGGAAACCGGACAGCGTTTGCCATGGAGCCCCCCCTCGATTGAAGTTCGAGATGATTTTCTGTCGAAAATGCAATCTCTGGCCTCTCGGTTCGTTCAGCCTGTTCACGATTCTCAAATCGAGGTTGAAACGGAGACTACTGAAAATCAGGATGAGATTGAGTTGAAACGTCTACTCGATGTAGAAGAATATGCAACTGCATTCTTCATGGCCCGGCGATTGTTAACACGAGGAGAAGAATGGGCCCAACCATATCTATTGCAATCACAACAAGGTTTGGAAGCCGGTGATGATGTTCAGATCCCTTGAGGTTTTATCATGCAAAAATGGGTTGTGGCTTGGGTTACCCCGGCTAATACGCCCCCTGTTGATATTCGAACAGGTGATGCTTGTTGGTTAATGGTAAGACACAAAGATAGAGGCTGGGAATTGCCAGGAGGATGGGTAGAAAACGATGAAGATGAGCAAATGGCAGCACTTAGGGAAGTTTTTGAGGAAACTGGCTTTCTGGGTACCGCTAAAAAATCTGCGCTCAATCTTGCCGATGGCGGGGGTGATGTCGTCTGGATCGAAGTCGAGGACGAGCCTGTTCCCGAACCATGGGAATCAGCCGACCCCAATATCAAGGAAGTCGGTTGGTGCCTTTCCCCACCACAACCTCTCGCGTGGGATGAAAGTGAATTGGAAATTTTCTCTAGCTATGATTGGAGTGCATCATAAGCGTCACCAAGAATTACTTTGGCTTCTTCAGAATCAGTTCTCGATTCAATCCATGAGCAAATACTTTCCAAATCATCTGGATGTATCCAAACTCTAGGTTTCGCCTCTCCTGCTGAGCGCGGTACCGCATTTTCGATTGCCGTAGTCATATTTTGAGCCTCACTGTTGACTTCTGTTAAACCCAAATCAATCCAATGTAGGCCCGCTTCGATTGCTTCATCAATCATGTTGGTTTGTCTGAACCCGTGATGGGCAATCCAGAGATTCCTGATCGCACTGTATACGTGTTCCTTTTCAATTAGAATTTCAGCTGCTCTACGCCTTGATATTGAAACGATTTCCACCAAATGTGGACCGTGTCGAGATATTTCTGCATGCAATGCCAATGCCATACCCAATTCACCACGACTTTGATGCCATTCAGCCATATTCAATAGCGAGATCCCATGCCATCTATGTCCTTCAGAAATCGAGGATAGTCGGTCGACTGCCCATTTCAAATCGATGCCTGCTTGGTCGAACTCCCCCAAACTTGCTCTTAGAATACCCCATTCCATGCGTATTCTTGCTTCCAGTAGATGATCCCTTGATTCTCTATTTCGGCTGATTTCAAGCGCGTTGGCAAGACACTTTTGAGCACTTTCAGCATCATTGGAGAGTTGAGCGATTCGGAAATTGATGATCTCCAATTCAATACTATTCAACTGATTACACAATTGCTCTGATAATTCATTGTGTCCTTCACATATGGCTTGTTCTGCAATAATCAAAGCCTCATGTGGTTCATTTGGTACAAACTCTTCTATCTGACCGGAGATCAGTTCGCTAATGACAAGTCTAGGATCCATCGGTACCACCCTGGGAGGACATCAATAGTGCAATAAATCCGGATGATGCATCCGTTTCGTCAATCTTTCCTGTCCACCCGGCTGCTCCAGCATGACCCCCTCCTTCACCACCGCTGCGAACCACCATCTGTTGCATCAATTCTCCAAGGTGGACACCACCTTGTGTGGCTTTGCGGTTCGCACGCGCAGTTAATCTGGATTCTCCTTGAATACGTCGACAAACCAGTGCGACGTCCGCACCAGCTGAAATCAGTGCCCTTGCCACAATTCCTTCGTTTGTACCTGCACGTGTATGCGACAGGAACCACCGCCCTGCATCGAGGGTTTGGACCCTGGACAATGCCTTTGCAATCGCAACGCGCTGGGAGTTGTTTAGTTCTACGGATTCCATATCTTCAAGGAATGCAGAGAAATCGATTTCACCTTCTTTTACAAGTTTCCCGGCGGACGACAATGCCGATGCGTTGGCATGTCTAAATCGACCCGTATCTGTGATAATTCCTGCCAATAGCAACATTCTAGATTGGTTGTCAATTCGCGCATTTGCGTGTGTTTCAGCCCATAATTGAATGATTTCTGCAGTCGAGCATGTTTCCCAATTTATCTCAAGATCTGTTTTATTCATTTCGAATGACTGACCTGCAGGATGATGATCGATGATGCACTTGGGAACATCTGGTAAATTAATGCCGGGTTGATTGGGTCCAGCTGCATCTACAATGATAATCCCTGCCAAATTCCGAGGCCAAGTAGGATTTTTTGGATCAAGTATTAGAAAATCCGCGCCTGTTTTATTGACCATAGTACGTGCCATTGTAGAGAGGTGTATTCCACATGCCCTAGCACTGGGCCCAATGATTTTGGCAAGCGCACAGGCGGAACCAACTGTGTCCATATCGCCATTTCTATGCGTTAGAACTGCGATGGCGCCACGCTTAATCGACGCACCAATCCATTGATTCAAGCGTTCCATGTCCTTGACACGAGATTGATTCAAAGCATCACCTATGCAGACTCAAATTGCTTTACTGCGGATTCATATGCTGCTCGCAATTCACCCTCTCTCACACTCAATTTTTCAGCGTGCTCGCTTAGTTGCTGACATGTCTCTTTCAAACTACGACTCAGTGCATCGATGTCATCTACTTCAACCAATAGGGGCCCGACTTGTTGGAATATCGCGTTACCTTCAACCTGATTTGAAAGATGGTCGATCGTACCTTGTAATTCACGAACTTGCGTCTGTATAGAAACAACCTGCTGTGCCACCATCTGCAGCTCTTGCACGATTTGTTCCAATGGGATATTTTCACTCATAATCTCACCCTATTCAATCACTGATAATGCTTCGCTTGATGCTCGTAAAGAGCGCATTGTTGAATTGTATTTTGCACGCAAGTCAGATGCACTATATCCATTGATTGTAATCTTCAATGAGTGGGCATCGAACATCTCACAGGTGACTTCCTCACACGCAAGACTGGCCGCCAATGCGACACGATCCCTTGAACTGGTGGTGATTGTGGCCACCCAGGTCTCACTCTTCTTCGTTACCACGCTCTTCAGCCTCCGCTGCTTGAGCTCGCTCGAATTCGATTGCCTTCTGTGATGCAATGACCGCCATGTCGGTTGCAGTCGCGCCTTCAAGACCACGGCGAATGATTCGGTTGTTAGCATCGCTGGCACGAGTGAATGGTTCCCAAACACCACCGGCGAATTTGTGCCCGCATTTCTTACAGCCCCAGATACCACTTGCCTGACGCTTTACCTTAGGATATTGACATACAGGGCACGTGTAAGATCGCTTTACCTTGGCAATCGCTGCTCCTGCTCGACGTCGAACACTCACACCGTAGCGACTTCCAAATCGTGCGGTTGCGCCAGTTTTTTGGGTTCGCTTACTCATTGTGAGGCCTCCAATTTGTGGACGATGTCTCGGAGTTCAGCACATCTTGACTGTGCTGTATCCATAATCTCGTTGAATTCCGCTGCGGTGAACACTCCTCTTAGACCCTTCTGGAGAGAGTGAACATGGCCTTCATCACCCAAAGTGATGTGGATACGCTCGTCTCCACCCAATTCTTCTCTCTTGGACGCGTCATAGACAAAACGACCGCCCACCTTCTGGTAGGAGCACATGATGGGCGTTCCGGCTACGGGTAATTTGTAATCCTCACCCACATCAAAGCGTTCTGCTGGAACTGTGGCTGTACGGAGTGCTGCTATAGCAGCGAGTGCAAATGCATCAAACATGTTACCATCATCGCTAATTGCGAATAGATCAAGGATGACTTGCCATGCCTTCTCACCGGGTAAGATACACAATTCATTTGTATCGATGCAGCCTGATTCTCGGATGCCTCGATCAACGACACGACCCATCTCAATACTTTGTTCAGAAGGTGGCCCAGGTTCCCAATTCGGTCCACATACAGGGCGGATTTCTGCACTTGTCATCAATCCACCTTGAGTTGGACGGTCGGGGTAGGGAGTCATAATCTGGAACTTTACGCCGGCAAAAACGATTGTATCGCCCATTCTAACTCGACATGACCCTTCGGCATTGTATAGGCAATCAACCTCAATCTCAAGATCACGACCTTCGAACCTTTGGCGCTCATCCAATCGCTGATCATCGGCAGCCAAAGCGGCCAAATTATCACGCAAAAGGCTAGGAATAATTGGAATGGCCATCAAGCCTCACCTCCATAGCGCTTCTTGAGAGCTTCAACCATAATCTCGTGAACCTCGTGAGCGGCTTTGATATTGTAGTCCCATGCCAGTTTGAATTCATCCATGCTGAGGTCTCCATCCATCTGTAAGAATACCAATTCATCGGTCATTGGCAGGATACCCATTGGCAAATCCGCCTCACCGTAATTGTCCTCTGGCTTGTTTAAATCCATCAGTACGATTCCATTGCATTTTCCTGCTGCAACACTCACAACCATGTCAGACATAGGGATGCCCGCATCAGCGAGTGCAACGCTGGCCGCCGTGATACCACAGCATCGTGTACCTGCTTCGGCACAGATGATTTCAATCTCAACACGAATCTTACTCCGTGGATATAATTCCAAATCAACAACGCTTTCGAGAGCATCTCGAGTCACCTTGCTAATTTCACGACTTCGGCGATTGAACCCTGGACGGATTCGGTCCGAAGTGCTGAACGGTGCCATGTTGTAGCGCACATCCAAAATTGCTCGATCCTGACGTTGAATTTTCCGTGGGTGCGCTTCCATTGGTCCATAAACCGCTGCAATCGCTTCGTTTTTGCCCCACTTGATATACGCGCTGCCATCTGCTACGGGGACAACCCCACATTCAATTTCGACAGCTCGCATTTCATCTGCTTTACGGCCATCTTCACGAATGCCGTTTTCATCCATACACTGGTAATCTCCATATCCCATATTTTCACTTCCTAACTCTCACTCACTCATTCGCCAACGCATCGATGCGATCTTTCAATCCAGGGAGGTGTGCAGTATCACGAATCAGTTTCAGTGCTGTTCGCATGTCACGCATCCCATCGTGCTCGCCATCAAGCCAGACCCGACCATTTTGTCCTACGACAAGTCGGCACTGACCCAAATCCTTGAGGGTCTGTAGCATGCTACCACCCTTTCCAATGACTTGAGGAATAATATGCGGAGGAATTTCTTCTAAAAGGCCGGAATTCAGTTTCCGAAGGCCCATGCCTTTCATGGTGGCCACAGCAGAATGTGTCTCATCGACTTCCTGCACCCGGCACAATACGGCTTCACCAACATTGAGATGTTCGCGAACGGCACCAAATTCGACCTTCCATGGTGCGAGACTCATGGGTAGAATGGCATTGAAAGATGCACCAATGTCAAGAAACCAAATGTTGTTCGTCATTCCTTCGACAAAACCAATGACAAGATCGCCTGCCCTTGGTACATATCGGCTGCTCAATGGGTCGACGCTAACCATGTTCCCATTCTCTCTTAGTTTGCCCATGCGCATTGCGACCAGTTCGCCGTTGATTCGGCGTATACCGTGCCCAGCTTCGGCGCCTTCGTGCACGCCGACACGCTCGCCCGGATGGACGAGCCGCACAGCACCAGAGTCACGCTCTGAAGGGGTGCTGTCTTCACTCATATCGTATTCACTCCGGCCCGCCGACCCAACACCCCTCTTTAACGGTGCCCACCCCGTAGGGGTGTGAGTTAGGCCTCACTTGAGCTCTTTGACCTCGGTATTTGGGTCTCTTTTGGCGACCTTGGACAAATACTCGCCCTTCATGCCTGCGGGGATTTCGACAACGAAGGCCCAGTCCCCATTGGATAACCATTCTTCCTTGATGACATCGCTGCGTACCTCTCTTTGGACGGATCCATATGCGGAGCCGGAAACACGGAAAGCGAGTTTAATTGTTTCAAACGATAGTGGGATGACTGGACGGAGTACAGTAATTGCATCCTTGATTTGACGCTCCACCGAGAGGAACGGGTCGGGATTCCAACGTAATTCATCAAGTGCCAATTCGATTCGTGTCGCAGGATGTGGTGCCTTACTCCTAGGATCGATCGCGGTTCGGGATATTTCTGTGATGATTTGCTGGCGTTTATCAGCAATCATTTGCCGTCTCTGAAGGGTGGTTAGTTGAATCGAGCCTTTGCTCAGAATATTGATGACACAATCAAGCAATTCTGTGGTGCCAAAGGTTGACAGGATTTTCTCCTCAGTTGGACGTTCTCCACCCTTTGCATCATGCCATACTTCATCGGTCGCAAGTAAGTCATCTAGGCTGACACTACTGGGGTCAGATTTGAACTGGTCAACAAGCTCGGGGTCCACCAAAATTTCGTAACGCTTTCCACCCTTCTCAAGACGGGCGACAACGGCGTTATCTAAACTGACCATGGTTCTCCTCACTCATCATATGCGGGTTTGAGTTTGTCAATCTGCGCAATGGTATCCTCGCGACTGAGAACTCGGTATCCTGACCCGTCGATGATCGCAATTTCAACAGCATCTTTGTTGAGCTTGGCTTCGATGGATTCACGTAGTGCTTCAAGGCCCATCTTTATGGCTGCATTGAGGGTTAGGTTAGGCTTCCAATTGCTTTCGAAGAAATCGACTACAGTGTTGCGCCCTCTTCCGATCGCACCGGCATGATAGGATTGGTATGCACCAGATGGATCTGTTTCGTAGAGGTGTAGACCATTATCATCTACGCCTGCAATGAGCAATGCTGTTCCAAAGGGGCGTGACCCACCATATTGTGTGAATGATTGCTTGAAATCGCAGATTCGCTTGGCCAGTGCATCCGCTGGTATTCGATCACTGTAGGTGATACGGTTAATCTGACATTGTACACGCGCGCGGTCCACAAGTTGACGAGCATCAGCCACCAATCCAGATGTGGCAAAGCCGATATGTTCATCAATTTTGTAGACTTTTTCAATCGATTCAGGGATGATCAGTCGGCTGGAAATTCTCTTGTCGACGACCAGAATAACGCCATCACGATATTTCAGGCCGGCAGTGGTTGTTCCACGTTTGACCGATTCTCTGGCATATTCTACCTGAAATAGTCGCCCATCTGGGCTGAAAGTTGTGATACCATGGTCATATCCTCTTCCACTTGGCTGCATCTGAATCCCTCCGCCGACCTTCGCTGTCCCCTTTGAACCTTCGTCGGCTAACTCTTGCGCGCGCGTGGAGGTTCTTAACACAGGGGGCGGCGACTCTATCGACCGCTGTCTAACACAGTGCCCTATGCGGGTACTCATATTGGCCTCGGGGGGCAAGGATTCCTCGTATGCCACTTGGTGGTCTACACTACGCGGATGGGATGTCGCCGGCCTCGTTACAATTCGAATCACAGGAGATGACTCGATGATGTTTCAAGTACCCAGTACTGCACTGGCGGGTATGCAAGCTGCCAGCGCAGACATCCCCTGGTTACCGATTTCGATTGACGGTGATGAAGATACAGAAATGCAAGTTCTAGAGGATACCTTAGAAGGAATTGTTCACGGTAGTCAAAAATCCAGATCTTCAATATGGTCATCCGCCGAATTACAGGATGCACATTGGCCTGATGGATGGGATTGGCCCAACAATTTGCGCCGTCTTCGGGCATCAGCACCCATCGATGCTTTGGTTGTCGGGGCGATTCGAAGTGATTACCAGAAAACGCGAATCGAGCAGATGTGTGAAAGATTGGGTGTGAAATCTTTCACGCCATTGTGGCACCATGAAGGTGGGGCACACATGTCTGATTTGGTCTCGCATGGACATGAGGTCATGCTTACATCAGTTTCAACAGAAGGGCTTGGTAAAGAATGGCTTGGGAGAATCTTGACCGAGCAAGATATTGAGGAACTGGAAACTCTTGCTGAAATACATCGATTCAATATCGATGGTGAAGGTGGTGAATTCGAAACGGCTGTAATGGATGCCCCTTGGATGAAATCTCAGATTAAAACCCAGCATACCGTTCATTGGACCGGACGTAGGGGATGGGTCGATATTTGGGGTGCCGAACTGGTCTGAATGGATGGTGATTCAATGCGGTATCCTCAAAACCGACCTCCTTTGCCCCTCAACTGGGTGGTTCAATGCCAGTGAGTCCTCTTGATTACCGATATGGGCGCGATGCAATCAAGCTCGTCTGGAGTCAAGAGGGGCGCCATTCACGCCAACTGGAAGTCGAAAGAGCATTGATTTGGGCACACAACCAACTTGGACGGGTCAGCGACGAACATTATGCAGCCGTCGCAGCAATTTCCAACCCAAAAAGTGTGACTGCTGAACGGGTCGACGAGATTGAAAGAGAGACTCGTCACGACATCATGGCGCTAACGAAAGCAATGGCTGAAGCGGCTGGAGAAGCAGGTTGGTGTATCCATCTGGGTGCTACCAGCAACGACATTGTCGATACCGCAGTCGGTTTGCAAATCAAGGATAGTGTTGCAATTCATCGTGAAATCCTTTCCACCCTAATTTCTACTCTCGCCGACCTCGCTGAGCGCGAACGAGCGACCGTGATGCTTGGTCGAACTCATGGCCAGGCAGCAGTACCAATTACATTTGGACTCAAAGTTGCGGTATTCTTGGATGAGTTTAGACGTCATTATGTTCGTCTCGATGAAATTACGGATCGAGTGTGTGTCGGCAAGTTCCTCGGCGCGGTCGGTACAGGTGCGGCCCAGGGTGATAATGCACGAGAACTACAGCGACTGATTCTAACCCACCTTGGTTTGAGTGTTCCACTTGTGACAACCCAGGTTGTCGGCCGAGATCGGTATATTGAATGGGTCTCATGGATGGCTAACGTCGCAACGAGTGTCGAAAAATTATTGCAGGAAATTCGCAATTTACAGCGAAGCGAAATCGCTGAGGTCGGAGAGTGGTTCGACGCTGAGAAGCAAGTTGGAAGCAGTACGATGGCGCACAAACGCAACCCGATTACAGCTGAAAATGCGTGTGGGTTGGCGCGTATTGTACGGTCATTCATCATACCCTCATATGAAAACGCGTTGCTATGGCACGAGAGGGATTTGGCGAATAGTAGTGCTGAAAGATTCACACTTTCTCATTCCGCAATCCTTCTCGATGACGTGATGGAAAAATGCAACAGAGTCATGTCAAAGTGTGTTGTTGATACCAAAAACATGCGGGCGAACATCGAGAGGCAAAATGGACTCGTCATGGCTGAGAAGGTTATGATTGAACTTGTGGATGCGGGAATCCCTAGGGATGAAGCGCATGAGTTACTGCGTAGTGCGAGTATGATTTCAATTTCCGAGGGAACACACCTGCGCGTTGTCTGCGGGGGGATGGATTCGATTACACAGCGATTCGATGAGTCACAATTGGATGCCATGTTTGATCCTTCAAACCACATCGGTGTGTCACTCGAACTCGTAGACGAAACTGTTGCGACTGCGCGCGCTCAAATCGGATTATAGAGACAGGACATAGAGGATGCCGCCAGTGATGGCAGCAAACCCGAATAGCATCACAATCATCGCATGCGGTCCAAATTGATTGGTATCGAGAAAGGCCACTCTGAAAATTCCGCCGCTGCTCGTCATTCCACGAATCAGGCCAACATCGTCATCCTGCTCATCGAAATATGGTAACTCCCTTCGCGGGATGCGCTCCAAGTTGTCGAGATTGAAATCCGGATCCAATATCGCATCCTTGGCCATGATTGTCCACATGCAGTCAGTCGTATATCCATTACTACACCACACTCCTCATTTACCTCGGCTTCGAGGAGTGGGTATGCTCCCACCCGTTAGTGGATGTGTCCACCTTTCTGTTGCAGGCGGTTGCGGTGGCACTACATTGGGACTCCAACATGCCAGACAAGTCCTCGTTTCGGGAGACCATGTTGTATGGATTTGCGAGGAAATACCAGATGGCAATCGTTTCTCACAGTTATTCGCGACCGTATCCCCTAGCGTCGTATCGAAACTACATCTTAGCGCAATCGGAGAAAATACAGAAGTTGGGATCAAGAGTGCGATGGATCTGCTAAGTGTATTGGAAAATATATCACTTGTTGTCGTCGATGACTGGACGGCTAAAACAGGTAGACCCAAAGCCGATTTACGTAAATCAATGCAGAGTCTAATCGCCAAATGCAACGAAAAAGATGTCACAATGATTGCAATTTCATCTGCATATGAGGATGCTGATGGTTCCGGTTGGAAAGCGCGAGGGGGGCTGAAGGGATGCGAGACTTGGTTCCTGCATCGAGGTCAGACGGATTCAATGTACCGAGAATTGCACATCCAAGGCGAGATGACTGAGTACGTGCTTTCAGATGAGGGGTTCACTCCTCGTAAGTGAGGCCCTGAGATTCTGCTGCTTGTTCAAGCAGTTCATGCATTTCATCCAATGCATCGTCATCTGGTTCATCAAATTG
>JBJLBW010000097.1:0-18082 GCA_045568015.1 Candidatus Poseidoniales archaeon | reverse complement strand
CGTGGTGGACTTCGAAAGTCCAAGATCAACATGAAGCGCAAACCGAGCAAGATGGGTATGCGCAAGATTACGATGGCCAAGAGCATCCAGCGAATCGCTGAGGAGCGCGTCGCACGCAAATTCCCGAACATGGAAGTTCTCAATTCGTATTGGGTTGGAGAAGATGGAAAGAACAAGTTCTACGAATGCATCCTCCTCGACCCAAGTCACCCTTCGATTCAGAACGACAAGCAACTCGGTTGGATTGTCAAGAACCGCCACTCCGGCCGAGTCTACCGCGGTAAGACCAGCGCTGGAAAGCGTGGTCGTGGTCTACGCAACAAGGGCAAGGGTGCCGAAAAGCTCCGCCCTTCACTCAAGGCCAACTTGAATCGTGGCAAGTAAGCCCGATTTTAGGCCCAAGGTTGATGGACACCCCCGTCTCACCACATTTCGATGGGCGAAGCCGTTGCATCCGAACTTCGCGGTATGCCGGTCATTTTGCCAAATGGTCGTTTTCTCGGTACAGTTCACGACATGGTCGTCGATTCAGACGACTGGACCTGCACACATTTGTTCGTCACAAACCCGCCCGCTGACTTGGTTGAGGACCGCATCCATGTGGCCATTCCATGGCGTTGGATCCGAGCGGTCGAAGAAGTCGTCTTATTGCGGTGGTTTCCCCCCACACCCATTCCTCGTGAACCAGTGAACCCTTGAAATGGGATGGGTTTCACGGAAATGTTAGGGCGCTGCCTGCGAAAGCGGGCATCGTTCTGTTGATTCGCGAGGAGATGCCATGTTTGAGTTACACGTGCTGGGCACGTCAAGCGCTCGTTTTGCCCACGGTCGTTCCGTCTCGGGCTCTGTGCTGAATACTCCCGGCGGCTTGACCCTCATCGACTGTGGAGAGGGTATGCAAAAGCGGATGATGGATCACAATCGTGCTCTCAAATCCAGCGGCCTTGAAAATCGTACACGCATCTCACGCATTCGCGCCATATTCCTCACGCACGGTCATTTGGACCACACATGGGGGTTGCTACCCTTGTTGCAAACATTGGACCTAGACGGCCGTCGAAATAACATGGTCGTCATGGGACCTTCTACGCGCGAAGCGATTGACTGGGCAACCCAGAACCCGGGGGAAACTCCACCTGTAGAAAGTGGGATTTCACCCACAGATTTGGCCATTCTATTTTCCCAATGGCAATCCATTTCGACCAAGGACGAAGTGGCATCCTATTCGATTGATTGGGTCCTAATCCCACTCGATGATGATACCCCGTTCAAATCCCCAATCCAACCTCTTGAAGGGGTCACTGTAACCATCGTGCCGACCCATCACGGTGTACCCTCCTGTGGTTATCATTTTGAGACCAATCGAAAGCAGGGTCGATTCGATCGCGAACGGGCTTCGGAACTGGGTCTTACAGAGGCTCAAGTTGGACAGCTTGCTAAAGGCCAAGATTTGACAATTGATGATCAGACACTCTCAGCATCGAGTTTCCGTGGAGACTCCCGTCCAGGATGTAGCATCATGGTCAGCGGAGATACTGCACACGGCCCGATCGGTTTTGATGCGGCAAATCTGCCGAGCCCCCCTCAACTCTTGCTCCATGAAGCGACCTTCTTGGCAGATCAACAGGAAAAGGCCACACAGTATTACCATTCTACCGCAGCAGATGCGGCTCGACATGCTACAGCCTGCAAGGCATCGGCATTGGCCTTGACACACTATTCAAGTCGAATTGACCATCTTTCTCCATTGGTCAGTGAAGCGCGAGAGCACTTCTCTGGAGGAGTGGCAGCGACATTGGATGGGGACTGGTTTGGTATCGATGCAAATGGAGATGTTTCACATCATGTCCGCATCGAAAACGGTTGGAACAAGAAGAATCTGTGATACACTGTCATGGGCGACCTTGAAAGGTGATTGAATCGAGCGGTCGATATGCGACGCGCACGCGTGGTGTTCTTTCTCGTGACCCTTCTGGTCACGTCATCGATCCCCCTGGTGTCCTCAAGTGAAGGTCGAGCAACGGTTTGCGAGACCATCGACATGTCCTCGATGCCCGACCCAATCATCATTCCAGATCAGGGTTGTAGACAAATTTCCCTTGGTATTTTGGCTCAAGGAACCATTGTAGAATTTGATGTAACCGGAGATGTCAACTTCGATTTCTTGGTATTCAGAAACGCTGCATTGCAGGCCTACGCAAACGATCAATCGTATCGCTCACCTGTTTATTGGGCTGAAGAAACCGTGTTTGAAGACATGGTGGGTACAGCCCGATGGCATTGGACCGTCCCCACCGATGAGGACGAGAAGAATTGGTATGTCGTTCTCGATAATCTGAATCATTCTGGTGATGATGACGAAGGTGCTCAAGGTGGCAGTGCTCTGCAGGTCAATTTGGACATCTCATTCCCCACTCAGAGTTATTGGACAGTGCACGATGCTCTCGTGACCCTTGGAATCAACAGCCACACGAAACTCATCGATGAGAATCTGTTGAATCTCGACGAGGGCACGCAAGTGTCAATCAGTGCGATTCCGCTCTCAGGCAATCCAGATTTATTCATTCTCACCGAAAACCAGCGCTCAAGTTATCTCGATGGCAACCCACCTGAATTCAGAGTCACCGGCGCGGATCTTTTGCAGGTGACATCCGAAGACAGCGTCGTTTGGACGGTTGATGCTGCGCATGCAAACCAACCCCTCTATCTCTACGCGGACAATGAGCTTGGACCAAATGGTGGTGGTGATGGAACCGTGGAAGCAAGTTTCACGGTCATCGTTTCACTGCTACCCATATTGGAAGCAACCATCACCAGTGATGCGGCTGAAACCGTCGATGTTGATGAGGTCGTGACCTTCTCTGCGAACAGCACACCAAATCTATCCAATCAAGTCGATACCAATGCCTATGAGTGGGATTTAGACGATGATGGCATATTCGAAGAGACTGGAAGTTGGGCCCAATTTCGAAACGATGGAAATGGTACTTACGATATTTCGTTGAGAGTGAACGGGGCCGATGGTCGAACCGATGAATCCACAATCTCATTCAATGTTGAAGATCAAACATCACCAACTCCGATCATCAATGGTGGCAACAATTTGGTTCGCGGATTCGATGAATCATTTACAATCTCAAGTTCCTCTCAGGACAACTGGGGAATCGCAAAGGAAGAATGGATTGCAGACGGCCTTGTCGCACAGGTGGATGATGGAACAGGAAATACGTTCACATACAGTTTCTCTACGGAGGGAATTCACACAGTGACACTGCGTGTTGAAGATGAAGGGGGCCTCGTATCCACCCAGACAATCAATGTCACAATCCAGGATCGTACATCTCCCATCTTGGATTTCATCACTGGACCCACCGAGGTCATGGCTGGCGAAGAACACTCATGGCGCCTCAATGCGACAGACCCTGAATCGCCAAGTCTGTCATGGTCTTGGGATTTTGACCGTTCCATCGACATCGACATGGATGGCGATACCAAGAATGATGCAGAAGCCACTGGCGATTTGGTGACATGGACGTTTACCGAGGGCGGTGATTACGCAATCACCTGTACGGTGACCAACGAGCAGGGAGTTTCATCCACACGTGAATTGAATATCTACGTAGGGGATCAACCCGTCGAAAAATCATCGACGATGACCTACATCTATGGCGGTGGCGCAATTTTGCTTGCTCTCGCCGTCATCATCGGTGGCGTATTCCTGTTTAGGTCTATGAGGCAGCGACGCTCCCATCAGGAATTGATGGACGAAGAAGCCGCTCGCAGGGCCGCAGAGGAAGCCGAAGCTGCTCATCAACCAGATCACGAAGAACAATTGCAGATGTTCCAAAATCGAGGTGGGGCGTCCAGTGGGTTCCAACGTGGTGGCGGTGATGAGATGGCTGAAATTGCAGGCGTTGGTTCAGGCTATGGCTCGCAACAGCCAGTGACATCACCCCGTTCAAGTGGGGTCGATGACAACGCACTTCTATCTGCATTTGCAGAGCCGGAAGAGGAACCGGAACCAGAGGTCAAACCGGACCCGAAACCAGAACCACAAACTCCGAAGTCATCCGAAGATCGCGCCAGTGTCATTTCCTCGGGTATTGAGATGCCTTCAGTGCTGAACTCTCCATCTCAGGAGGCACCGGTTGAAACCACACCGAAACCAATTCCAGAAACCGTTGTTGAAGCACCCGCAACCCCTGTCCAGCAAACCACAGAAGTTGTCGGGACCTGCCCAGATTGTGGTCAGCATTATGCCGTTGACATGCCCACTGGAATCGATCAAGCTCAAATCGATTGTCCAAAATGTGGGAATCGAAGCACAATCCGGCGTTGAGAAGAGCCTTGGGAACCTTTCCCCCTCGCGCACAAGGGTCGGAGACCCTTTAGGCGGAGCGAGTGGCAGTGTATACCATCATGGGGGACAGCACGCGTCTGATTCTGGCAGCGCCTCGCGCTCGAGACCGAACCAGTTTGGCCCTCATCCTCGTCTTGATTCTCCCCGTGTTGAGTCCATTCATGGCCGTTGAGGCTGCTCAAGTCAATGCCGAAGATTTCGGAATCATCGCAGAATTACACGATGTTTTGGCCACTCGAGACTTGATGTTGGATAGCGACCAGATTGAACTACAGGCGGAGAACGCTCTTGCACCAGTTCGCAATGGTGTTCGTTCAATCGGTTCACAGGATCCATTGACGCACATTGAAACGGCCCTCGATGGGTTAAGTGTTGAAACTTCACATCCCCAAGGTGTTGAACATCCCGAACCCATCGATATCCTGCTGGGTGAAGATGCCCCTCCTGGTTTGGTCGACACCATTTGGGGGACGTTGGTCAATTTGACCGATTACGTCATCTGGTCGGAATATCAAGCACAGAACAACGGCCCTCATCACGAGAAGTTCACCGTCGTACCCTTCTCCTCATCGCTTCTGAGTTTATTCAGCCAAGACCCGTTGATGCATGAGATCGACATCGACGGAGATGATGATCCCAGTACGTCGACGGTGGAAAACCCCGACATCCGAGTTGGATTGACGATTGGTTTCGATCTCGCTCCCGGTGAGGGTTGGGGCCTAATTGGGAGTCCTCCTACACAATTGTGGCTTGAACCTTCAATTGAATATCGTGTCGAAGTCATCAACCCTTCAGATCAAATTTGGAGCGTGATGGAATCACTGGAGGTCACACTGCTCAAGCCCTTCGCCTACGGAATTAATCCCACGACATCCGGTGAATCTTACGTGTGGCTCATCGATTCCCATTTCACCATCCCACCTTCTGATTGGGCCTTACAGGTCGGATTTGAGCGATTTTGGTTCGACTTGTCAGCCGCCGGCTCAGAGGTCATTACCGCATTGGTTCTCCTCGCCTCTGGCTTTTCCTCCGGCGCTCCGAATGTGGATGACAGTGGCATTACAATCGCCGCTTTGTCAGCACCGATTTCGATTCAAATCGACAACGATGGCCAAACCCAATGTCCAGCACATTACCAACCAGCGTACCACCTCAACGCTTCATGGAACCATGATTGTAGAATCGGTGTAGGATTTGGATATGCGCACTTCTCGCCTGAAGATAACAACCAGAGAGACATTTGGGAATTGTCCTATCTTGAAGTCGGGGTGCATCCAAATTCAACCAGTTATCACTTGCCCTCGATTGTCGATTTGACCATTCGAACCGACAATGTTCTCCCGACGGGTTCTGGAACTGTTGGTGAAGATGGACTGACCTCGATTGAATACTATGCGGATGAACGAGCCGACCTCTGGCTTCATTTCCATGAAAATCGAAGCGCTTACAGAGAGAGCGCATCGGATCCATTCGGGAACGTCACCGAAACATTGGCATGGCTTCGAGGCATGCCTTCTGGAACCATGACTCCGACTGAAATTGAACGCTGTTTCCAGATGTTGGGGAGCGCATCCCAACCGGAGCTCCCCGGCCAAATCCCCAATCGGCTTTCACTGATTTTGGGTATCAAGAATTTCACTCGCGATTCGTCTCCCAACGTCAACGATCCCACCCTGCCCATCGATCCCCAGAACCCACCCAATACACTGGTGCTTCTCCGCTCTACTCAATCGTTGACCGCTCTGGATTATGTATCATGGTTCCAACGTGAAGGTGTAGAAACCGACCACCGCAAGACTTGGATGTATGCTGAGGATTTACCAACGGGTTTGCTGCTTTACGGTGATTTCTGGCTTGGAGGAAGCGAGGAACAAGAGGTGGGGACACTGGACGACAGCCTCGACATTTTGTCAAGAATTCTCGATGTGACCATACTTGCCGTAGTCGATATTTTCGTCGATATTTCGAATATCGTCAACAGCATCCCCAATGCCTTGGTCGATGTGATCAGCGGTAGTACTGGTAGTGCGACCCAAGGTACTGCAATCCATCTTGAGATGTTAACCGACTTTGAAGTGGGCCGCCAACCGATGCCGATAGGCGTCCTGAAATTGGTGATGGGTTCCACCGACATACCGACCGCCTATGGCCCGCATCTGATTTTGGCCGATGACAAGAGTACAACCGTTGTTCAGGGCCGTCATGGACAAGTGGACAAATTGGTTCCAATCGCCATGAGTTTACACCACGAGGGGTTACATTCTCTCCACATCATCGATGATGCCGCAGCCCAATCACAACAAATTTCGCTGGGAGCGATTGGTGGCGACCCACTCCGAGTTTTATTCCTTGAACATGAAGATGATGAGTTTGGAAACATCGACATTCCAAACAGCGATTTCCAATATGTACACCTTTCCGATCACCCAGCATCTCTCGAAATCAGTGTCTCGGAGAGCCAACTGACCTTTACTTCAGATCGCGATATTGCTGAAATCGTATATGCTGGACGCGAAGGTATCCAGCGCCAAGTATTGGATATCGACATCCTTCCCGGCAACTTTTCGATGGCTATCGGAGATGACGTATCGTGGATCTCTGAAACTCCAATCGGTTCACTGTCATTGATGATTTCCAATGCGACCGTCCCCAAGACCATGGATGGAGACCATTTCTTGTTCATGCAGAATCAAGATTTGAGTGAGGCTACACTTTCAGCACGTGTACATGGAATTACCGAAGTCGGTTTCCTCGGTGCTGAAATGCCGGGTGTGGCCGGAGAAGCTGGCCGAGGCACAGGATTCCTCGTCGGACCTGGTGATTCTCCGTTCCAAGCGGTCATCGTCGACCAGACCACACATGAGTCACCTGCTGACGGTTTGACAGCACACGTCCTCATCGACCCGCTCCCCTCCAATCTTGCATTTGAGGTCCCACAAGGTGGAGTTGGTGAAGCCAGCGCCCTTGAAGTCCCCCAGTTTACGACGGATGAAGGGTTGGCGGGAATCGCCTTCTTCCTTGCAGGATTCACAGATTTCGGACAGAGCGTCAATGGAATGCTCGGCGAATTGGTGACAAGTGTCACAGGTGGTGCGATCGATGACCAACGCTCAGACTTTTCATTCGGTATTGAACTCAGTGCGAATCAAGAGTTCGATCTAATCGTCGACGCTCAACAAGGGAGGATGGCACTTGAGGAGCCCGAATGGTTGCACGGGATTTCTGTAGAAGCCGATCTCGCCGAAGACAACCACACCGCCTTCCATTCGCGTGTTTGGTTGCCCGGTTTGGCCCCAACAATCGATCTCTCAATCGATTATCAGAATCTCAGCGTGACAGATCGTTGGGACATCGACATCGAATTGGATGGATGGCTACCAGCCAATCCTGAATTCATGGTTGAAGTCAACAATTACAATGGCCGAGATTTGCATTTGATGTTACTCGGGTTCGAACCCGGTGAATCTACGGATTTGAAAGTTGAAACCCAAATTACCACCGATTATCGCCCCGTCGTACCACAATTGTCTATTTTCAGCAATTATGAGATGAGCACGTCATTGGATGCAATCCATGCGACATTGCTCGATCGAACCCAATCGACACGTTACGAATTACTCTTGCAAGGCATTCCAGAACAACTTGACATGACGGCCTCTCTGGGCTCGATGGTTTCCGTTGGTATGGAAGCCGAAGATACCGGAACTGGTTTGTCCATTGATTCATTGATGCTTCAGATGAACCGTTTCACTATCGGTAAATGGTGGCCTGCGACGGTGTTCTTGCATGAATTGCCTCGCCAGATGAATCTCTCCACGGCACCGTCTGATGTATTCGACATCACGAAACCGGTTTCATTCCAAGGGATGTCAACCCTGGTCTTCTCATCCTCAGGGCCCGGAATGGATCTCT
Source organism: Candidatus Poseidoniales archaeon (assembly GCA_045568015.1). Classification (GTDB taxonomy): domain Archaea; phylum Thermoplasmatota; class Poseidoniia; order Poseidoniales; family Thalassarchaeaceae; genus MGIIb-P. The sequence continues at coordinate 9,810 of JBJLBW010000097.1, read as the reverse complement.
TCATTTCGACGACCGGGCGCGCGGTTGAAGCTCGTGGAGATAGCCTGTTGTTGGCTGAAAATCTAGCCAGCCACATGAGTATTGAACCAACGTCGGACTTTGGATTGAGGGTCACCAGCAGCGGTGCTGGAATCGAACGCCTGTATTTGCGTCAGAACGATGTTCCCGCCCAGCCAGGGGTCTGGCTTGAACAACTCGAAGCCGCCGGGGAGAATCTCAAGAGTGCGACCATCCAATTCAACAATATTGGGCCGTATCCAATTTTCAAGATTGAGGATGTTCGCGGTGGACGAATCATTGCAAATGCGAGAGCCACAGTTGAGATTGGAGACACCTCTTTTGATGGACGAGCGGTCTTGATTGATGCCCAGATTACCGGAGGCGTGCCAACGGGCACAACCGTTGGTGTCAATGGTCTTGCATCCGATCTCTCAATCCTCAATTTGATGGGCTTCAAAGGGCAAACCACGCACTATCTGTTGCCCGAACCATTGACCACAGCAATCGTCACGGGAGTGGCCACACTGACGGGGTGAAAACATGGCGAAGAAAGATGAGGAAATCGAAGGCATGTACACCCTTGTTGGTGATCCAGATAATCCTGATTTGGAAGCTGCCGATGATGGTAAAATAAGCCTCACGGATCGAATCAAGCGAATGAAGAAAAAAATCATCAAGGACGATTTTGAGGCTACAGATGAGCAACGAGAAATGGCCGAACAGGCCTACGCTCGTGCCCAAGATGTCGTCGGCCTCGTGACACCGACTCGAGTGGTGTTGGCGTCGGTATTCATGGCCGCACTCATGTTCAGTGTATTCGCACTCGGATTCTGGGTCGTGCCGAGGGATGCTGTCGATGTTGAAGTCGTCTACAAGCAAGGCGGTTCTGGCCATGTGGTGCTCATTCAAGTTCACAACTTCGGAAGCCGCCCAATCGCCAATGTAGAGGTCGATGCATCCTTTTCGAATCAAGACGGTGAAGTATTGAATTCAACGCAGTTTGGTCCTGTATCGTTATTGGCGCATACTTCGATTGCTGGCGACGATCTTGAATTGGTGATTACTGGAGAATCCATTTGGGAATTATACATCATCGAAATTACACTCGATTACGACAATTATGATGGCGCTGTGACCAAGCAGTCTTGGATTATTGAAGTTGGAGATTACACCTTCGAAACTCACACCCTTGATGCAGAGCGACAATGGTTCTGAACGACACCATAGGTGTCGTCATGAGCAGGGAAGATAGAAAGCGGTCTCGGCAACCCCCACCGTTGGGGAGCGGCATGCGACACCGAACAGTAATCTGTATTCTCGCTGTTCTATTGCTGGCTAGCGCCACTCCTTTTGCCCATCCTTTGGAATCTCCTCCCGAAGCGACTGAAGACGCAACATCCGGCATTGAGCGCATCGTAATCACACCAGATCCGGATAGTATCGGCAGCGCTCACCCATCTGCAAGTTGGGATGGGGAGGAGATGATCCGGGAAACAATCGCAGACACCCACATTGGCTTGTTCACAATCGATGGGCTACAGTCCGATGTCGAGGTCCCCGAAGTATTGACCCAAATCCGAACCGATATCGCCCTCATTCTCATCGAAGGAGATGTTGGATTGTGGCAAGGCCGGGTTGCTCTCACCGAATTGCCCGGCATCGAAGTTCGAGCTCATATCCCGCCATCTGGATTCCTGATTCAGGGTCACCCACAAGCAATCGCAGCAGCCTCAGCACTTCCGGAAGTAGCCGCCATTCATCCATTGCCATTGGCATTCATGGTTGACAGTCATGTCAGTGACCTTCTATCTGAAGCCTCAGAGATGTCACTGACGTCCACACCTGCAACTGCGGTGCAACTGTCAGGTTGGAGACTTGCAGATTTGGGTACACCACTCGATCATGTACGATTGCCGGGCTTGATGGGCAACTTAGACACCACTGCAGCGACATACCTCACATCCCATCGCCCCATAGACACCGGCAGACATCACGGTATACTCTCACTCGATGAGATTGCAACTGTTGCCGCTGAACCTGCACTTTCATGGTTGAGTCTTGAGCCCGTTTTCAGCATTGACAATGACAGGGCAATCGGCCACATGCGAGCTGATGACGTGTCGAATTACTTTGTTGTTGGATTGAATGGAAGTGGTCACTCAGTGACGGTAGCCGATTCGGGAATTGATCGAGATCACGGTGATTTCGATGGTCGAATACAACATGTCGAATCTGTGATTTGGGGGGATTCCTCGACTGAGGACGAGCACTCCGGTCATGGAACACACGTGGCTTGCACCGTCCTTGGAAATGGAAGCCGAGGTGGATATGCCGGAGTTGCTCCACAAGCAACCCTTCGCTTCCAAGCGATGGAAGATGACAGTTCAGGAAATTTTGGTGGTGTGAGCATGGACACCCTTGTTCGAAAGGCCTACGAGGGCAATTCATACATCCACACGAATTCATGGGGGATGGATGGTTACTATGGAGAATATACGACCAGTAGCGAAGATGCGGACAGCCGCACAAGCCAGTATGATCAATTCTGGTCTTACAATGGCATGCTGGTTCTGGTCTCCGCTGGCAATGATGGCCCCGATTCAGATACGATTACACCACCAGCAACCGCGAAGAACATCGTCGCGGTAGGAAACCACCACAATCGCGGCGGAGGGGCCCCCAGCACATTGTCGGATGCTAGTAGTCGTGGCCCCACCGACGATGGTCGAATCAAGCCTGATGTCACAGCACCTGGTTCATGGGTACGATCTTGCCGCAGCCAAGATGCGGGTGACACCTCGGGTTCAACTTGGACCAGTCAATGGTATCTAGAATACAGCGGGACCTCTATGGCGGCACCCAATGCAGCTGGAGCATCAGTTCTCATCCGAGAGTACCTGATGGAAGTCGCAGGTCGTCCATCACCACAAGGGGCCCTCATCAAGGGGATGCTGATTCTCGGTGCTGAGGACACCGGTTCTCGCGACATTCCGAACATGAATGAGGGTTGGGGCCGCATCAATCTAGCCAATTCCTTGATTCCCGGAACCGATTCCGGCGTTTGGGTTGATGATCGAAATACGATTCGTAGTGGACAAACACGCGAATATCAATTCAATCTAAGTCGTGGGAATACACCGTTCAAAGCCGTCCTAACATGGTCGGATTATCCGGGGAGCACATGGTCATCTACTCAATTGCAAAACAATCTCGACATGGTCATTACCGCCCCCGATGGTACGGAATACAAGGGCAATGATTTCGCCAATGGCCGTTCGACGACCGGTGGAGATGCGGATGATGTGAACAACGTCGAAGTCGTGCTGATCGACCAGGCATCCTCTGGAGTCTGGACGGTTCGAATCACAGATGTTGCACATGGTGGTCAACGCAGTGACCAACCGTTCGCCCTAGCGGTTCGAGGCGCTGGAGTCAACGATCTGCGCAGCGACCCACTACCGATTCCAACTTCGTTCCAATTGTCGACGGCGATTCCTCAGGTCAATGAGGTATGTCAGATTTCAATTCAGATTGAAAATCAAGGTGGAGGTAGTGCTGATGGATTGCGTGTTGAAGCCATTGCAGGAACACAAAATCTTGGTGATGTTGAGATCGACGTCGGCCCGGGGATGATTCGCTGGGTTACTTGGGACTGGACTCCAATCAACGAGGGCACTCAGGCCATCACCATCCGAATCGACCCAGATAATATCGAAGAAGAGATTGACGAAGATAACAATCTGTTTGAAATCCCGATTGCGGTCAGCGCACCAGGTGTTCGAGTTTCGACACCCGAAACCGTGCTTGAAATAGAACAGGCCAGTCAAACCAGTACTGATTGGCAACTTCAAATTCGAAACACAGCCCTCATCTCAACCAATGCATCGATTAGTGCATCCACACCGATGCGAATCAATAACGGACAGATGATGACAGGCTGGTTCACGTCGTTTACCCAGACCAGTTTCGCTTTAGACGGTTCAGAATCCTCATCGATTGGTTTTACGCTTGTTCACGATGAATCTCCCGCCCCTGGGCTTTACCAATTGACGATTACCGCAAGGGACGATGACAATGACATTGAATTCCCTCTGACTTTGACTCTCAATGTACCGATTTTACCAGAGGTTTCGTTCCAAGCACCATTCTCTACACTGCAGATCCATCCAGCTTTACCGACGACGTTTGAGATCGATGTTCAAAATGATGGAAACGGACAACAAGGTTACAATTTGTTCATCGAATCACCGATCGGTTGGTGGGTCGGTCTCGATAACTTGGGTTCATCCATCGATGCTGCATCGGGTTCCACTGGAGCCATCCCAGTAGATGGGGCACGCACAGTAGAGATGACGGTCACGCCCCAGTTAGGGGTCCCACCTGCTGCTGGGCAGACATATCAGGCAATTTTACGTGTGACATCGCAAGTGGATCCAACGAAATCTTGGTCATACACGATTCCAATGGAAGTCATCGAATTTGACTCGGCATTTATCGAATTTGAGTCATCTCCGAGCGTACTTCGCCCGGATTCCACAGTCTACCTACAATATACGATTTCAAATCAAGGAAATACCGAATTAATTCTCATTCCCAATGTCGATAATCGACCAGGAGGTTGGTCGGTCATTGCGGGTTCCAATTCAATCACGATTCCCGCAGGTGAATCAGCATCATACATGCTGGGGCTTGAGGGCAATGGGCTGGCAGTAGGTGGCCCATTGACGCTTCATCTGACAACACAGGATGGTTACCGCATCTCATGGGAAGGTGAATTGGTCGTTGTTGAAGAAGCAAAACCAGTTTTGACCTTTACTGGAATATCAAATACACAGGATGAATCAATCGCAGAAATTCCAACCGGTACACCGGGTTTTGTCGGTCATTGGCTCATCTTCAACGACGGTAGTTCTGATTGGACTCCTGAGTTGGATCTCATCTTGCCTGATTCTACTTGGACATCGATTTGTGATCCTGTTGGAGAGATTCTCGCAGGTGGTTCCGCTGTAGTAAATTGCATTATTATCGCACCCAGTTTTGCGATGGCTGGATGGCAGCCAGAAATCGGCCTCACAATTGACGCAGATGGTGTCGAGAGAACGGCGAGCGCCCTGATTCCAATCGCCTCAAACCCGAGTGTTATCTGGAAGACACTTTCAATGGAAGAGTCCATCGAGGGTACATCTTCTCTGTTGCATCTTGAAATTCTTAACACTGGAAATACTGTGATTCAAGAGCGAATGATAATCGACAGCCCAGATGGATGTTCTGCCGAAGTAGAGGGCTCAGATCTTATCGATTTGGCCATTGGAGAAACACAGGGATTCCGTATCCAAATCACACCCAATTCACCAGGGGAGGTGACCATTGGTGTCGGTTTTGAAAATTCAAACACCCTCGGTTCAAATCACGCCACCACCATCGATGTTGCAGCAGATCCATCGCGAGATACGGGTGGCGGAGCAGGTACCACATTAGCAGTGGTTGGTTTGCTCGTATTCATCGTCGTCGGCCTCGTTGTTGCCGGATTACTCATCGTCCGCCTCCGGGGTGGCAACACCGCCCCTGCAAAGTCCCCTCCTCCTCCAGCAGCATTCAATGCCCAACCAGTGGCTGAGAGTTCACCCAAACCCGCGTCAGGTGTTGTCTGTTGGGGCTGTAACAAACCCATTGAGGGCCCGCGTCGTGCCTGCCCCGGATGTGGTGCCCGGTACCACGAATCTGGTTATGTTTGCAGCGCATCGTCTTTGGTCATTTGTCGCAATTGCCAAGCCGATGTGAGCACCTTTGTTGAGGAGGGAAGTTCCTGAACCGTGAAGCAGGCGCCCTTTTGAGGGGGTTGTCCCGTCGACCTCTCATGCGCACACCCGCGCGAGGCCGCACTCTCAGCGTTGTCGCCCTACTTTTACTCGTCATTGCGAGCCCTCTTGCTGCCGCTGAAGCAGACGTTTCATTGACATCAGATTCACCTTCGAAAGAAGCCTCTCCGGGAACACCTGCTGAATATACAATCACGGTTCGAAATACCGGTGATGAGGACATCACAGTGCAATTGGCAACCAGTCAAGAAGCCGGCGGATGTCAGGGTTACAGCAGCACGATTGAACAAGTATCGGGTGTCATTTCACCGAACTCAAACGAGCAGGTTACACTGACGGTAAACGTAACTGAGGACTCAAGTGACCAAACCGCAGATGATTGCGAAACAACTGTCACCGCCACGGCTTCTCCCGCCGAACCAGGAACACCCGGCGCTCCAGCTCAAGCCGACGTAGTCGTCACGACGACAAAGGGCGAAGGCTCAGGAAATGCAGCCCAAGGCGTTGAACTATCTACCAATCAAGCAACCAAGAATTACAATGGCGATGATGAAGAAGTAGAATGGGAAATAGTTGTCAAAAATACTGGACAAACCCAAGAAACCATATCCATCGAAATGGATGATTCATCGAGTTGCCGATCAGATGGTTTGGAAGCGTCTGTCGACCCCGCTCAAGTTACTGTGAATTCGGATGACGAAGAGACTGTCACGGTCACCGTCCAAGTCCCTGATGGGGAGCAGACCGAAGCCGGCTCACATTGTTTCATCACCCGGGCAACCGTAACCGCTCCCGCCCCACCTCCCGGCACGGATGCAGCACAGGACAACTTGTCTGTAACGCTGAACATCCCCGAACTTCACGAGTGTGAAGCAACTCTCTCCCCGTCCTCTATGACCATCGCACCCGGTGCATCTCAATCAGGGAGTTTCATGCTCACAAACGCTGGTAACAGTGATTGGACCGTCGGGTTTGGAAAATCAGGGTCCAAAGCCAACTGGGTTACACCAGAGGTGAGTCAACGGAATTTACCCTACGACAATGGCGATGGTGAAGCCACAATTTCGTTTGATGTGACACCGGATGATAGCATAGCTGCCGGTGAAACAGAAACCATCGAAATTCGCGCCCTAGATGGCAACAGTCCTCGGTGCTCAGCAACACTATCCATCACCGTCGGACAATCGTATGGGGGTACCGCCTCACTGGCATCGAACTTTCTGAATAATGTCGAACCGGGTACTTCACAAAGCACGGACTTATCTGTATCCAATCAAGGCAATGGAGCAGATTCCTTTGCAATCGGCCACAGCCCAGTTCCGGGTGGATGGACGGTATCATTGAGTGAATCCAGTGTCTCTTTACCGGGCAAGCAGTCAAACGGTAACCAGCAGACCATCACTGTCGATGTATTCGTTCCAATCGATGCCCTTGCCGACGATGTAGTTACAATCACCTTCACCGTGACCAGTAGCGGTGACTCTTCAGTCGAAAACACCGACACTCTCGAAGTATCGGTCGCTGAGCGTCATGAGGTCGATGGCACAGTTCTGTCCACCGATCAAACAGGTCGTAGCGATCAGACAATTGATTTCCCGTTGACTGTGCACAACAACGGTAACGTGCAGGATTCGTTCCGATTGCGAGCATGCGATCCAAACCAACCTGGTTCATGCGCAACCCCCTCGTGGAACACCATTTACGTGGATGATTCCGGCAATGAAATCACACAAATTTCGTTGAGTGCAGGTGCATCTCAGCAAGTGTATCTCCGCGTTCAGATTCAGAGCGAGGACGAGGGCGATTATCTTCAGGTTCAGATGAAGGTTAACATCGTATCTGCCCCATCTAATGAATTCATCAAGACGGTGACTGCACGCGTCTCGAATTATGATTACATGATGCAACTGATTCTGGCAGAACCACAAGGCGCGCCAGATTCCATGACGGTCACCCTTCCACCCGGTGGACAAACAACCGTCGCTCTCCTCTTCAGCGACATCGGTACTTCTCCTTACGTTGAACAAGCATTGTTCACTGTCGAAGGCATGGATTCAACGATTTCAACAACCCTCACTTCAGACGCAGACGAATTGGCCCCTGGTGTTTTCCAAATGCCCGATGATTCGATATCATACCATGCCAATATCACCCTGAGTGTGATGGGTTCCGATCAAAGCCTGAATGGCGAAGCGGGCGTGGTTCGCGTTTGTGCAGCATCCATGCGGAATGCAGCCGTACCATCATGTGTAGACATCGTGGTAACGATTGCAACCGTTCACGACGTGGACGTTGAGATTGAAGGCGGGGCGACTCAAAATACCACACACCCCAATTTCTCAGATTTCATTGTGACCATTACAAATAGCGGTAATATCGAAGAACAAATCGAAATCACCTCGACTGAAGGTTTGCGAGGCTGGACCATCGATATCGAACAAACCGATTTCTTGCTGGAGCCAGGTGAATCAGCCACGGTTCGCGTCCGAGTCAAGCCACCTGTGGAAATGATGGTTGAGGATGAATTTGAGTTCACACTCATTGTCACACCGGAGAGCGCACCCGTTGCAGCTCAACCGGTGGACATGACCGTTAAGGCCACACTCGACGACAGTGTTTTCGGACTCTCGGCGGAGACATGGGACACGGTTACATGGTCGGTTCTTGGCGTTCTGAGTGTGATGATTTTGTTCACAATTTGGCGCAATCGTCGCCGCAGTATCGGGCTGTGAGTCTACCCTGCCAGCCGAAGCCTCGCCGGATATGCTTATGATGCCTCTTTGAGTCGAACCGCTCAAGGAACCCTACGGGTTCCCTTGAGGCTTCGCAATGCCCTCTGTCTCAGCAGCATACCTCTCTCTCGCTTTGATGACCATTGTAGGCATTGGATTTCCCTTTGGAGGCTTCCTCCTTTCCCGTTTTTTGAGGCCAATGCCCGATCCAAATGACCCGACAAAACTTCGCAGTTTTCTACTCAAAGGATACGAATCTGATCAGTCGCTGTATGTTCGCCGGTTGAGCACTTACGAATGTGGTGCAGATCCAGTGGGTGACGCGATGATCGACTTCCACTTCCAATACTATTGGTATGCGATTATTTTCCTCGTCTTCGATATCGCCTTCATGTTCCTAGCATTCGGCGGTGTCGTAGCCATGAGTGCCGACCACACCGTTGCAGAAGGCGCAAGTGGTGGAATCGAGGCCGCAACCGGCTCCTTGGTGACGCTATCGGTCTTCCTCGGACTGATGGGCCTCGGCGTTTGGTATGTATTCAGAAAGCGAGGGCGAATCTACATTTGAGGTGAAATGAATGGACGAAGCACAGAATTACACAACGTTCAGCAGTCGAGGTCTTCTCGACATGATTGGAGATCTCAATGACAAAGCTCTCGAAGCCTCTCGAATGAAGGATTTCATCGGTGTGCTCGGAGGTCGATTTTTGAATTGGGCTCAACGGAAGTCATTGTTCCCGCTTCACCTTGGAATCAAGTGTTGTGCCCTTGAGATGGCTGCTGCGGGGGCACCTCGATTTGACGCGGAGAGTTTTGGTGTTGTATTCAGAAGCAGCCCTCGTCAATGTGACGTATTATTGGTCAATGGTCCAATTTCAAAGAAATTCGCAGACCCCATCGTTCGCTTGTGGGAACAGATGCCTGAACCCAAGTGGTGTATCGCTATGGGTGAATGCGCAATTTCCGGTGGACCTTACTACCAGTCTTACAATATCCTCGAAGGAGTCGACACGATCATCCCTGTCGATGTTTACATTCCAGGTTGTCCGCCACGACCCGAAGCCCTCATCGATGGGTTCGGAAAGTTGCGTGAGAAAATTATCCGCATCGGCGCAGTGCCGAGTGGGGAGACTGAAGCCCGTGGCGCACCGATTATTGTCGCCGATGACTGAGGGGATATCATGGGTAACGAAGTCAGTGCGAAACAGATTCTTTCCGCAGCGGAAGAGATTGTCAAGGATGTCGCAGATTTCGGAGAT
>JBJLBW010000096.1:0-19140 GCA_045568015.1 Candidatus Poseidoniales archaeon | reverse complement strand
GCATGCTACCAGTGACGCAGTTCCTTACAACCGATCTTACATGGGTCCTGCGATCGTGTCCCACCTTTGGAACCGTTCTTGCGATCCACGAATTTCAGATAAATCACGAACAGCAATGATCGAAGCTTTGGCCGATACAAACGGTGTCAAATCGGAGACTGACATCGCCAGCATCCATCGACAGGGGAGCATGGGTGCAAATGCGGCCAAGTCTGTTCTTCAGGCCAAGACTGCAGTCCTTGCTCACGACGGGTACAATGGTCGACATGGCAAACACGTTTGGTGGTACACATGGTCTATCAAGAGCAGTGGAAAGGTCAATGAGACAACGCTCTATAGAACTGTCCTGGGTCCAATGGGGCTGGCGAGCAACGCATTATCTGGTGTATCCGCTCGGATGATTTTCGGATTTACCCGGACCGGACGACCCATGTTCAACGAATTGCTTGGAATGGTCGCCCCCCCTGCTGGAATTGGAAAGATGCCCAAGCAATTCAATTCAGCCGTGGAAAATCACCATGAAGTGATTTCAATCTTCAATGAAATGGATGGTCGATTCTAATGCCAAATCGCTATGCATATCATCCAGGAAACGTTGCACATAGCAACGCGATCGAGGTTGCCGACACAATGCCTCTTGCGGCAGAGTCGCTCGGGATCGAATTGATCCCTCTCGATGGTGCAACAAGTTGTGGCGCCGGGATCATCCGTCAAGCAAACGCTGATTTGCAGGTTGTCCTGAATGCCCGCACATTGGCTCAGGCTGAAGCGATGGGCCTAGACATCATCACACCTTGTGCGACGACTGCCGCGACGCTTCACGAGGATCTTACCTCTCTTCGAACCAATGGAAAATTGATGGCCAAAACCAATGATATTCTCGAGCGCAATTGTGGGTTGACGCTGACGGGCGAGGTCAACGTCCACCATCTCCTCCATGTTATCGTAGATGAACTGGGGGTTGACACGGTAAAATCCGCCGTAAAGAACACCTTTGAATTCAATATTGCAGGCTACTATGGCCCCAATATTCAGCAGGAAGGAGCCTGTGGAGGGGACGATGTCTTCGACCCGGACTACCTTGAGCAGGTCATCGCAGCTGTGGGTGGAAAACCGGTCGAATGGTCGAGTCGGACACACAGTGTTGGTGTTCCCGGTGTATTCTCCGAAGAGAAAACGGTGATGAAACAAACTGCCGCAGTATTGGCAGACGCCAAATCCGAGGGCGCCCAGTTGGTCGTCAGTGCCTGCAACTTGTCACATATGTTGTTGGATGTCTATCAGGGGAAGGCAGGAAAGACCACTGGACAGGCGACAAAAGTCCCCACCATCCATCTGACCGAACTCTTGGCTTTTGCATTCGGGCACCACATCGATCGGTTGGCGCAGTTGCGAACACGTGTGCTTGTCATCGGCGACTAATCGCCACTCCCGTGTAGAATTCGCACAATCTCTTGTGCAAGATTGACTGACAATCCGGGCACTTGCACGATTTCTTCATCCGTCGCACCCGCCAAAGCAGCCATCGTCGGCCAGCGCTCCAGAATTCGAGAGGCCAATGCTGGACCGATTCCAGGAACCTGTTCAAGCATCGAGCGCGTAATCCCGTGCATCTCTCTCCGCCTTTGCTCCGACAGTGACCCTTCAGTGGCGTCGAGAATTGGGGCCGCTGGGTCAAAGACACCATCTGCAGCCATATTGGCGGCATTGATCGCTGCGTTTTCTGCATCATCTGATACACGGTCCGGGTGTCCGCTTGCCCGCATTCGATTTTGAGCGGTTTCTGAAAGGTGTTCAAGCATCTTGGTTTCTCTGCGGGCTGATACCGCGATAAATCGCGCAGTTTCGGCGGTATCTGTAGAGGTGACAACTGGTAGACCATAATCAAGCGTCAACGTCGCCAATGCCCCCATGATCGCCTGCCCACTCACTGCACGGTGTTGAAACAAATCACTCCCTTCGACGACGAGCAGGGATCTTGGTGCAGCCCCAACCAAACGACCGGCTTGGTCGAGGAGTCGCCCATCGAGCAAACTATCGACAAAATCTCTGGTTCCTTTCCTCTCAATGAGAATCCGATCACTGATTTTGATATCCCCAACGGGTAAATTGACGACTTCCACAGTCAAACCCTCTTGTCTCAATCGAGCCGCAAGCGCACTCTTCCCTTCTCGGTGGTCAATGGAAACGATGACACCATCTCCTTCGGGGAAATGGATATCTTCGCCTATGGTTTGAACCAGAGTCTCTGCAGCGATGGCTGGAGCTTCCACAATCAATCGGGTAGATTCCGATTCGACGGGGTACGAATCGAGACCAATCTGCCCTGTAGGCCTCATTTTCCGGGCCAAATCTTTGGCATCGATTTGTGGTTCAATCTCGGGCTGTGTAACCACAATTGTTGGGGCGACAGTATCGTCGATTTCTGGAGCCAAGCGTTCTGATTCTGTTTTCAGGAAATCAGCGGTAGGCCGGCCGTCATCCAAAGTGAAGGCATGAAGGTTCGAACCTTCGGAAGTAATTGGGGCGCCACCACGCTTACGCCGTACTTGTTGAATCGATCGAAACATTCGCTCCTCGCGAGATTTTGCAGCCGCCCGAGCCCCTTCATCTCGAGTCCCCTTTGCAATCAGCACGTGAACGGTCCCTGCACGTTGACGACCTGTTCGCCCCCTTCGTTGGATGGTTCGGATTTCACTCCCCACCGGTTCGTAAAAGATTACCAAGTCGGCATTGGGGACATCAAGGCCCTCTTCCCCCACACTGGTGGCGACCAATACATTCGCTTCGCCTGAACGGAACGCATCCAGACTCTCGAGTTGGACTTTCTGACTCATCCCTGTGGAACCCTCTCGGCTGGCTTGTCCCACAAATCGCTGAGGTATCGCACCCTCAACATCGGTTAGGATTCGTGAAATTTCTTCTACAGTATCCCGGAAGTTGGCGAAAACAATGATTCGACTTTCCGGGCTTTCCTTGAGCTGTCGCCGAACCATGCGCCGAACCATCGTCACCTTGTTGTGGCACTCATCCATCGAGGAAAGCGTTTCTTTGAGTTGAACAATTCTAGGGTCCGCCGCAAATTCCTTTGCCGATTTTTTCTCATCTTTACCACCCCGTCCGATTCTAGAAAGGGACTCTCTGGTGGCTGCAACACCTTGGCATAATAGCGACGATATGAGATTGTTAAGTCGCATGGCAATACCGTTTTCTTTGGCCGCTCTATAGCCAAAAGACTCACCCTTTCCTATCGAGATTGAAATACGCTTTTGCGCCTCTTGCAATCCACCTGCTGTGATGTGCCCCTGTCGGGTGTAAAATCCGAGTCGTCGCGATCGATCGACAATTCGATCAAGCCAGATTTGCAGCGGTTGCGCCAATAGACGTAATTCGTCAGGCACTACGACGGGTACATCGTTGACCTCAAGCCCGGTTACATAGGGGGCGAGTAGAGCATCACCTGGTGGACGTGCGTGGATGTTGACAATTCGCAAACGTTCGCAAACTTCGTTGATTTCAGCCTCTACGTGGCCTGGGCTGGCCGTTGCTGCAAGTACCAATCCATCGGGGTTCTGCTCCGCAAATAGATCGCCAACCTGCGCCATCGCATGATTTCCAGTGGCTCTGTGTGCTTCGTCCACAATCAACAATGCCACATCACCGAGATGGGTGAGTCCGTTCTGAACATCATTGCGAACCACTTGAGGTGTTGCGACCACAATTTTTGCAGATTCCCAAATCGAGCGCCTCTTTTTGGGTGATACGGAGCCGGTCAATCCGACAATTTGTTGTTCATCTGAAAGATTGAGTAAATTGTTCAAGTCTGACAGATGTTGATTGACCAATGCATTGGTGGGTGCGAGCATGATTCCCCTGCCACCAGGTTCACGAAGGCGTTCGGCGAGAGCCATCACTTCAATCGGGGTTTTCCCCATCCCGGTTGGCAGAACGAGCAAAGTCGATGCACTGAGGCAATGATCCAATGCAGATAGCTGATACGCTCTGGCCTCAATCGCCCTTTGGACGAGTAGGTCGTGACGAATCGTAGCAGACATGGCCATCCTGCGTTTACGCCGAGGTTCTTAGGCAAATCGCTTTGTCAAACCGCATCACGGCGCAGCGGAAGGCCCCCCGTAGGGGGTCCTCCCAAACCGAGCCGTTCATATACGGGATGTAGGTCGGAGGGCCGCTCAACACTGGGCGTCCAGACACCACCGGGCAATGCAACAGTATCCCATACAGCCGTCGATTCCACTTGTGAATCTCGGTTTGGTGTCACGGTCGCCCCTGAAGTGAAGGGCCGGCATACTGCCGCTTCGGCGGCTTATTCCGTCAAAAAAACTGGAGGAACCCAAATGGGAGATACGCACCGCCCGAAGAAGGGTAGCATGGGCTTTGGCCCGCGAAAGAGGGCCAACAGGCCCTACGGGCGTGTCAAGAGTTGGCCTTCCTCCGATTCCGATGAAGTTCGAGTTCAGGGTTTTGCTGGATGGAAGGCAGGAATGACTCACGTTTTGATGCGTGATCTCAATCCAGGAAGCCCAAGTGCAGGTTCTGAAGTCCGAAAGGCTGTCACCGTCGTCGAAGTTCCTCCAATGCGTGTTCTTGCCGTTCGTGGTTACAAGATGACTCCCTACGGCAAGCAGGCTGCAGGCGAGGCATGGGCTGAGGCTGAGAAGCTGGGAGACATTCTACCAAACCTTCCCCGCCGAATGCCAGAGCGCAAGGAACACGATGCTGAGGCACACCTCAACAAACTCCGAGAATCCAATTTGGCCGAAGTTCGCATTATCGTTGCAACAAATCCTGACAAAATTTCCGCTGTGGGCAGCAAGACTCCAGAGGTCATGGAAATGGGGATGACTGGTGGCGACAGTGCCGCACAGTTGGAGTGGGCCTCCGAGAAACTTGGTGAAGAATTGACCATTGAGGACGTATTTGAGTCCGGTTCAGACATCGATGTCGTCGGTGTGACCAAAGGATATGGTAACCAAGGTGTTGTTCGCCGATTCGGTGTCAAACTACTATCTCACAAGAACTCCAAGCGCCGACGTCAAATCGGTAACATGGGTGATTTCGGAACAGGATATGTTCGTAAGACCATTCGACAAGCAGGTCAGACCGGATACCATCAGCGAACCGAATATAACAAGCGAATCCTGCGAATCGCAGGTGAAGAAGAAACCCAAATCACACCCGCAGGTGGATTCCTCCACTATGGTGAGGTCAACAACCACTACATGATTATCCAAGGCAGTTTGCCAGGTCCGGCAAAGCGACTGATCCGATTCCGTGATGCAGCACGTCCTCGAAGTGAGCAGCATCCTGTCGATATTACCTACGTCAGTACGGCGTCCAAGCAGGGGGTGTGATGAATGAAGGTCAAGACCTACGAACTCTCCAACACCATCGAGGTGGAGGAACTCGAAGCGGGCATCATCATCGATTACAGCATCGAGGCTGCGGATGGCAAGAACGTCACTCTTCCAAGTGCATTTGAGACCATTTATCGTCCTGATCTAATCCGCCGTGCCGTTCACTCATCTCGTGCAAACCGTCGCCAAGCATATGGTCACCGTGAACACGATGGTAAGCGAGCTCCACAACCGGGTATGAAACACTCAGTGGAATGGTGGGGTAAGGGTCGTGGTGTCAGCCGCATTATGCGAAAGTCTGGTGCACGCACTGGTGCTCAGAACCCTCACACGCGCGGGGGCCGGCGCGCGCACGGGCCTATGGTTCAGAAAGAGTGGGGCCAGAAACTCAACACCAAGGAAGCCAATGCAGCGCGCGATTCGGCAATCGCAGCAACCGCAGATTCCGAGAAGGTCGCTGCTCGCGGACACCGCTTCAGCGACAATGTCCGCTTCCCAATCGTGCTTGGCGGTTATTCTGAGGACGACGAAGATTTCGACATCGAAGCACTTCCTTTGGAGAAGGCGACAAAGAAATTCATCGCAATGATGGAAAGCATTGGCTTGGGTGACGACCTCACCCGCGCAAATGATGGTCGCAATATCCGTGCTGGAAAAGGCAAGATGCGCGGTCGACGTCGCCGAACACCTCGCAGTATTCTCTTGGTTGTCGCACAACGCGACACCCTCGCCAAAGCAGCACGCAATGTCCCTGGAGTGGACGTTGCTGTTGCCAAGGACCTCTGCGCCGAGGATTTGGCGCCCGGTGGTGACGCAGGCCGTCTCACCGTTTGGACAAAGTCAGCCATCAAGGCACTGGAGTGATTGAAATGGATCCGTACAAGATTATTCTCATGCCCTGGATTACAGAGAAGTCCTTGGAACAACGCCGAGTTGCTGCTGAGGACATTGGATACTTCCAGAACAACAACCGTCTCGAGTTCATCGTTCGCCGTGAAGCCAACAAAGCACAGATCAAGGCGGCTATTGAGGAACTTCTTGAGGTCCGTGTGGCCAAGGTCAACACGCGTATCTGTAAGGAAGGCAAGCATGCTAGCGTCAAACTCGCTGAGGGTTATGATGCAGAAGAGACAGCACTCAAGCTGGGAGCATTCTGATTGGAGGTGTGATGTATGGGTAAGAGAATTCGTGCACAGCGTCGTGGTTCATCACCAAAGAACCGCGTTCGGAGCCACCGGTTCCCCGGTGCAAACAGACTCCCGCGTAAGGATGGCGAGATGGGTGAAGTCGTGGATATGATTCACAGCCCAGTTCACACCGGTCCTTTGGCCAAGTTGAAGTTTGAAGATGGAACCACTGGACATGTTGCAGCGACTGAAGGTATGTTTGTGGGCCAAAAAATCGCCTTCGGTGAAAATGTCAGTCTTCGACCTGGCAACGTTACTACATTAGAGCAGATTCCAGAAGGAACTGCAATCTCTAACGTTGAATGCAGACCAGGTGATGGTGGAAAGTTCGCTCGTTCAGGAGGTAACAATGCAATGCTTGAAACTCGAATGGGCGACAAGGTTCGCGTTCGATTGCCCAGTGGCAACCTCAAGGATCTTCCAGCGAAATGCCGAGCAACAATCGGTGTTTTGGCAGGTCACGGCCGCACGGAGAAGCCTCTGATGAAGGCCGGTGCTGCACACTATCGCGCAAAGGCGCGAGGCAAACTCTACCCAAGCGTCAGCGGTGTCGCCATGAATCCGGTCGATCACCCGCATGGTGGTGGAAATCACCAAGCTGTTCACGGTCCCAACAGCGTTGCCCGAACAGCACCGCCTGGTCAAAAGGTTGGACACATCGCCCCAAGCCGCACTGGTCGCGGCCGTGGCAAGAGGAAGGAGTGATTCTGAATGGCACGTCGTAAGAAGAAGGTCATGCGTACTCCCAAGGCAGCTCGCCGTGCAGCACGCAAGCGCCGCTCGGGAATTTCGGAGCGCCGCAAGAAGGAATTCACCTATCGAGGTCTAACCGTTGCCGAGTTGGTTGAGCTCCCGACTTTCTCACCAGAGGAAGATCCAGATGCACTATCTGTTGCGGGTGTTATGCCATCACGTGTTCGACGCAGTATGAACCGAGGCTTCGCAGAAGGCATCACCAACGGTGGTTCAAATCTCGAAGAAGAACACTTCATCAATCGCCTACGCGATAACCCTGGCAAGACTGCAAAGACTCATTGCCGTTCCCTATACATTCTACCTGAGATGGTCGGTCGAACGATTGGTGTTCATGATGGACGCGCTTTCAAGATGGTCGAAATCTTGCCTGAAATGCTCGGGCATGCACTCGGTGAATACGCTCCAACCCGTCGCAGTGTTACACACACTGGCCCGGGTGTCGGAGCAACTCGGTCCAGTAAGCACGTGGCCCTAAAGTGAGGTGAAAAGAATGAGTAGAGATCGTTCCAAACCCCAATCGGGATACACACAATTGCTGCAAGGTGGACGCCTTGCAGTGGCTCGCGCAGTGAACCGCGACATTCACCACAAGCACTGCTACCAAATTGCACGTGCCGTCAAGGGTATGTATGCTGGTGATGCAGTTGAATATCTTGAGAAGGTTGTCAAGCAAGAAGTCGCCATCCCCTACACTCGCCGAAGTCGCGCTGGTAAGGGTGGTAACACAATGGCAGGTCACCGCAAGGGTAAGATGGGCCCAGGCCGATACCCACGGAACGCATCAATCGCTTTCATCAAACTCATCGAGAGTGCCATGGACAATGCTCGCCAGCATCACGAAGACATCGATGCTGAAGACATGGTCATCACACACTTGGCCGCCCACCGTGGCCAAGTGAAGAAGGGCATGCGCCCACGCGCACGCGGGCGCGCAACTCCAAACAATCACTATCAGGTCAACCTCGAAATTTTCATCGAGGATTTGAGTGCCGAAGATGAAGAAGAGGAGGATGATTACTGATGTCGCAGAACAGTACCATTCGAAAATTCATCGATCGCAACGTTGAGCGCCAATTGGTCCGCGAGTTCTTGCTTTCAAAGACAGAGCGAGCTGGATTTGGTGGACTTGACTTCCAGCGCACACCTGAGGGCACCAAGGTAACCCTCTCGGCAGAACGCGTCGGTATGGTCATCGGTCGAAAAGGCAAGATCATCAATGAATTGCAGCGCCACCTGCAAGACAATTTCAATCTTGATAACCCACGACTTGAAGTTGCTGAGATTGAGAATCCAGCTCTAAACGCTCAGGTCATGGCCAGCAAACTGGCAAGCGCCCTAGAGCGCGGCTGGTATTTCCGTCGTGCAGGCCACTCTTCATTGCTCAACATCATGGATGCTGGTGCAAAGGGATGTTTGGTCGTGCTTAGTGGTAAACTCACAGGAAGCCGAAATCGAACTCAGAAGTTCCAGAAGGGCAACATCAAGTATTGTGGTGACACTGCTCTACAGTTCATGGACATCGGAAAGGCTGTTTGTGTGAAGAAACTCGGTACCATCGGTTGCACGGTTGCAATCATGCACGCCGATAGCAAACTTCCTCACGAAATTCGCATCAAAGACCGACACGAAGTCGGCCTTTCTCCACTTTCAGAGGTTGCGATCATCAAAGAAGGAAGCGAAGAGATTCCTGAACCGATTGCAGAAGAAGCACCTTCCGATGAAATTCTCGAAGAGGTCATCGAAGAAGAACCGGTTGTAGAGGAGGTTGTGGTTGAGGAAACCCCAGTCGAAGAATCTGCTACTGAGGAAGCTGCCGATGAATCTTCAACAGATGAGGAGGCGACCGAATGACACACCTCAAATCACGCGAAATCGACAATATGTCGGATGAAGCACGTCAGTCCCGCCTGATTGAACTCCGCGAGGAATTACTCCAATTGCGCGCACAACAAGCGCTGGGTGGTTCCTCATCCAACCTGGGTGCATACAAATCGACCCGCCGGTCGATTGCACGCCTTTTGACAAAAATGAATGAAAAGAAGGAGTGATCACTGAATGGCCGCAATTTGCAATCTGTGTGGACTCCCCGATGAACTATGTATTTGTCAAGAAATCGCAAAGGAGCAACAGAAAGCAATCATCAGTACAGTTCGAAGGAGGTATGGAAAAATGGTCACGATTGTAGAAGGTATCGACGATACTGCGATCGACATTAACCAGCTTGCTAAGATTCTGAAGGGTGCCTGCGCTAGCGGAGGAACCGTCAAGGGTCGAACGATTGAACTTCAGGGAGAGCACAAGAAGCGTGCTGCCCAAGTTCTGAAGAAGAACGGATATCAAGTGGAGGTGCGCTGAATGAGTGACAGTATCCACATGCCATTCCTTTCTCGAAATCTGACTGTGAAAGCATCTTCAGATGCTGATTTGGTCGGAATGTCGGGAATCGTGGTCGGCGAAACACGTCGTACCATCGCCCTCGATGTGGGCAGCGAGACCAAGACTCTCGCAAAGAACGTCATCGAGTTCACCCTCGACAATGAGGACGAACTCATTCAGGGCGCCATGGTGTGTCAGCGCCCCGAAGATCGAATTCACCGAAACTACCGGAGGAACTGAAATGCGAGACATCGGAGTAGACGTCAGTGAGCCGACAGGCGAATGGGATGGCGATGAGAATTGCCCGTTCTATGGTTCTCTAAGGCTTCGTGGGCAGATTATTGAAGGCACCATTTCCAAGGTTGGCATGCAGAAGTCGATTATCGTCAAGCGTGAACACATACGCTACATGCCGAAGTTCGAGCGCTACGAGAAGCGAACCCGTAGTTACGCTGCACACCTACCATCTTGTATCGGAGATGTCAATGTCGGCGACAATGTTCGCATCATGGAATGCCGACCACTTTCCAAGACTGTCACATTCTGTGTCATTGAAACGGAGGCGAGTGCATGAGGGGAATTTCATCCAAGGTAACCCGTGGTCTGCCGACCCAGGCGCGTATCCAGTGTGTTGACAACACAGGGGCCAAGGTCGTCCAACTGATCTCTGTGCTAAACACAGGTGGTGTCGCACGCCGATATCCCGCAGGTGGTGTAGGTGACTTGATCGTTGTAACCGTCAAGAAAGGCACACCAGAAACCCGCCGACAAATATTCCACGCAGTCATTGTTAGACAGAAGCGTCCATTCCGTCGTTCAGATGGAACATGGGTTCAGTTCGAAGACAATGCCTGTGTTCTCGTAAACGATCGCGGAGAAGTTCGCGGATCGGATATCAAGGGACCTGTAAGCCGCGAAGCCGCGGAACGATGGCCCCGAATCGCCGCCACGGCGAAACAAATTGTGTGAGGTGAAATGAATGGTTAGTAAGTCCCCAAGTAAGCAGCGAAAGACTGCCGCAAATGCACCACTGCACAAGCAGCGAAAGCGCCTACGCGCTCGATGCCTTGATCCAAATTACGCCAATATCCGAAATGTGACAATTCGCGTTGGCGATGAAGTTGAGATCCACCGCGGTGACTTTGGACACCCGAATTCACAGAAGGGTGAGAAGGGCAAGCGACATGGAGAGGCTCGTGGCAAATCTGGTTTGAGAGCTGCAGTTGCCAGTGTCAGTACCAGCACCGGACACATCAAGGTTGAGGGTGTTATACATTCCAAGGCAGATGGTAAGGACGAGGGAATTCCAATCCACGCGTCCAATGTTGTTGTCGTTAAAATCGACGATAGCGATCCGATTCGTTTGAAGAAATTACAATCACTAAATGGAGGCGATGACGAATGAGTTCTAGTCACATGAAGCGTTTGGCAATGCCACGAAGTTGGCCATTGACCCGCAAGACCGACATCTGGATTTCTCGCCCTCGCCCAAGTGGCCACCCGATTGAGCGATGCATGGCCCTTGGCGTAGTGCTACGCGACATCTTGGGTGTTGCTCAATCAATGCGAGAGGCCAAGCGCGCTCTTGCAACCCGCAGAATCCTGGTGGATGGTCGTGTGACCACAGACATGCGCCGTGGTGTCGGAGTCATGGATGTCCTCACAATCGGTGATGATCACTACCGCTGTGTGTTGGACAGCAACGGTAAGTTGCGATACGCTCCAATTTCAGCAAAGGAAGCATCTCACAAGTTGTGCCGAATCGACGGCAAGACGACAATCAAAGGTGGCGTCACACAACTCAACCTTCACGATGGTCGAAATATCTTGGTCGACGATGCAAACAAGTACAATTCGATGGATTCACTGGTCCTCGATGTATCCTCACAGAAAATCAACAAGCATCTCAAATTTGAATCAGGTGCCAACTGCTACCTAATCGGTGGAAGTCACATTGGCAGTACAGCGGCGATGAGCGAATATGTTGTCAAGCGTTCGAGCAAGGACAATGAGGTTCTATTCGATGAATTCGGCACCATCGTAGACCACGTCTTCGTGGTTGGAGATTCCAGTCTACCTTTGGATGAGGTGAATGCATGAGTGATACAGAAAATCCAATGCAATCACCTCGGATTACCAAGGTCACCGTCAATATCGGTGTTGGTGAAGGTGGCAATCGTCTTCTTCTTGCGGAGAGGGTTCTAGGTTTGCTTTCGGGACTTGACCCAGTTCGAACCTTGTCCAAGAAGACCAACCGCGATTTGGGAACCCGTGAAGGTGCCCCAATCGGTTGCAAGGTCACATTGCGAGAAACCGAACACATCGAAAAGTTCCTCAAGGACGCCTTCTGGTGCCGTGAGAACACATTGCCTTCATACAATTGGGATGCTTCAGGAAACCTTTCCTTTGGTATTCGAGATTACACCGACTTCCCCGAGATGAAGTATGATCCAGAGGTTGGCATCTTCGGAATGGATGTCAACGTCGTTCTCGAGCGCCCTGGCCACCGTGTCAGTCGCCGACGCCGACGCAAGGCGAGGGTGGGTTATTCACACCGGGTGTCGCGTGAAGAGAGTCTAGAATGGTTCCAAGGTCGATTTGACCTTACAGTAGTGGAGGAGTAAACATGGCAAGAGATCATGGAGAGAAAATCGGTCGAACTGTTGGTTGCCGCCGTTGCGGTCGCAAGCGTGGCATGATTCGCCGGCATGGACTCAGATTGTGCCGCCAATGTTTCCGGGACGTAGCCCCCCAGATTGGCTTCAAGAAATTTAGTTGAGGTGGTGAAAAGATGCAATTTGATCCCCTAAGTGACGCCTTTGTACGAATGTACAACGCAGAGCAAGCCGGACATTACGAGGTCTCTCTTGCGCCAGCGAGCAAACTACTCGATAACATGCTCAAGATTATGCAAATGTCTGGTTATGTTGGTGAATTCGAACGTGTAGCCAATGGACGAGGCGACGCATTCCGTGTCGAACTCATCGGAGCAATCAACCGCTGTGGCGTGATTAAGCCCCGACACAGTGTCAAGCGCGCAGAATTCGACAAGTGGGAATCCCGTTATCTTCCAGCACGTGACTTCGGTCTACTGATCATGACCACCAATGATGGTGTCATGCATCACTATGATGCGAAGGACAAGAAAATCGGTGGCCGTTTACTGGCCTACGTCTATTGAGGTGAGAAAATGGTGAAGTTAGATCATATCAAGCACATCGTCAAACTCGCCGAAGGTGTAACCTGCTCGATTTCAGACGGCATGGTCACATTGTCCAAGGACGGCAAGTCCATCTCGCGTGAATTTATTCACTCGCGTGTCAGTATATCGATGAACGATGGAAATCCAGAAGTCTTCTGCGACCTTCCTCGACGGAAGGAGAAGGCCCTTGCTGGAACATGGGGTGCGCATCTACGCAATATGAACAAGGGACTTGCTGAGGGCTTCGAGTATCGTTTGAAGGCCGTTTATTCCCACTTTCCCATGACTCTCAAGGTGGATGGTTCCACACTCACAATCACAAATCTCTTTGGAGAGCGTGTTCCAAGGCAAGCAAGTCTACCTTGGACACCTGCTGAAGTCACGGTCAAGGTCGAAAACAAGACCGAAGTCGTGGTATCTGGCATCGACAAAGAGAAGGTCGGACAGACCAGTGCGAACATCGAACGTGCATGCCGCATCCGTGGCCGCGATCGTCGAGTGTTCCAGGACGGCGTTTACATCGTCG
This sequence comes from Candidatus Poseidoniales archaeon, assembly GCA_045568015.1. Taxonomy (GTDB): domain Archaea; phylum Thermoplasmatota; class Poseidoniia; order Poseidoniales; family Thalassarchaeaceae; genus MGIIb-P. The sequence goes on along the minus strand of JBJLBW010000096.1, from coordinate 5,718 downwards.
AGAAGGCATGAAGGAGGAATGGAAATGAGTGAACTAAGTAACTTGACCGTTGCCGAACTCAAGGAACTGCTGAAAGAGGCAGGTCTCCCAGTATCTGGAAAGAAGGCCGATCTCATCGCTCGCCTTGAAGAGGCTGATGTTGAAGAGGATGTCATCGAAGAAGAAATCGAAGAAGACGATTTCGACGATTTCGACGATGAAGACTGGGATGACGAAGAGGAGGATTACTTCCATGTCGCAAAACAGAAGCCTCAACTTGATGAGGCAACCCAGGCAGCTCTCGAGGCTCGAAAGGCACAGAAGAAGTCACAACCCAAATTCCGCCGTCAGGAATGGTTCCGCTATCAACGCCTCTCTAAGACAGGATGGCGCAAGCCGAAAGGTATGCAGTCAAGCCAGCGTCTAAACCGCAAATACCGTAGCCCAATGGCTCGTGTTGGATATGGAAAGATTGCCTCAGTTCGAAATCTACATCCTTCTGGATTCCAAGAAGTACTTGTTCACCGACCCGAAGATTTGGATGATATCGACCCCGCTGTTCAGGCCGCTCGTGTCGGTAGCACAGTCGGTGGCCGCAAGCGAGTTCTCATTCACGAGCGCGCAGATGAGTTGGGCATTCGTGTTCTCAACCGCAGGAGGGGTATCTGATGCAAGTTACAAACCAGAAGAAAATGGCTGCACAGATTCTGAAGTGTGGCGTCAACCGCGTTTGGGTCGATCCACGATATGTGGATCAAGTCACCAGTGCAGTCCAGAAGTCCGACATTCGTGAATTGATTGAAGAGGGTCTCATCAAGGCTCGTCCAATTCAAGGAACTAGTCGGGTTCGAGCTCGAAAACTCGCAGAACAGCGTTCCAAAGGCCGACGACGTGGTCATGGTTCACGAAAGGGAAGTTCTCGTGCGCGCCTGCCAAAGAAGAACCGCTGGATGCGCACCATTCGCAGTCAGCGCCGCACCCTCAAGGGTATGCGAGAAGATGGCACACTTGAAGCCAGTAAATACCGCTACTACTACCGCAAGGCAAAGGGTGGCTCTTACCGTTCAATCGCCCACATGAAGGCCAATATGGAAATTGATGGGATTTCACTTGGAGGTGATGAGTGATGGCACAGGGTAAACGCCAACGTCGCCGATACAAGCGTCGTTCAACCGGACAGACAGATTACCACCGCCGCCTCAAGTTGCTTCGAAGTGGCGCACCTCGTGCGGTTGTACGGGTAACCAATACCCAGGTCATTTGCCAATTGGTGGGGTATCATCCAGAGGGCGATCAAATCATCTCTGCCGCTGATGGTTCATCCCTACGTGGGAAGTATGCATGGCCTAGCAAGGCCTCCACAAAGTCAATTCCAGCTGCTTATTGCACCGGCTACGCCCTTGCAAAGCAGGTTCAGAAAGCAGGACATGACGAGGCTGTTCTCGACATCGGCCTTGCAGCATCCACCTCTGGAAACCGCGTTTTCGCAGCCCTGAAGGGCATGGTCGATGGCGGCCTATGGGTTCCACACAATGAGGAGATTTTCCCAAGCGATGAGCGTCTTGCAGGAGAGCACATCGACAAGAGTATCGCGGGTGCAGTCGATAAGACAAAGTCCGCAATTGAGGAGGCGAACTGAGATGAGTGATGAAGAGAATACGCCACAAGCACCGGGAATTGCAGCCGCATGGGAGCAGCCCGAAGAACCTGCTGAAGGAGCCCCTCGTCGCCGTCGTGGTGTTGGTCCCGACCCCATGGAGCAGTTGAGAAATTGGACTCCAAAGACTCGATTGGGTCGCATGGTTCAGAGTGGCCAAATCATCACGATTGATGATGCGCTTGCAACAGGAATTCCAATTCGTGAAGTCGAGATTATCGACGCCCTCATCCCAGGTCTTGAGGATGATATCATCAATGTCAACATGATTCAGCGCATGACTGACAGCGGTCGACGTGTTCGGTTCAATGTCATGGCATGTGTCGGTAACAAGGACGGATATGTGGGTCTCTCGATTGTCAAGGGCAAGGAAGTTGCTGCGACTATCCACAAGGCGATCGTCAATGCAAAATTGAACATCATCCAAGTTCAGCGCGGCAATGGTTCTTGGGAATCCGGACAAGGTGCAGGCACCAGTGTACCATTCAAGGTCACAGGTCGAGCGGGTTCCACACGCATTACACTTCTACCTGCGCCAACAGGAAAGGGCCTGGTCATCGGCGACACAGGTCGTCAGGTTCTGACACTGGCGGGCGTGACCGATGTTTGGTCCCGTTCCAAGGGTCAGACCCGAACTACAATCAACTTCGCCAAGGCGACATTCAATGCTCTCAAGCAGTTGAATGCTCACCGAATCACCAAGCGTGATCAAGACACGCTGAACATCGTAAAGGGGCGTGTGACTGAATGACTTGGCTTGTCATCCGTGTCCGCAGCGACCGAACGGTCGAACGCAAAATCCGTGAAACCATGGAACACCTCAACTTGACTCGTGTCAACCATGCAGTTCTCATTCCCGAGTCCGAAACCTATGCTGGAATGCTTCACAAGGTCAAGGATTTCGTCACGTGGGGAGAGGTTTCTGCCGACGCAATCGCTGGATTGATCCGTGACCGTGGTCGTTTGGTTGGAAACAAACCAGTGACCGATGCAGCGGTCAAAGAATTTTCAGAATACAAGACAATCGATGCATTTGCCAAGGCGATTGCCAGCGGCGATGCAACGGTCAAGGACATGGAGACGCTCAAGCGTGTGTTCCGTCTACACCCACCCCGAGGAAACAAGGGATGGGGTGGTGTCAAGCGTCATTTCACAGTTGGTGGCGCTCTCGGCTTTAGAGGCGAGGCGATTGAAGAGCTTGCAGCTCGAATGATTTGAGGTGAACAATATGGTATCCCGTACAAACAAATTCCGTGGTCGTTCTCGCTACCATGGCCGTGGAAAGAAAGCAGGTCGTGGCGCTGGTAAGCGTGGTGGCCGAGGTAACGCTGGTCTAAACAAGCACAAGGTCATGACTCGAATCAAGTACATGCCTCGTCACTGGGGAATGCACGGATTCAATCGAGATCCAAGTCTACGTGTGCGCCACACAACCTGCAACGTCAGCGAGTTGGCAAACCTTGTCGCCGACGGAGACAGCATCGATTTGTCTGAGCACAATATCGACAAGTTGCTCGGTTCAGGTCAAATCACTACAGCAATTCACGTAACCGTCGAGCACGCGAGTGCAAATGCGGTCAAGAAGGTCGAAGCCGCTGGTGGTTCAGTCACCGTGGATGACGGCGAAGAATTCGGCGAATGGGAAGAGGAGTAATTCTTCTCCAATGAATGATGGAATAGAAGGAGGCGTGAGAAATGGTCCGCAGACCCAACGTCCCTGCTATTTTGATTATCTCTTCGATTTATTGGGGTGCATTGCTGTATTGGCAATGGGATGAACTGTTTGGCACAAATCCAGAACACCAGATGCGTTCGCTATACGCGACGACCTTGTCGATTCCATATGTTGCCTTCATCATGTGGGGGACTTCGACCGATTTGCCTGATCATATTCAGGACATGAAATTTATTGGACGTGGTCTGAAACCTGGGATTTGGCTCACTTTCTTCTTTGGTGCAGCCATATGGGGTTGGAACGATCCAGCCATGGTCGGCTTCCTCTTGGTCGGAATCATCCTGATGGGTTTGATGGCTGGCCTATGTCTAACCTGTCTACTATACACGGGCGACGAGAGCAGCCGTCTGTATGGTCTGAAACGATTGGTTGACGTTTATCCATCGATTTCCAAGCCTGAGGGGCACGTTCGCTTCAACTCGAAGTTGTGGACCACCACATTCGTTCTGATCATTTATTTCGCCATGACCAACGTCATGATTTGGGGTCTTTCAGAAGCCACCATCGACGTATTCAGCAGCTTCCGTGCCATCATGGCTGGTGCCTCTGGTTCGATTATGCACTTGGGTATTGGACCCATTGTTACAGGTTCGATTATCATGCAATTGTTCGCAGGTGCCAAGATTATCAAATTGGATTTGGGCGACAGCGATGACAAGCAATTGTATCAGGGTATCCAGAAGATTCTGGTTCTGATCATGATTCCCGTTGAATCGATTCCTCAAGTTTACGGATTCCTTGAAGCAGATTTGGAATTGGTCGGCCAGTTTGGTCAAGGTTGGGCCAATGCAATCATCGTCGGTCAACTGTTCATCGGTTCACTCCTGGTGTTCCTTCTCGATGAAATGGTTAGCAAGTGGGGTATCGGCTCCGGTATCTCTCTGTTCATCGCTGCTGGTGTAGCCCAGTCTACATTCGTTGGAACACTGTCACCATTGTCGGTCAACGGTGGTGCATTTGCATTGGAAAACCCGCCTGCTGGGACCTTGCCGATGATTTTCTACACACTGCGAACCGCATCCTTCTCAGAGATGGTTTCAGCCAACGGTTTCGAATCGATCTTATTGGGTGATGCCGCCCATCCGAACGCGGTCGTAGCTCTATTTTCGAGCGTGATTGTGTTCCTCGTTGTGGCTTATGCTGAGAGCAGCAAGCTCGAACTCCCTCTAACCCACGGAAAGGTTCGCGGTCACCGTGGACAATACCCAATTCGCTTGGTCTATGCAAGTAACATTCCGGTGATTTTGATGGCTGCATTGTTGGCCAACCTCAACATGTTCACACTCCTGTTCTGGAGCCATCCAACGATGTCTACTGTGCCGATTTTAGGTTCACAGGGTTCGTGGTCGATCGCAGAATATCTCGGTTCCTATGACATTGGACAGACCCAGGCAACCGACGGTTTCGCATGGTATGCGTCCATGGTGAATGGTGTTGGAGATTGGCTGTTACCACTGCTGAATCAATCACCTGATCCATATGGACATAGTCTGTGGCAAGTTGTTCTGCACGTGATAACCTACGTCACGGTGATGACTCTCGGTTCGATGATGTTCGCCAAGTTTTGGATTGAAACCACAAACATGGGTCCCAAGGACGTCGCCAAACAAATCGAAAACACAGGTATGCAGATCCCTGGATTCCGTAAAAATCCGAAGGTTCTCGAGAGGATTTTGATGCGTTATATCCCGCCCGTAACACTGTTTTCCGGTGCGTTCGTCGGTCTTTTGGCCGCTGGTGCCGATCTGTTGGGTACGGTCGGAAATGCGACTGGAACAGGGTTGCTTTTGGCCGTCGGTATCATCCTGCGAACCTATGAGCAAATCCAGAAAGAACAAGCGATGGAAATGCATCCGGTTCTCCGTGAATTCTTCGGGGCAGAATGAGGCGCAGTCCCTCATTTCCGTGGTTGTGACAACTCGTCACGTTCAAATAGTAAAGGGCGGTCGGCGGGACGCTACGTCGAGTCACGGCGTTGGGACCAGAGCATTCGTGCGATGACGGATTCCATCAGACAAGATGTAGCCGAGGAACGTGCGGTCTCCAGCCGAGCTGGCGACTGAGAGGTGATCAAGATTGTACAACGATACACATTATGATGTGTGCAAAAGTGAGTAGGAAACAAAAGTTTTTTTCAAATTTAGTGCAATCTCGTCAATATACAGAACAGACAAGTTAAACCAAGTGACCAATAATAACGACTCCTAAGGATCAGAGATTTCTCATGAAATCCGGTTGATCCTGCCGGAGGCGACCGCTATTGGAATTCGATTAAGCCATGCGAGTCGAGAGTCTTAGGGACTCGGCGTACCGCTCAGTAACACGTGGGTAACCTGCCCTGTGCTGG
>JBJLBW010000095.1:0-19180 GCA_045568015.1 Candidatus Poseidoniales archaeon | reverse complement strand
CGAGGACACCAAGTTCCTCCAGGTCAGCCATCTGGTCGTTACAGTCTTCAGCTGATACACCCGCGCCCAAGGAGGCGAAGGCGAGCAGCATTGTTCCTAATATGCAATATGTACGTTTTCCGAGCATCCTTCTGTATTTGTTTCCGGTCGTATATCAAAGAAGTCGTGGGGGTTCCGGGGGACCCATCTATTTTGGAAGAGTCAGAGCCATTGAGAAAGTGTTAGGTTGCTTGCTTGCAAGGACTGTGCGTGGTCGAGTTAAGGGACACCAGAGGACGTCCCTTGCGGGACTTGCGAATCTCGGTTACAGATCGTTGCAATATGCGCTGCAGGTATTGTATGCCTCGCGAGGTGTTCGGCAGTGATTTCGCCTTCTTGAGTAAAATCGATATTTTGACCTACGAGGAAATCGACCGCCTCGCAGGTTTGTTCATCTCGTTGGGTGTGGAAAAAATCCGCCTCTCCGGAGGCGAACCTCTGCTGCGCAAGGGCCTGCCTGAACTCATTTCGATGCTCGCACTTCGCGAGGTTGAGATCGCGATGACCACCAACGGTGTGCTGTTGCCCAGATATGCACCGGCTTTGTCAGCCGCAGGTTTGGATCGCGTCACCGTGAGCCTCGATGCATTGGATGAAGCCACCTTCGCCGCGATTACGGATTCGGGGCACACGGTCGCTGCAGTATTGGCTGGAATCGAGGCGGCAGAGTCGGTTGGTTTGGGTCCAATCAAAATCAACACGGTCGTCAAGAAAGATGTCAATGAAGATGAGTTAATGGATCTTGTAGAACGCTTTTCTTCTCGAGATATTGCTGTTCGGTTCATCGAATTCATGGATGTAGGGACGACCAATGGATGGGACATGCAAGATGTGGTTACCGCCGATGAAATCCGAGGAATTATCTCCGAATTGGAACCTCTTGCATCCCAATATCCAGGAGAGGTCGCCAAACGCTACCGCCTCCCACAAGGTGGTGAAGTGGGGCTGATTACCAGTGTCACCGAACCCTTCTGTGGAGATTGCACACGCGCCCGATTGTCTGCGGATGGTCATCTCTACACCTGCCTATTTGCAAGCAAAGGCCTGGACCTGTTGACACCGATGAGAGAGGGCGCATCAGATGCCGACTTGCTGACCCTCATCGAATCCTGTTGGATGCTTAGAGACGATCGATATTCCGAGATCCGTACAGAATCTTCGCCTTCGCACACGCGCGTTGAGATGTCCTATATCGGCGGCTAATCAAAACAATTCTCAGTGACTTCAAGCACTGTGGTCCAGGGTGCATCCGTGCGGATTGCAGGGGCGCCCCATCGAGCAACTGCGGCTTGGTAACCCGCATCCTGTAGACCTGAAACCAAGTCGACAATCTTGGGTGGCCCTCCAACATCGCAGAATTTTGGCAACATATCGGTAATGATGAGTGAATTCGTCATTGCGAGGTCAGCTTCTCCGGCCAAATGTCGAACTGCGGTTTCCGCCTCGTCCCCACAAAGTTCTGTGGCCCGTTCGACGGTCATTGACGCCAGTACATCTTGATCAAACAGCGGCCCTGTCCAAAGCGGGCCTGAGATCCGCCTGTCATCCCGACGAACTGGATGTGAGAATGGGAGTAGACAGAACGGCTGTTCACCTTCACTGCCCTGTGGGTGGAGCCCGGCCTCGGTTGCTGCGACCAATTCTTCAGCGGTCGGGGAAGCGACACGCCAGCCCAATTGCTCCTCGAGCACATTGGCGGCTTGGATTGAGCGGTGGACCTTGACGGATACACGTATGTGATGGGAGTCCCATGATGACAACAACGGCATGATGCAACGGTCATGTTGAGCAGCGGTCCTTGCAGCGGTCGCCATGAGCAATCGAAGCGCGGAATCGTGGGCCATCTCATCGGTACGAATTTTGGCCCCATAGCGCCTCAGGCACGCACTTGCGGATGAACCGGTCAATGCTGCCGTATCGGTTGCAGTGATTTCCATCACTGCGCGCCTCGCACTCGATTGCATGGCCGAATCCAAGAATGGAACAGGGGACCCGAAAGGATCGATATCGACCCATTGCCATCCAGAGGAGAGCAATACCTGCCGAGAATCCTCATTGCGAAATTCGACGGTTGGACAATTTTGTTGAGCGTATTCGAGTGCTTCTTCATCGAGATCTGCGCCGACCAACAACAATCGCTCGGCCTTTTCAGGTGGCAGTTCAGTCAACCAGCGATTGATTCGACTTCCCGTTGCGCACAAGGCATCGAGGGTGTGAACGTGTGGCTTGTTGAACCACTCGGTATCGAGCATGTAATCCATCAACAGTACGCTACGTGTGCGACAATCAGCCATGGCGGGATTGTGGAAGGCTGGCCGGTGCGATTTGTCCGCAGGTCCCTTTCCATGCCGCTCCAATTGCTTCTCAGTCCGCCCTTCTTTGGTAGGAGGCAAGCGGTGTTCTGTCCGTCCCTCAAGGACGATTTCAGCCTCGGTCAATGCATCACCTCAGTAGTGCTCAAAGACAATCTCAGGATTGCAATGTGTGACTTTGTGTCCATGGTCTCGAACCTCGCCCACCACATGGGTTCCTTCAAGTCGAGATGATACCCATTCGCAGACCGCATTGGAATGTTCAGAATCCACGACGAGAACCATGCCCATTCCGAGATTGAACGTTCGGGCCATTTCTCGATCGGAGATACTACCAGTTGATTGGATCCAATCAAATTCTGGCAAGACTGGTAGAGGATTTTCGATGTGCCAACCCAGAGTGTCATGCAAACGTAGTAGATTGGACAAACCACCACCGGTGACGTGGCAAATTCCGTGCAATGCATCGGCTGGGCACGGCCCATCTCCGGCTCGGCAAGCATCGATTAAGTCGGTCACCGGGTCAACATAGATCCGAGTTGGATTGAGTAGAACTTCGCCCAATGTGATGTCTCCATCACCCATTCGAACGATGTCTCGTCCGGGATGAGAACTGTCGAATGGCGCAGCATCAGTATACGATTGTCCACTCAATTCGACGACCTTGCGAACCAATGAGAATCCATTGGAGTGGACCCCGCTCGCAGGCAACCCAATCATGACATCCCCCGCCTGAATGTTGGCGCCCGTAATCGCAGCACCCTTGGGCAACCAACCCAATGCAGTCCCGGACAGGTCCAGTTCGGTTACGATGCCTGGAAGGCTTGCAGTTTCTCCTCCAGCGAGTGTGACTCGGGCAATACGACAAGCTTCAGCAAGGCTTGCGCCAATGGCTGCGTGTTGTTTTGGATCTGGTTTTGGAACGGCGATGTAGTCGACAAATGCAATGGCTTCCGCGCCTACGCATAGCAGGTCGTTGACATTCATCGCCATGCAATCGATTCCCACGCCACTCCAATGGCCCATCATCGAAGCAATTTGCAACTTGCTTCCCACTCCATCTGTAGCCAATGCGAGAAGGTTGTCACCAAATTCGATGAGTCCACCAAATCCTCCCGGCAAATCGACCGGAGCACCCGGTGTACCCGCTGCTCGAACAGAACGCGAAAGCGCTCCAACGAGTGATGCGACTGAAGCACCTTCGAGGTCGATGTCGACACCACTACTCGCGTAGTCTAGACCCTCGGCCTCGTCGCTCATCACTCAATGCGAGTCGGAGCCCCCCCTTCATGATGCCGTCATCGACCGTTTCGCTCCACGAACAGGGCCGCAGCAGACTTCATACCCCGACCCACCCCCTCCGGGGGTGCGGAAGTGAAGTGATGACCACTCAACGACGACTCCTCGTACTGCTGATGACAACCCTACTACTCGGTACTGGCCTGGCCGGTTGCTTGGGTGGCGATGATGGGGGCGGCACAACCGATACGACTCCCGATCCAAATGGCGAAACAGGTGAGGAAACAACCTTCTCCGATTCAGACGGCGATGGAATTGTTGATCTCCTCGATCAGTGTGCAGATACGCCTGCAGGAACCTCTGTCGATTACTTGGGATGCCCCGTGGCCGCAGATACCGATGGCGATGGCGTAATCGATGACGAAGATGACTGTCCAGACACAGCAACAGACGCTGAAGTCGATGGCAATGGCTGCGAGATTGTTTACGATACCGATGGTGATGGAGTCGAGGACGGCCTAGACGCATGCCCTGGCACATTGGCCGGAATCGAAGTCGATGGCAATGGCTGCGAAGTAGTCTACGATGCTGACAATGATGGCGTTGCAGATGCTGATGACGACTGTGCGGACACCGAAGAGGGCGTAGAAGTCGATGCCAATGGTTGCGCGGTTCCGCAAGACAGCGATGGTGACGGTGTTCTCGACGATGATGATCAGTGTGCAGGTACACCTGCTGGAATCACGGTCGACGAAAATGGCTGTGAGGTTGTAATCGGACCGGTTGTTGAGGTCAAGATTGGTGTCCTCACTCCGCGTACCGGTGACAATGCACACCTGTCAGAAGGTCTTGAGGATGCGGCACAGATGGCAATCGCCGAAATCAATGATGCCCAAAGCGCCTACGAATTCTCACTCGTTTTCTTTGATACCGAATCATCTGGATCAAAAGGCAGTATCGGAGCCTGGTCATTGATTGAGGGTGACGGTGTTTCAGGAATTATTGGCGGCGCATCCTATTCGGTGTTAGACAATGCATTCACACCTCCACCAAATCAAAATGAAGCCAAACCCATTCAGTATCAGATTCCAATCATTACCCCATTTGTAGCGGATGGTGGATTGGAAGAGATCTCTGATGATGGCCTAATGTGGCGGGTGATTCCAAGCGAATCTGACAGCGCAAATGGTGCTTTGATGTGGTCCAACATTTACGAATTGAACAATCTTGCAGTATTCTACGAAGATAGTGGATTTGGCCGTTCATCTGAAAGGATCTTCTCAGCATCCTATGATGAGTCCAACATCTGTGCAACCCTACCTTATCCATCCAACCCAACCGATGCACAACTTGAGGCCGCACGCGATGAGGCGGTCGACCTCGGCTGTGAGAACGCAGTCCTCTTGTCAAAAGATACAGATGCAGCGAGATTGATTGTGAAAATCAAGGGTGTTCTTCCTGAAGCAAGAATCGTCACATCTCACCAATCTGGCTATGCAGAATTCCCAGAACTCATGGCTCCCAGTGTGCGTAATCTTGCACTCGGTGTTGTAGGGGCCAATGCTTCAGTGACATGGGAATCTCCTCTACAATCCGATTTTGAGACCGCTTATCTGGACGCCTTTGGCTCAAATGCACCATCCCATGCCGGCTCAACCTACGATGCAACGATGATCATGGTCCAAGCTGTGATTCAAGCCGGGTCGAGTGAGGGTAGCGACATCAAAGCCGCCATTCCAACGGTCGGAACCGATTATGCAGGAATTGGAGGTACGATCACCTTCGACTCATACGGGAATACACCCGAGATGATGTTTGATTTGTTCCGCTTTGAAGAAGCGGGCGACACCGACAACGATGGTGAAGTCGACATGACGTTTGAGGAGATGGGCTATTGGAATTCACAGGATGGAATCTCATCACAATGCCGTGCCAATGCTGGCACTGTTGTGATCGGCATGCTCAGTCCACAAACAGGCATCCATTCCCCCTATGCTCAAGGCGAGGAAAATGGTGTACAATTGGGTGTAGATCTACTCAATATCAACCAGCGAGGAACCTGCTTCAGTTTGACGATTGCCGACACGCAGTCCACTCAATCAGGGGCTGCAAGTGCAATGCAGAATTTGGTGAATGCTGGTGTGGTCGGGGTCATCGGTCCTCACTCCACTGAGGAAGCCATCGGAGCACTGGTTGTCGCCGAAGCAAACAATGTACCGATGATCACCTACGGTGCCTTCTCAAACGAAGCCATGGAAAGTGCCTGGGATGGTTGTGGAGTCGCCTGCACACCTTCTGACTATGGATATCTATGGCGCGTATCTCCGGGCCAAGATCATCACGTGTCAGCTCTGTCCGCACACATTTCGAACGGTGGATATTCCAATGTCGCCATCTTGAATGATGCTGGCAAAGACAACACTGCGATTGCAACCGCCCTCAGCACGGCACTTGGGAGCACTTGTTCCGAGCAATCATTCGCAGTCGGAGAAACCGATTTCAGTTCCGAAATTTCAGCCCTTTCAGGCTGTGATGCTGTGGTGATTTTGGCGGAATCCACCGATGGTGCAGCCATCCTCGCTGAAATACACACACAAGCATTGGACATCGCGAAAATTGGAGGACATGGAATGGGTGACATCTCCATGGAAGATACAGTCTCAGACCCAGCACACATGGACGGATTGACAGGCATTCGCATGGGAATCGATCACGATTTGGCCGAATATGATCACGAACTGAAATATGTGTACATGATGAATTACGGAACCGAATTACAATCGTATGCAGCCTGGGCAGGAGATGCCTCTCTCATCATGGGGACAGCAGTACTGTTGGCCGATGTGGGTTCTCACACAGCGACCCCCCAGAGGGTCAATGAGCACGGTATTTCAGCCGCAGCGGACCAATATGCAGTGAGTAGTGGTGAAATTTCATTGAGCACCGCCGATGGTGAAACCAGTCACACAAATCTCGATGTCTATGAATGGAGCAATACTGGAGAATTCACAGAGATTGGCCGCTGGCGAGAGGACCTCGGTTTGGTCATGTTCTGAGAGCATCAAGGCAGATTTCAGCCGCTCTTTGGAAGTGCGACTTCGCTTCTTGCATGCGATGTCCGTCATCGAGTTCAATGAGTTCTACCACGGAGGGTTGTTCTTGCGCAACCCATCTTGAATTTTCGAGGGGCACAACATCATCCTGAATGCCATGCAAGATGACCGCAGGATGATTCAATTCAGGCCAAGACATTCGCTCTGCGGTTTGCATGAAATCCCAACCCAGTGTCATCTCGAGTTCAAATCCACGATACTCGTAGGCATCCGTATCTTGCCACTGTTTCATTTCGGAAGTCGAAAGTCGGTCGTGCCACATTTCTGCGAGTCCAAACGCGGGGGCGATGAGCAACAATCCAAACGACGCATCTGGTCGCAGTGCGCTGGCGTTGGCGGCGGCCAAACCACCCATTGAGGAACCGACAACAAGGTCAAAATCACCAGCATCGAGATGCTCGAGCAGTACTGCGGTTTCTTGCTCAATATTCCAACCGTTGGCAGACATCACAGGGGCGACAACATCCCAGCCCAATTCCTCAATCATGTGGGTCGGTTTTCCACCATTGGGGGATCCTTCGAACCCGTGGGCGAACAGAACTCGCATCATCATCCGCCCATCGCATACGTTCTAGTCAAATTCCAGACCCAACAGCTCAAAGTCAGCAAGGGGACAACGCGTCATCAACGCATGATCCATGACCCTGATGTGAATTTCTGCCACAACATGGACTGTTGCTTGGAATAGATGGCCCGCATGGACATTGTTGTCATCATCAGACCAACAGCAGTGAATGTGAGTGAATGGTTCCCCGCCCTTTGTACGCGCAATGTTGCCTGAGAGGCTCACCAATTCAGATGGTGGATCCAAAGGTCGTCTTTGGTAAACGCCTTCCTCATTCATGTAACCATATTGATTGTCTCGAGTTCGACCGATACCGCTGGTGATGGCTGCAGCATCAAATCCGAGATCATCTGCCAGTTCCTTTAGTGCAGCATGAATTTCTTCGCCCGGGTCGAGTCGGACGAGGATGTCGCTTCCTGAACGTGTGTGTTCCATGCCCTCGGCTCCCTTTAGGCCGTTCAAAGGCCTTCCCTTCAAAATGGTAGGAATTCCAATTGGAAAACCTTCCATTGGAAATCGCGATGCCTCTGAGAGTTCGTATGGTAGGCATCTGATTCCAGTGGAAATCAAGGGGTTTGGACCTCTTCTTCCACTAAGTTAATGGGATACGGATTACCGATGCGTATGCCCTGTGTGGAGGATGTCAGATGCTTCAGGTTCATGATTCGGCTGCGCGATGGCGCTCTTTCTTTGAGGAAACCTGTGCCAATGAGATCTCCACATTGGCTGCTTCATGGCCAAAGCAAATCGCCTTTTCTCTCGATTTCCCACAAATTCAGTCCTGGGATGTACCGTTTGCAGAGTTGATTCTCAACCACCCCCGTGCTACGATTCGAAATGCGGATACCGTATTGGCAACCCTATGTCGTGAATCCGGATACGAAGCCAATCCGAGGATTCGGATCACAGGCCTTCCACCCGATGCTCTTCACAAACTTCGAGAGATTAGCAGTGAAGAGGTTGAGACCTTCACCACATCTGAGGTCATTGTCACCAAGGTCAGTGAATTAAAACCCCGAATTTACAATGCGATTTTCACCTGCACAACCTGTGGGAATTCAATTGAAATTTCACAGCCCAATGAATTGGAATTGGTTGAGCCATTGGAATGCCCTGAGACCGGTGGCTGCGGACGAAGGCGTGCGGGCGGACAAACAAGATTCGATTTGCGATGGGAAGATTCGACCATGATCGACAATCAGTGGATCGAAGTTCAGGAACTCCCCGAGAACGTCAAACCCGGCTCCCAACCAGTGCGATTGAGTGTGCTTGCCGAGGCTGAATTGGCAGGAAAGCACGTCCCAGGTGAACGAATTCGAATCAATGGAATCCCATATGTTCGAACACTCAAGCGTGGGGGTGCAAAAACTCCGATGTTTGATGTCTACATCTCGTTGCACTCGAGTGAGAGAAAGAATATCCCACTCGAAGAAATCGAAATCACTCCAAGTGAAATTGCAGAAATTGAAGAGGTTGCAGAGCGCGAAGATTTGGTGGAATTGTTCGTTCGTTCCATCGCTCCATCCATCATTGTCGGCGAAGAGAAAATGAATTGGATCAAGAAATCACTCGTGTTCCAATTGCTTGGCGGCGTGGCTCGAAAATATGGTGATGGAACCCGAACACGTGGCGACATCCACATTCTGTTGCTTGGAGATCCGGGTGTTGCCAAATCGCAGATACTTTCCTTCATGGGACGAATTTCTCCACGCGGCCGGTTTACAACCGGTGGTGGAACAAGCGCTGCAGGATTGACTGCTGCTGCGGTTAGAGACGCGTTCAACGATGGCCGCTTCTCATTGGAGGCAGGCGCTCTTGTCCTCGCCGACCTCGGTCTATGTGCAGTTGACGAATTTGACAAGATGACACCCGATGATCGTGGTGCAATGCACGAGGCGATGGAGCAGCAACGCATCAACATCAACAAAGGTGGAATCAGTGCGACCATGCCGACACGATGCGCAGTTCTCGCAGCTGCAAATCCACGAGATGGTCGTTTCAAAGATGTTGACTGGGGCGATCCATCGACATACCTCCACAAACAAATCGACCTCCCCCCTCCCTTGATTTCGCGATTCGACATGGTTTGGATGATCCAAGATTCTGTCGACAAGGGTAGAGATCGTCGTATTGGTGAACACATCATCCGCGTCAAGCGAACAGGTGTGCCCGAACACCTGATTGAAAGCGGACATTCCGTAGAGCCAGATGCCCTACTGAAGGACCAAAACTTCACAACCGATGTGGATGGGAAAGAAGTTCTTACGGCCGATTTCTTGCAAAAATATGTGGCACATTCTAAGCGAACATATCACCCGACCAGTGACGACAAAGTCATGGCAATTTTGGTTGATCATTATACAGAAAAAAGGCAGAAGATGGATGATGATGTCAATTCGGTATCACTGACCGCTCGAACCATCGAGGCCACACTGCGAATGGCCGAGGCCAGAGCACGATTGTTTCTGAGGGAATATGTTACTGAAGAGGATGCGAGACAAGCGATTGCGATGGATGGAATTTGGCGCCATCTGGCCAATGATTCGAATATTAATTCGGACCACACAGGTGTTCCAAAAAGAGCACAGAGCGCTGAGAGAACCATCATGGCCATCGTTCGAAATCTGTGTCGAGAATTGGATGGTGAGTGCACAACGCCTCAAGTTTACAATGCTGGGCTCGAACAAGGCTTCGATGAGGAGACGATCGATCGAGTCCTCAACAACATGCGTAACCGGGGCGATTTGTATTCCCCACGCATCGGTTTGTGGAGATTGAATTGATTGAGATAGTCCACCACCGCTGCCCCTTTAGGGGGGCAGCGACTGGCATACACCCATGTCCGAGGACATTCCAGGGGATGTCTCAGATGCCAATGGGCTAGACCCAACTGCTCTGGGCTTCATGTGTGGCCTTGAGGTCCATCAGCAATTGGCGACGGGTAAGTTACACTCACGTCAACCCAGCACCCTGTATGAGGACGGTATCGAAGACATCGAAGGTCGATGGCCGAGCGCCCACCGTCGGTTGCGCGCCGCTCGTGGTGAAGGTGGCAGAATCGATATCGCAGCTCGCTTTGAACAGCGCCGCAATCGCTCCTTTGTTTACTATCAATCTCCCAATGCAGGCCTCATCGAGATGGACGAAGCCCCTCCGTTGGGACATGATGCTGATGCTGTAGAGGTCGCCCTGACGATGTCTGCAATGATGGATGCAAAACCCGTCGGAGCGCTCCAAGCCATGCGAAAGACCGTGGTCGATGGTTCCAACACCAGTGGATTTCAGCGAACAACCCTAATCGCCACACATGGTTCAATCCAAACACCCACTGGACCGGTTGGAGTCGATGTCATCTGTTTGGAAGAGGACAGTGCGCGGAAACTGGATACACGTTCAACACCCGATGGTGAACAGGTCGTTTACACACTCGATCGCTTGGGTGTCCCATTGGTTGAGGTTGCCACTGCACCCGATGTCCAAACCCCGGAGCATGCCAAGGAAACAGCCCTAGCATTGGGCACACTTCTCAGGGACACCCGTCGTGTTCGCCGTGGATTGGGCTCCATTCGACAAGACCTCAACGTCAGTATCGGTGCAGGGGATCGTGTCGAAATCAAAGGTTGTCAGGACCTTGATTGGATCCCTCGAATCATTCGACTTGAGATGGCAAGGCAATTGCATTTCCATCGCTTGGCCAACGAACTCAGGACCGAACTTGGCGTAGAATCACTTCCATCCCACCGCGATTTAGACGATGAAGAAATTGAAGCATCAGTTGCAGAAGCTGTATCCAAACAATTGCCTTTTGAGTTGCAAGATGTATCCACTGCACTTGCAGCATGTGAATCCAAGATGGTAGTTGAATCACTGTCCTCGGGTGCGGTTGTTCTCGGCCTTTCCCTTCCTGGATTGGCCGGGAAGCTTGGCACCAAAAACCTCGACGAAGAAGGAGCGCAATTGCCGAGGCTGGGCCGTGAATTGGCGAGTGCGGCCAAACTGGCCGGCGTCAAGGGGATTTTCCATTCCGACGAGTTACCAGCCTACGGAATCACAGCAGCGGAAACGGCTGCTTGCGCCGCTATTCTGGGGGATTGTTTCGTACTTTGTGTTGCACCTCAATGGCAAGCTGAATTGGCCCTTGAAGGAGTTCATTCCCGCGCTAAACTCGCCTATCATCGAATACCACAAGAGGTACGCAATGTTGTGATTCGAAAGGGCGCACCGGAAGATGGTACGACCACTGCCATGCGCCCCTTACCCGGTGGTGCCAGAATGTATCCAGAGACCGACATCCCCACGACTCCAATCGCTGCAGAGAGTTGGTCCTCGATCAAGGCGAATCTCCCTCCGACTCGAGATGAGCGATTCTCTCGTTTGGGTACCACAGGTCTGTCAGAGAACCAAATCTCTGCTCTCATCAGCGGTGAGTTGGATGACTACTTCATGGATGGTATATCAGGCCAACTCACTTTGCCAGAAAAGGCATGGGCTAGTGCATTATTGGATTATGGAACTGGCAAACTCAACGCGCTTGCAGCCGCCATTCACCTTCGTGAATCTGGAACGATTACCCGAGAAGGTGTCGAACCATTGGTCAACGATGCAGATACAGATGACATTCCATCCCTTCTTTCTTGGATGGAATCCGAAGCAGCCAATCGAGGATTTGAACCAGCTGATACAGGTGCAGTTGATGCAGCGGTCGCAGAAGTTCTCGCTGAGCGTGCGGACTTTGTTGCCGAGCGTGGCATGGGCGCACTTGGACCACTAATGGGCGTCGTCATGGGCAAACTGGGTGGTGCTGCAGATGGCAAAGCGGTCTCTGCTGCTTTGAAAGAACAGATTCAGAGGCTGCTCTGATGCGGCGCGCCCTACTCATACTCGCGTTGTTTCTGTTGGCGTCATTTCCCGGTCAGGCAAGTGAAGGTCGGCATGCTGAATGGATTACAGATCCAGTCCTACCCGATGTCCAATGGAATGCGAGTGTTGACATTGGTTACATCTCAACAGCGCCGTTGGTCAAGGATGGCCTCGTCGTGGTCAAGGGAGGTGGCGACCCGTTTACCGGTGAAGGGGCCGGCCTGGTTGCCTATCGTGCAGACACGGGTGTCGAGGTATGGAGGGCGATTCACACGGCCAGTGACAGAGGTTTTGAGACAGCGCCTTTGATCCATATATCCAATCACCAATCTACATCACAGAACTGTTTGCCATCCGCCGATTTGGTTGTCACAGGATGGACCTCAGGTCACCTTACAGCCCATGATTTTGCAACTGGAGTTGAATTGTGGAATCAATCAACAGACGCCCCGAATTGGGGTATTACCGGTGGTGGTTTTGCAAGGTCTGACGGCCAAATTGTATGGCCGACAGAAACCGGTACCATTCAGGTCTGCGCATCGAATGGAACCACACTTCACCAGTATCATGATTCAGATTTACGAACCTACCGTGCAAATCTTGGAATTTTTCTTGATTGGGAATCCGATGAGAACGGTACCATTACAACCTCCATGGAATGGCTTCAAGGGACAGAAACCGCTCACCTGTTGAGGTATGACGGTGAGTCTACTCTCATCGAAGACATCGATCTTGTGGCGCTGGCCAATCTATCGGGAACCTGGCGAGTTCGTTCGACACCGATTTCAGTGATTGGGCAGGGTGTCATCCTCCACCTCCATGCAGATGGCGAATCCAGGCTTGTTCGACTGAGTTGGAATGAAACAGGCTCGCCCATTTTGCTTGATTCAATCTCATTGGGTCCGGGTACCGCGACGACTCCAGCGGGTCTTGGTTATCTCTCTGCAATTGCGGGGATGGATGATGCGGTTCACTACGGCATTCTCAATGGAACCCTGTATGAATCAATACGTTGGAATGCCAGCGACGTTGTGGGCGAAATCGGTTGGTTTCAATGGGGCGAGGTAGACGCTATTTGCCTTCCACAAAATACAGCAGAAGGTTCGTGGCACATCGCCATCGATGCGAACCACAGTATCGAGTGGGTTCCTGATCAGGCAGGGTATCTAACCGCAGGTTGCGGTTCTGATGGTCAAGTCCACGCGGCTGCAAATGATGCATCTTGGTTGGAAGTTCGATATGACCCTGTAGATTGGAATTCAATCCACAACCAAGCGGATCAAACGCTCGGAACCATAGATGAACCAATACCTGATGAACCGGTGGAAGATGACGCCAATTTACCAACAGAATTCAGTGCCTCTGGAATCATTTGGTTGCCATTCATCGGGGCAGGGATATTTTTCGTTGTGGCGCGGTTTGCAACGAGTTCAGACACACGTCGAATGATTCAGATCGGTGCTCTCGTCATGGTCATACTTGGTCTCGTGATGGCAGGCACTATTTACAATACACAAATTGTGCATAGTCCTGATGCCGATACGAGTCAGCGAATTCGGGCTTCTACGCTGGTCCCAGCATTGGATGAAGGCTTGGGTGAAAACGAGGTTCTCGTCGCTTTCCACTTCCCCGAAACATATGCTCCCAATCGTTGTACTGAAAGCGGAATTTACTTTGATAAAACCGGCCAATCATGGCAAATTCAGTCACCGCCAGAAGGGAGTTTCTGCATCGTCGTATCCACGGTGAAACTCGAGGCGGGAAAAACGGTTGAGATGGTGACTCAAGAAACACTTGATGAATACCAATTCACCTACGAAACCGAACAACAAACCCTTGGGGCTTTCCTACTAGATGTGGAGGGCGCCGAGGGTGGTTCTGACATGCGTTGGTGGAGCTATGATTTGAACGGCGGTTATGGCACGATTGGCATGGGCGAACAAATGATGGAACCCGGCGACCATGTCGATTGGCATTTTGATGCGGGACAGTTCTAATCAGGTAACAGTCAAACACCGCTTTGTCTAGTGTCGCCTCCATAGGAGGCGATTTTGATTTCAGTTTGGGGTTGGCAGGGTGAACGAGCGGCTCAGATGGGCCCTCCTCGTCACTTCCGTTTGCCCTTCCTCGTCCTCGTTGTTGTCTTGCCCCTTCTACTCGAATGGCGATATCTTGCCGCTTGGGGTGGATTCCTATTCCTCTGGTCTACAGCAATGGTGGGCCCCAGATCGTTGATGCTCTGGCTGCGGGTTTGGCTGCCATTGTCAATTCTCTACGGTTTGATTCTCCTGTTGTTCAGTGGCACGGAAAATTGGCAACAGATTTTGCTGCTCATGGCTCGCTTGCTCATCGCACTCCTCGGTATGCAGATTCTGACTTGGTCGGTACCACCTTCAGATGTAGTTCGGGCCTTTGAATGGGTTCTACCTCGCCTCGGTGTATCTCTCGCAATCGCTCTTCGCTTGGTACCTCGGTTGGAGCGCAGTGCGAAATGGCGTCTTGAAACCCTTGAGGAACGTGGCTTCATCGATGATGAATCCGGGATGAAGGCCTTGCGAACCCGAGCTTCGATTTGGCCAGGTTGGTTGGCGGATTCGTTGGATCATGCCCACGATTTGGGTGACGCCGTCCAATCGAGAGGCATCCTAGCACCTCGGAGATGGCGCCATGGTGTCCGGCGCAGAGTCATACAGCTGGCGCTTGGTGAAGAAGTTCGAGAAGACGGTGTCAATCCACACCATTTCTCGGATTCAGTACAACTGGGCCTCGATATCGAAATCAATTTGCCCGATGGCCGTTGTATCGGTCGGCACAAGGAATTGTTACGAGGAGGCAACATCGTCTTGTTGCGTGGTCATTCCGGCTGTGGCAAATCGAGTCTGCTGCGGGTGATTGCAGGAGTCTCGCCATGGCAACATCCTGTAACGGTGAATGGCAAGGTCCACATTTCTGGCCACCCAACACTCGGCGAGGTCGATTTGGCAGATGGACCGTTCACCGATGCGATATCATGCTGGATTCCACAGGATCCAGATCGGCACGGTTTGGCAGAATCGGTGCATAGAGAATTCAAAATTGCACGTCGTCTTTCAGGCCCCTGGAAACAGCAAGAAATGCTCGAATGTCTTGGTGAATGGGAACTTCTTGATAAATTACAATCACAACCAGAGAATCTGTCGGAAGGTGAACAGCAGCGCCTGCTTTTGGCAGCCCATCTGGATTCAGCACAACCCATTTGGTTACTCGACGAAGCAGATGTCCATTTGGACGAGGCGGGCTTTATCCAACTCGGGAAAGCGGTTGTCAAGCATCGGGCTAGAGGCGGACTCATCATCGTCGTAGCTCATCGGCAGGCCCGCTGGAAACGGATTGCAGATCAAGTGATTGATATCGGTGAACCGATGGCACCTCTGGAGTATCCATCGGTATGGGTCGAGCGAGGAGAAGAGGTGGGATTGCCGCCTGAAGACATCTTGTTTTCTCATGAACTCAAACCGGTTCGCGCTGGCGACCTGATTCTGGTTCAAGGTGCAAATGGAAGCGGCAAAACGACACTATTGCGAGAATGGTCAAGTCATTCTGGATTGCCGTGGTTGCCCACATCACCCGATCGTCGATTGCTAGGGATGACCATCGAAGAGGAACTGAATTTGCAACATCCGACACTATTCGCACAACATCTTGCAGGGAGCGATGTAACCATACCCGATGCAGAAACCATTCAATTGCAACAATCAGCCCTACGTCTCGATCTCGGGCTTTCCCATCTGTCGATGGTGACTCCCGTCCACGATTTATCGACAGGTGAGAGGCGTCGCTTGTCATTGCTACCATTGTTGATGCGCAAACCACCAATCATGCTGCTCGACGAAATTGATCATGGACTGGATGATCAGACCCTTGCTGACCTCATCGAGCAACTCAATGCCCGTCGAAAAGCAGGCTGCGCCATTGTCATCACCTCACACTCCCCCGATCTTGTTGCTTGGGCCAAGGTCAGCGGTGGGAGAGTTTGGAACATCGCACAAGGCCAATTGGTGGAGGTTTCAAAATGACATTTGCAGACATTCAGGCATGGGCCGGTACACCTGGCGGCATCGCAGTCTGGCTCACCGTTTTGTTCGGTCTCATCTTTGGCTCATTACTGCTGAGTGTAGACCGCCGGATTCGCCTCGGTCGTGATGCAGCCCTCATCGCACTATTGGCCGCGGTTGCCAGTGCCAGCAGGGTGTTATTCGCTGCCCTACCGAATATTCAGCCGGTCACCCTGTTGCTTCTGATGATTGGGCTGCATCTTGGAGCCCGACGAGCAGCTGCAGTCGCCGTGCTAACCGCCATCATCTCCAACATGGCTCTAGGGCACGGACCGTGGACATTCTACCAAGCCATCGCTTGGGCTGCTGTAGGCACCAGTGCAGCCCTCCTACGTCCAATATTGGTCAACTGGGATGGAACCAAGGTTCGAATCGCTCCGATGGCGCTATTGGCCTTCATTTGGGGATTCTTGTTTGATTGGACGGTTTCACTCTCTGCACTTGCATTATACCAATCGTTTGAGGCCTTCTTGGCATTCATCATTGCAGGCTTGGTATTCGATGCACTGCATGCGGTAGGGAACGTTTTGTTTACCATTTGGTTGGCGCCGAGTTTGCACCACTTGCTATGGCTACATCGTCGCCACGAAGCTGGACGTTGGCTTCCAAATTTACCGGATGAGACTTTGAAGAGGGAAGCGTTGATTGCTGAGACAGAAGCAGCGGCAAAACAACTTGAGAACCCCTTAGCCGGAATTGCAAGACTCGATGGAGATGATTAGATGGCAGCAAATGATGAGTCTCTGACGATGGTTTTGGTGACTCGTAAGGATCTGAAATTGTCCAAAGGAAAGCTTGCTGCACAGTGCAGCCATGCGGCGGTAGAGTGTGCATTGAAGGCCAGTCGAGACTCTCCAAAGACACTCGCTTCATGGAGGGAAAATGGAGCTCGTAAGATCGTTGTTGAAGCCCCCAATATCGACGCCCTCAAACGCTTGTTTGGAGAAGCTCAAGCAGAGGGGATCGTGTGCTACATGGTGCGTGATGCAGGTCACACTGAGATTCCAGCAGGGACGGTCACCGTCGTTGGCCTTGGTCCCGGTTCACGAGATTCAATAGATTCCCTAACTGGCGCATTCAGTCTGGTTTAGTGAAATGGGCGCCCGTAGGGCGCCAACTCACCCAAGCGTCGGTTTCATGATGGGTTCAGCCTACGACAGTTTGTGTCGGACGACATTTGGGAAGCAGAGATTCTTGAGGCCGAGGTCTACGAGGAGTGGATTGAGGAACCTCTTGAATCCATCGAGCGTCGAGAAAAGCGCCAACTCGACATTGCACTTGCCAGTACAGGTGCAATCGTCATCGCCTTCACGGTTTTTGCAGCCATGTGGGGCTCGGTCGGAGAACACATGATGGCGACGTCTGGTACCAGTTCTGGCTCCTCCGTAGAGATCTCGTGGGGGGACAGTATCTTCATGCCTCGAGACCCTGAATGCATCGATCCAACCAATGGTCAAGATTTGCCGGAATTTGGCATTGGATACGAACCCAGCCTAGCGATTGATGGGCACGGTAACATGTTCATCACCGCTCACAAAGATTTGCGATGGTCTTCACCTGATGGCGGTGTTGCGAACCCGATTGACTTGCAGCCCCACGTCACACCAGACGGAGCATGCATCGATGGTTACATGACCAGTTGGGATTACCTCGCCTCCTGGTTTTGGATTTCCAATGACAATGGCAGCACATGGGGACCTGGTGCTGGCTTTGATCCCACGCCGGGAACCTTCATTGAAGCAGGATTCACAGGCGGTGCTTCAGGTTCAGCATGCCATGGCGATGAGGGAGATATCGCAGTCGATGCCATGGACCGAATCTACTACCTCGATACTTACCTCGAGGACAATTGGATCCATATTTTGAGTGACGGTGGACAAACACTGGAGAGTGATTTGTGCGACCGGCAAACCACAATGGCGGGTGACGACCGCCCTTGGATTCAAGCCCAAAACAATGGAATCGTGCACTATCTCGGGAACAGTGGTGTCTCGATCCCCGCTTGTGAAAACGGGCAAGGTAGATACTGGTATTATCGCAGTGATGATGGTGGACAGCAATGGTCTCAGTGCTATGCAATGCCGGGAGGTTGGTCAACAATCGCTCCCGAGCGAACCGGGAATTATGTGTTCATCGCACAAGAAAATCAAGACAGCAATACCGGCTATGTACATGTTCGAATATCCGATGATACGGGTTTAACGTGGTCTGAACCAATCGATGTGGGTCCCCGAAATGGGAATCCACCTGAGGGCTATCCTCTGGTCGAAACCAATGGACAAGGAACGGTGGCTGTGGTCTGGGCTGATTGTCCTGATGGCCCTACCGGTCCGTGGGATATTCGCCTCGCAATGTCGTATGATCGAGGTGAAACATGGGAGTCATGGGAAATCACTCCTCCAGACTGGGATGGAATCACGATGTATCCATTCGTGAGCATTAGCGAGGACAATGTGACTTTGGTCAGCTTCTACGGCATTCCATTCAACAACACCGCTGAAGGTCAGTATGTTGCTGGGCAGGAGTGGTATCTCTACTCTGGAGCCGTCCGCGAACCTCATGAGAACGACACATTCCAATTTGAAATCGCGGCATTGAATGTAGATGGTACCCCCGAAGTGCTTCACACGGTCACTCAGTATGAAGAGGACAATGGCGACGTCCACGCGCTTCACGACTTCTTTGAGAGTGTGTTCAGCCCCGATGGAAGTTGGGTTGGCATCGCATACCAACAGAACATCGGCCTTCATCCATTTGAGGATAATGAAGAGCAGCGATACATCAAATTCGTTCGTGGAGACCTCGATGTTTGAGGCGATTACATGACAATTATTGACCCCGATATTCGCAAGGCTGAGACCTTACCCTCACGTTTTTACACGGATTTGGAAACCTTCAATTCCATCATTTCTTCATTTGGAGAAAATTGGCATTTCGCGGGCCACCGCAACCAACTCT
>JBJLBW010000094.1:0-20548 GCA_045568015.1 Candidatus Poseidoniales archaeon | reverse complement strand
TGGTGTCCAGAAACGTCGATTCTGGTTTCTCTGACCACCCCGTCACCCCCGCAGGGCGGGACGGTCTCCACCTCTTCCCCACGATAGTCAAGGCTACCGGGGTGCACTTTTGAGCATCCCGGCGACCAACCTCCCATATATGAAGGGTTCGGGAACCAAGTGATGCTGAAAATGGGTGACCGCGCGCTGAAATAGCGCTAATTATTGTCCATTTCAGCGATTCTGGGCTTTTTTGGATCAAACAGTGGGCCTGAGACGCCTCAAATTGCGCAGTATAATCGCTTCAGACGGGGATATTTCCCGGGCTTTCATCAAGAGGCTTGAGGCGGCTTCAAATTCACCCATCGCGATGAGTGAAACTGCCTTTCCGTTCAACGGTGCAGCATCCGAGGGCGACAGTGAAATTGTCGCATCCCAAATCCGGTTAGCAACCCCATGACGTCCACATGTGGCTAAGCATGTAGCCAAATTGTAGAGGATTGTCGAGTTGTGTTTGTCTTGTTGCGCCGCTTGTCTTAGCGCCAATACAGCCGCCTCGAAATGCGGTTCTTCAGCCGGGGTATCTGTTGGGGTCGCCTCGTGGACTTCGATTGCCAATTGCAACAGTGAAAGTCCGAAATCATTGAGCGCTGCTGAGTCCCCTGGTAGCGAATTACACACGACTCTGAAACCGTCTGCAGCATCTTTCCAACGACCATCTCCAAGAGCCTCAAACGCAGCGATTGAATGTCCGGCGATAGTGGCATCCCCACCATCATTGATGGGCAGAGCTCGAGCGGGTAGAAGTTCGGGTTCACCTTCCGAAAGCATCTCCGGATCAAAGCGGATGGTTTGCTCGGCTGGATCTACAAGTTCATCGAAATTAACAACTATTTCAGACACCTGTAATTCATCACCAAAGTCGTGGATGACAACATCTTCTTCAACAGCATAGACATGTTCGGCGTCAAAGGCTGCAGCGTTGATTTGGAATGCGTTTTCCACAAATACTGGGGAGTCGGAAAGTTGCTCTTCATCGGAGGCGACGGCGCGTGCTTTCAAGACCAAAACCGGTGCTTCAGAGTTAGTCTTTTCATTGCTGGGTATAGCCTCTAGAATGGGTGTTGAATCAGCAGGCGGGAGTGCCCAAGGGTCATCATCAGGGACATCATTAGGGGCAGGTGTTTCTTCAATTGGCGATTCAGATTCATCCGGCGTAAGCTCTTCTCTTTCCATGGTCATTCCGGCCGGCGCACCAACTCCAAAGGGCAGAGAGGATGCCGTCGTCCCCATCCCTCCAACTTGGAAGGGTAGCGAGGATGCTTGGGCAGATGGTTGGGTGGAGATACTGATATCCAAACCCTCGATGCCTTCTTTCGCATCATCTAACGCCGATTCACCAGGCAAAGGACCCGATCGACCCCCTCGCCCATCGTCGATATCTTCTGATGCAATATGCGAAACTCTGCTGCCACAAGCGGGGCATTCGTCCCCACCTCCGAAGAGCAAGCCGCAAGCATCGCACTCCTGCATGGACCGCTTGGGGGCGCGGACCGTTTTGATGCTGCCGCCAAGCAGTGTAGCCTACGAACCTCAGGAACTGTAGAGTGTCCCGTGGAATAGAATCATGAAAATCGTAGCCACAACACAAGTGATAATCATCACTGGGAAGCCCACTCTCATCCATTCCTTGGTCGTGATTGGATTCGGGCCGCGCTCACTGATTGAGACGGTCATGACATTGGCACTGGAGCCGATTGGTGTTGCATTTCCACCGAATCCTGCACCCATTGCAAGTGCCCAGAATAGTGGAGCCATGTCAATGGAAGGGTCTGCTTCACCGATGGCCACAATCACTGGAATCATCGCTGCTGTGAAGGGGATATTGTCAATGATGGCACTGGCGAGGGCAGAGACCCAAATGATGGCGACTGCAAGCATCACTTGATCAGAACCGAAATTGTCGAAGATCCAATTTGCTAGTTCGTTGAGATATCCAACGTTGCCCATCGCACCGACCAAAATAAACAATCCAGCGAAGAAGAGGAGGGCGTGCCACTCAACCTTCTCACTCACCGCATGCATCAGCCCGTGTCTTGGCAAATCTTCGTGCGCAGGATTCGGATACGCTGCGATTAACGCTACACCTGCACCACCGAGCGCCAACGCGTGAATCTCAATATGGAGGTGCAAAAATTCAGTTGCGGAGAACATGACAACTGTGGCACCAAGAATCCAAAGTGTGGTCTTCATCAGCATTGGATGCTCGATACAATCCCACTCATCTTCTTCCAAGATTGATTCAACATGGGCTGGCGTGGATTCGCGCCATTCTTTGTAATAGTAGCGAAGGTAACCCAAAGTGGCAATCCAAGCGATGAATGTTAGAATTCCCAAGCGGAGTAAGAAGCCATTGAATCCAAACAAATCGGCCAGTTCATCCATGCCACTCGCCTGACTTGCAATCATGACATTGGGAGGGTCTCCCACCATAGATGCCACACCACCTGTATCCGAGAGAATGGCTTCTGCAAGGAGTGGGGGTATCGGATTAATTTCCAATTTCTGACAAATTCTGAGCGTCACAGGTGCGATGATAATAATCGCTGTGACATTGTCGATGACCAAGGAAAGGAGAGTGGTGAATGTACCTAGATAGACGACCAATTTCCATGGATCTCCACCCGATAGTTTGGTGGCCTTGACGGTAACATACTCAAAGAATCCTGATACCTCAAGTAGGGCTGCGAATATCATCATCCCCAGCAAAAGGCCGATGACATCGAAATGAATCCAATGTAACATCATCCCTTCAAGAGTATGGTGACAGATGTCGACGGTGCCGCCGCCTCCGAACTTCGCAAAAATCCCGTGGCCTCCCGCCTCGCTTGCAACGGTTTCGCACTTGTGGAACACACCCATGGCTATGCCCAAGAACAGCATGCAAACACAGCCAAACCAAGCGGCGATTGTTCGATGGACCTTCTCAGAAAGAATCAATGCAAACGCGGCGACGAAGACAATCAAGACCCAGACTCTAGGTTCCATATGACTGCGAACCTAAATTGGCACTTGAATATGTTCATTTGGAACCGTCGTATTCTAGACAATATTCGTTACTCTTCTTCGGTATTTTCTGTAGGTGGACCGACGACAGATTCCGTTGATTCTGGAATCAAAACCTCGGATACTTCGTCTTCAACAATCATTTCGATGTGATCTTCAGTTCGAGCAGAATCCTGAATCTCTTCTTGCTTGAATTCGCTCTCACCAAGGGCTTTGTCGAGTTTGTGCAACACCTCATTGGCGACAACCGATGAAATGGTCCCCGTTCGTTCGGCATCAAGCAATGCTTGAATCTGGGTGGAGATGAGATCCCGGCGAGCACGTTCAACCCGTGCACAATGCACGATGTTCTCTTCTGATAATTGCACAATTTTCGCTTCACTTTCCTTCACCCGTGTGCGGTAGGGTTCAGCGAGTGTGGATTGGTCATCATCGCTGATGAGGCCCTGCGTATTGAGGGCGCTCAGTCGACGAAGGGCAGCTCGGCTACCAATCACTTCAGCCAATGCGACTTCGTAGCGCAACTCCGCTTCTGCAGGAGATCCACTGATTCCAAGGCGTTGGAGTAACGGACGTATGGTCAAACCTTGGGCGACCAAAGAGAACAAAACCACGCTAAAGGCAATAATCAGCATATCATCGTAAATCGGTGAAAGTGTGGTCCTCATCTCATCCCCTCCAGAGATGGTTTCACCCAGATATGAAAACTCAGGCGGGTGACTGACTACGTGAGAAATGAGTAGCAATAACGCGAGTGGGATACTACCGCGCAACCCACCCCACCACATCGCGACTTGCCATCGACTGGATACAGGGTTGGGGTTCTGAATATTGGCGATGGTGGTCAGCGGGAATACAACCAAGCGAGCTACCAGCGCTGCACCGATTCCGACGGCTGCCAGATGGAATACATGCGCATCCCAAGCGAACACGGCTTGCAACTCGTATCCGATCAGCAGGAACAAGACGCTGTTGACCAAGAATGCCAGCACTTCCCAAAAGTGATGCATTCCAATCCTGGCCGTTGCAGTCATCCCTTCTTTGACACCATGATTGCCCACCAATAATCCGGCGACGACAACGCTGATGACACCACTTCCGTGCAACATTTCTGCCAAGAGGAAAGCACCGAATGCCAGAGCCAATGTGATTGCAATCTCAACGAGGTGATCCTCGGATTGATGTAACAACCAATTGGCCAATAGACCACAAAGCAAACCTGCGATTGCGCCGACAAATACGACGACGATGAATTCGCTCAGACCTGCGGTAAATATGGACATCAATGCCACATCGACACCCGAAACAACGGCGAGAGTCGTCGCTAGAATGATGTTGAATAGAACGATAGCTGTGCCGTCGTTAAACAAAGATTCGCCCTCGATTAATACGGACAATCGCTTGGGGGCACCAAGCGTTTTGACCAAAGCGAGAACACTCACTGGATCCGTCGCTGCAAGTATCGAGCCCAACAGCAAGCCATACAGGAAACCGTTCTCGACATCAGCCCAAACAAGCTTCCAGCAGATGAAGCCGATGATGAGCGTGTTGAGAAGTACACCAGGGATGGCTAGCAGTGTGATTGGGCGCCAATTCTGTTTCAATTTCTGTATATGCATCGCACTGGCGCCTTCAAACAATAATGGTGGTAAAAGGATGAAGAAAATTGTCTCAGCGGTTAACAAGCCCGTGAGTTCAATATCCTCAGGCATCCAATATTCACCCAACCAACCGACAAATAATCCGACGATGACAAGGGCGATTGTGTAAGGTAATTTTACCCAACGAATTGCAATGGCGACCAACAATGCGAGGATGAGAGCGCCGAGAATACTCTGGAACCAAGAGGGAGGGATGGCAGACATCAAAGTGAGGCGGGACGAGACGACTCTTCAACACATACGCTCGCGCGCGAGGAAAAAATGCGAATCATGAGCGCCAATAAATGGCGACATTTCCTCTAGCGTCTACAAGGATTGCATTGACACGTGTTGCGATTTCTTCAAACACGGTTTGGCGTTCACTGCGCTCTTCAATCAACCCTTTGTTCATTTTGACCTTGACCACTTTTCGGCTACGTAATTGTGCGTCTAATTCCTCAAACATGGCATCGGTCAATCCCGAACGGCCGATGCGTAATGTGACCTTGAAATTTCGATCATGCGCCATGCGGCGAATGCTGTCGGGGATCTTGCTCATTCACCCACCTCATGTGGGAAATCAGGGCCACGTCTTGAGACTCGTCCGCATTGATTGCAAGTTGTGATTCGACGTCCCTGACGAATTCGGATTCGAGCGTTCACACCCGGACGAAGTGGTGATTGGCAACCTCTGCAAATCCAAATGCGGATTTTCGGATTGAGGCCGATTCGATGGCGGCGGCCGATTCGCCAGGATTGGGATGCGGCGTCATTGACTGTAGAATCGGAATGCAACCATGGGTTTTGAAGGATTTCCGAAAGACGCTCGGTGGCTTCCAATGCGCGCTGACGCCGCATGGCTGGAGCGCGGAGTCTGCCTCGCTTCCCACGTGCCATAAGAACACCAAAATCACAGAACTGCGGCGATGGCAGAACCGACCACTTCTATACCCTGATCACCATCTACAGAGACAAATAAATCGCGCTCACGATACCAATCTGCAAGTGGCGCGGTTTGTGCATGATATGCTGATAGGCGTGTGAGAACTGTTTCTTCATTGTCGTCCGCTCTCCGCTTCATTTCGGTGTGACCACAGTTGTCACAAACACCTGGAGCCGATGTTGGGTTGAATGTATCATGATAGACAGCAGCACAACCACCACATGTGTAACGCCCACAAATGCGTTCAACGATTCGATGATCGGGTACTTCGATGGCGATGACAACACTCAGTTCTGCAATGTTCGACAAGGCTTCAGCCTGGGCAATTGTTCTTGGAAACCCATCGAACAACACGCCATTGGTCGCATCAGGTTGAGTGAGTCTCTCTTCGATTAAACCGATGATGACATCGTCAGGGACCAATTGACCAGCCTCCATATACCCTTTCGCCTCCATTCCCAAATCGGTACCTGCTGCCAATGCAGCACGCAACATATCACCTGTGGAAATCTGGGGTTTGCCTGTGATGGACACGATGTTACCCGCTTGAGTCCCTTTGCCAGCCCCAGGGGGACCGAACAGCACGATGGATGATGCCATGAATGGGCGAGATGTAGGGCCTTCTTGAACTGAACGGAGCCCTACGGGCACCGTTCATGCTTGGCCTGTGCGCTCAAGGTACTCTTGACCGTAGTGCTTCCATTGCTCCATTGTCCATCCGGGCGGGAGGCCGCCAGGAGGCAGGGGTGGACCACTCTGCGAGGGTTGCGGAGGCAAACCTTCCGGTAATGCTGCAGGAGAGGGTGGAAGTCCTTGCGGGAGCCCTCCCTTGACACCAGGCAGCGGTGGGAGAGCGAGTTTTGGTTGACTCTGAGAAAGGGCTGTCGCCAACTCATCTGCACTGACGGTTCCAGATGTTTGATCATTGGTTGCACCTCCAATATTGAGTGCGGCTTCACGGCGGCTTTCTTGGGCGACCAATATGTCGCCGGCAGAGAGCATGTCCTGTCCTTGTGAAATCGATGTGTCGGTTCGCCTTAGACGAAGAATTGCCAAGCCCAGAAGTGACACGATGAATAGTGCCAGGACTGCAATTGACCAAGCGGGTAGGCCAAACGACTCAAGAACACCTGCGATACCATCGGACTGGCCATCACCTGAAATCATGACTTCAAGGGTTGCAGATTCGTTTCCTGAAAGAAGTGAATCACCAGTCAGCGGAATGGCATTGCCGCTGAATACAACGGTCTGCAAACCTCTCAAATCATCGCTGCTCAATGTGAATGGGATGATTCGTGTTTCACCCACTCCCATGGCGGTAAGCGAATTGCTTTCCAAAGACACTGAAAGGCCACCAGGTGACTCGTAAAGGAGGTCTACATCGCAAGCGATATTGCCAGAATTTGTAACGGAAAGGTTTCCACTGGTAGGTGTGCCTTGGTTGAGATCCATGCGCGTCTCAGTGTCAAAGGTCAACCACAAACTTGGTTCAACAACAATGCCCAGTTCGGCGACTTTCTGGAATTGATTTTCACCGTCCAATGTCTGAGCATCAATAATCAATGATAGTGTCCCACTGGGCCCTGGTAGAGACCCTGGGGCAACAGAGAGTGAGACTGTGACACTGGTCGTGTCGCCCTTTACAAGCCCGCCAGCTGCTGTCGAGGCAAAGCCCACCTGCCACCCATCAGGGAGGGTGCCAAATGACCAAGTCAACAACAGATCTACATTGCCAATATTATCCAATTCGATTTCGGCCAAACCATAGTCACCAATTGCGGCAGAAATGGTGCCGGACTCTGGCAAACCGATTGAGAAGTCAGCAATCTCTTGGACGATTAGCCGTGTGCGATTGACTTGGAATCCAGATTCGTCCAACTCTGTCCTGAAGTCGATTTGATTGGTGTCACCATCATTGGAATTGAAAGGCACGAGAACCACGATGTCGATGGTGAGTGATGTTCCGGGCTGTAGCGTGAATTCCAAAAAGCGATCATCGCTCAATACACCTGCTGTCAAATCCATTTGCCAATTCGGCATGGCCGGAGATGCGCGGACACTGAAATCAATCTCGATATTGCCTTTGTTCTCAATCACGAGTGTATGTTCGATGCGCTCCTCATTCTCAACAGAAATTTCTTCGATGAATCCTGACGGACCCAGTGGGTTCCCATCTCCATCGTACAAATCAGCGCTAAATGCACGGCTGATCCAGACCTCGACGTATGAACCCTCATCCGAGAGAGAATCCGTGACTGAGAAGGAGGGGTCCTCTAAACTCGAAGTGACACAAC
Source organism: Candidatus Poseidoniales archaeon (assembly GCA_045568015.1). Classification (GTDB taxonomy): domain Archaea; phylum Thermoplasmatota; class Poseidoniia; order Poseidoniales; family Thalassarchaeaceae; genus MGIIb-P. Next base: position 12,626 of record JBJLBW010000094.1, on the reverse strand, counting down.
TGACATCTTCGGTTGTACCGGCTGAAGGCAACCCATTGTCGATGTAAGGAACGCGAACACGCACAGGTACAGGAATAAATTGCAACCTTGCCAATGGTTCTAACGTGAGAGATGAAGAATTTCCTGAACCCAATTCAATGGCCCAACGGTTTGGTGTTTCGCAAGAAATTTGGTAGGTTGTTGCACCGTTTCCTGTATTCAAAACAGACAGTGAAAACGATGCAAATTCGCCGGGCACTGCACCGAGATTGCTCGTTCCAGCAAGAACGGTTTCAAGGCCCTCGACTCGAAGGACTTCCACCTCAAGGCGAATGGTGTGAGATACGGTTGGATTCATTCTGTAATAGGCGATTACATCGACAACGTAGGTACCAGGGAGGGCGTATCTCGCGCCATTGAATGCATCTAAGTCCGCATCGAGATCCCGCATCGTAACGGTGATTTCCGTACTGCTTGCAACCCCTTGAGCTGAAGTTAGGGCGAATGGCCCTTCGGCTGATGTCGACTTCTCCCATTCATCCTCGGGTGGGTTCAATGCTCCATTGCCACCCATCATTTGAACAGGTGTGACGAGGAGGACAATCTCTTCATCACTCGTACCTTCATTGTTCAGTGTCAGATCCCAAGAAACCTCAGTACCGGTGGATGGATCCAGGATTTGTTTCCGGGCCAATTCCACTTCGTCGGCATCTGCTGGTATCGAACCATCCGCCATATGAGGTGTGATTCTAACGCCAATCGCTGTGATGTTTAGTTCAAGTTCAGCGACGTTGTTGTTCGTACCATCCGTTTCATCATTCATCTCAGTGACGTTGTTTGTAGAATCCAACGTCAACCGTATCGTGTGGACGCCGATGGTGGTGAATTGCTTTTGGAACGAAAACGAATCGGATGCGCCACCAGCGAGAGGATCGCGGGTACCAGTCCAGAGAACTTCATTTTCAGTAATATCCTCAACCAGAACCTCGTAACTCCCTGTGGTTGCAGGTGCTTGATTGATCCAAGCCATTCTCAATAGAACGTAGTCATTCTCCAGAGGTGTGACTTGACTGGCCCAAACCGAGCCCTCAAAGACGGCGATATCACTCATTGGATTTTCATTTCCAACCGCGGAAATGACGAGTGCATACCCTTGTTGGTAACCACCTGAATGCGAGACTGAAATCGTCCAATCACCGGTGGGTCCGGATGATAGACGAACACGTTCCACATTGTTCAACGAATCTTTTGAGCCACCTGTGGTGGAAAATCCGTTGGCGAAATCATTGCCTTTGTAGGTAGTTCCATCCGGAGATGTTACGGTCAAATCCAAGTCGCTGATCAAACGCGATGAGGATTGACTTGCCGAAGAAGAACCTTCACGGTCGTTCCACACCAATGTGACATCAAGGCCGTAAGAACCATCCAAGGCATAATTGTAAGCATAGGATAGACCAGGGGACAAGGTCTGGGATGTGTCGTAGAAGATGTTCTTCGGAATGACACCTTCATGTGGATACAAACTCTCCTCGAGATCGAGTTGGCCCCAACCCTCGTCCATGTTAGGGACGTTGGCGGTACCGATATCACGAGCCCCATTGATTAGAACCGCTTTGATGAGGGCGCTGTCCGGATTGGAAATCGAAAGTTCAGTTCGCAAGAATTGGCGTGCAAGAAGCGCAGCACCTCCGACCACTGGTGCGGCTGTGCTGGTCCCGTCCGCAGACATGTAGAGGGGAGTGTTGGTGCCAGAATGGCGTGCGCTGGAGCAGGACCATCCCGCTGGATTCTGTGCCTCCAAGGCCCGTGGACTGCAGATCTGAACACCGGGTGCTACAATGTCGGGTTTGATTCGACCGTCTGAAGTTGGGCCGATGCTTGAAAATGATGCGATTTGTCCGGATGCTGCCGTCCCAGGTCGACCTGTTGTCGAAGCGCCAACGGTCAGGACGTTCTTCGCGGTCGCCGGCGGTGCAACCGATTGTGATCCTTGACTACCCTCATTTCCTGCTGCAAACACGACGAGGAAATCGTCGTAGTCGTTAAGGAATGAGTCTGCCGAGCGAGAATCTGATGTGTATTGCCCCCACGATGATTGCGCACCCCATGAATTGGACTGCACGTGGGCATTCTTTTGTTGAGAGTCGCGGAACATGTCATACAGTGAACCCCATCGAGCAAGTTGCCCAGATGAATCGTGTTCAAGTTGGTAAAAGTGGAATGTGGCTGCAGGGGCGACGCCCTGAGTTGAGGAGTCGCCCGAACCATCACCAACCATTGTTCCAGCAACGTGTGTCCCATGTCCTGAATTTGTATCCGCTCCAGAATTATCTGGACCGTAGTTGTGGTAAACACCCCGGATACGGTTGTTGAAATCCCCGTGGTCTTGATCCAGACCTGAATCGGATAAGGCGCCCACCTCGCCGGTACCATCGAGCCCACCGTTGTGATTGTTCACGGTGGCATCGATGGTCGAAATACTGCGGGCATAATTGTTGGCGATTCCAATCGAATCATGGGGTTCGATAAACAGCAGCCTGTGGTCCTTTGAAAGAGCGGGTAACCATGCGGAATCCAGGCCGATCGTTTGGCATAGATACGAATCGCATCGAACGTATTCTGAACCCGCCATGTACAGATGTTCTTCCAGTTGGCTGGTGTCTACATCTTGGGCCAAAGTGAGATCCAAATCGACCTTGCCCTCGGCGATGTGTAAGTCGACATCGAGTCGCCATGCAGGTTGCTGTGCACCAACCCAGCGGACCTGTTCTTCATCGGCGAGTTGGATGATTGCGGAGCTACGGTCCGCTGTGGAACTGGGGAGTCTCAGGACCCAAGCATCCTCCGGCAAGGTGTCAACAATGGTTGCACCGACACCTTTGGCGATTGTTTCAGCCAATATACCGTCATTTTGGAACAATTGTATGAGGAGATACCCGGTTGCAAATGGGTCGTCAGACGCTTGAAGGTGAGCAGGGATTGTGGGCTGATCGTATAGAGGATCGAAGTTTCCAGTCTGCACCCATAGTTGTCCTGAACCGGATGAAATCGCTACACTGTGTCCTGGAGCGCCTTCGGATTCAAACCAGTTTTCTGCGGCTTCTGCGGCAGTCCACAAGGGGGTGGACAGAGGGGCTTCGGTCGATGTCGGTACCGCAGATGACCACGGCATAGACAGCATCAGCGCGACCAGAACGAGGGGGACCAGTGCGCGACGCATGGGGCTGAACGACCCGCAGCCCCTTTTTGATAGTTGACGCCCTAAGGGCGTCTGACGATTCACCGTATTTTCGCGTCAACAGTTGTAGTATGCAGAAATTGCAGCGTCTGTTTTGGCAACGGATACGCGCCAATCGGGTTCGGTCCCCATCAACGCTCGAATACAATCCACATTCTCTGGAATCACGTCACTTTCTTGGTGAATCGCCTGGAAATAATAGAGGCGGTCCTCAATCAATTTCACCCCATCTTCCCAGACAAAAATCTCATGCAAATCGCCCCACTTTCGGCCGATGTCTCTGGCCATCTCCATGACCTCAGCTGTGGTGGTGATTCTGTTGTCCTCTCCATGCATGATAATGACGCGTGGAGTGTTGGACCACATCTCCAAAATCGACTCGGTCGTTAGGCCGTGACCAGCAGGGAGATCCGCGATGATTGAATGCAGGTGCATGATGGTTGTCGGAACTGCAACTGCAAGGCTGTTAATCTCAATCTCGGGTTTGACAGTCATGACGTCTGGGCCGTGATGACTCGGTACTTTGAGAACCGGTTTAATGGCGTTGATTGGACCCTTGTTTGAGTCACCGGGATCGGCAGCTCTTCGGACCATTGTACACTCCACTTTGAGCGAGCCACAGTGCTCGTAAAGTGGAACCAAAGTTCGGGACAGTCCCGTGGTGTTGCAAGATACCACGCGCGTGCCCTGTGCATTCATGTTTTCAGAATGGTTTGCTGAAGAGGTGTAGGATAGGCCGGTCAAGGCGTGCTTTTCTCCACCTTGGAACATGTATTTGATCTCGGCTTTCTGATATTTGGCCAGATTCTCGGCACCGAGTTTCCCTGGTGAACAATCGACTACAACGTCAGCGATTGCAAGAAGGTCGGACAGACCGCCGTGACACTCGTAACCCTGCTCTGCAAATCGAGCGATTCGGTCTGCATCATCGAATGTGCAGTACAGTGGGAAGCCTTTCTTGACTGCAAGGTCACAACCAAAGGAAGGCCCCGTCTTTGTGACTCCAACGATTTCCATGTCATCTTGTGCATCGACTGCATCGGCGACGCGCTTGCCGATTGTTCCAAATCCATTGATTGCCACTTTAATGCTCATTTAACCGCCCCAAATGCTGTCTTCAGCAATCCGCCGCCTCCGACGACTGCCTATGAACATACCCCGTGCTCCCGTAGGGAGCGCGGAATCGACGTTTGACCACATTTTACATGGGTTCGGGTTAAGGAGGATAGCGCCCCGGAGGGGCGCGAGGGAAGCCTATGATCGATGAAGTAACGAAGAGTCTCAAGCTCAATCGAAATCTCTCAAACAACCTCCCAAAAGCGATTGAGCTCAATCGTGCAATCAAAATTGGCTGGGGTGCGCAAGGCGATGCAAAACCGAAGGAAGGAGAAATCGGAATCGCCTCTCATCTGCCCAAAGGTGCGCGAGTGCGCCTCTTGGGTAACCTTGGAGATTTCACCGCATTCTGCTGCAAAGGTGGAACATTCACCCTGGAGGGGAATGCCCTCGGTTGGTTTGGGGCCTTTTCATCCGATGGCCGTTTGGTTGTCGAAAGAGATGCAGGCATTCGATGTGGTCACGGCATGACCGGAGGCCGTTTGTTCTGCCAGGGCAGTGTCGGCGATGAAGCTGGTGCAGCTTTGAACGGTGGTACAGTAATCGTTCGAGGTCATGCAGGCCACCGCACGGGCATCGGCATGGTCGAAGGTACGATTGTCGTGATTGGCGATTGCAAAGCGGATGCGGGTCAGGGCATGACCGGTGGACGAATTGTTGTCGATGGTCGCTGCCTCCCAGAAGGAGAAGGGGCAAAACAACGAAGCCTGACCAAAGCAGAACACAAAGAAATCAATGCCTTGCTCAAGGAACATGATTTGTCAGTCAGTGAAGATGCGGTAGTCATCGAGGCTGATGATTCAAACTCCATACCCTCTGCACCTCCAATGCAGACCGTCTGGGGCGACTTCGGTGAAATCGGCCTCATCAGTGGAGAAATTCCAATCGACGCCTCAAGTCCGATCGATGTAGTGACATTGTTGACGCGCGGAGAAGAGGACGATGGAGTCGTCTTCCCGTTGCCGGTATTGCCTGAACTTGAAAGCGGCAAGGGTTTGGCCGGAGCATTGCTTTCAGCCCAGCCCTGTTTGGTCGATATAGATCCAAGAGGAATCGATTTGGTTCGAGTCGGTGAAGAAAATGTCAGTGATGCTGATGAATTATTACCATCTGCTGCTGGAGCTGTACTAGACTTGGACGATTTCCCCCCACTCCATGATGGGGAAATTTTGGCGCTAATGACTGGGGTTCGTTCCCTCTTAGGTGATGAGAAACCGGTGTTGATCGCTGGTCGCGTTGACCGCGTAACCAATCTGCATCGAATGCTTCGTGACCAACCCCTCGATGGAGTACTCGTCCGGCTAACATCGGGCGTGGGCATGACTGCACCAGCGGCTTTGCCTCGAATCGGTCTATCTGCCCGAGATGCAGGCGTATCCGAAACATTGCATGTCTTGGACATCCCTTGGGATGCGACCGCGGATGATGCGGCCATCGCTGCCGCCGCGGGATGTGGAATCATTCGAGCCGACCCCTTCTCAGATGAGGAAGGTGCACCAGGGACACAAAAAGCACGAGCGGAGGCTGTGGAAAATTGGTTGGCTGAATTTGCGGCTACCTTACGCGGTCGATTGACCGACATGGGCGTCGATGAATTGGAGAAATTAAATCGTCGCCATTTGCGAGCGTTGGAACATGACACCGCTGCACAGAGTGGGTTGCGACTAGCAGGATATGACCGCCCGCTTCCCCAATGGATGGGACAGTGAGGAATTCGAATGCCAACCGTGACCTTCGACCATGCAACCTTGCGCGCGATACAATCGCGACATGGTGTTGAGCATGATCCTTGGTTGTGGGAAGAAAAACTCAGCAACATCGGTTGTGTGGTTGAGGAATGCGATTCCAATGAAATCGAAATTGAGATTTTTCCAGACCGTGCAGACTTGCTATCTCCTGAAACGATGGCGCATGCCGCACGGGCATTTCTACATGGACAGGGTGCTGAACCTGAACTTTCGACCACCGACGGAAGCATCACGATGCAAGTCGATGCCAGTCTAGAGCATGTGAGGCCCGTCATCTATGGTGCTGTGGTTCGAGGTGTTGACAATGGCTCGACACCCGAAGAGAATGATGCCTTCATCCAAGCGCTGATGGACCATCAAGAGAAATTGCATTTCAGTATTGGCCGGAGGCGGCGGCGTGCGTCGATTGGAGTGCACGATTTGTCGACATTGGCACCGCCCTTCAAGGTCATCACCGTGCCCGAATCATACACCTTTGTGCCATTGGCCATGACGGAGAGAATGAGCATTCGAGAAATTCTCGAATCGCATCCGAAAGGAGTCGATTATGCCCACTTGTTAGAGGGCTTTTCCGAGTTCCCAGTGATTGTCGATGCGGCGGATCGAGTGCTTTCCTTCCCACCCATCATCAATGGCGACCATACGACCGTCACCGAATCTACGACAGATTTCTTCATCGATGTAACTGGATGGGATGCGCGAGCTTGTGAAGCCAGTTTGCTCCTCGTTTGCTTGGCGTTTGCCGAGCGAGGAGGAACTGTGGAAACCATCGAACTCACCGATTGTCACGACCAAGTTCAGCGGACACCAAACGGTAGAGCGCGTCGTCTTTCATTGCCGAAGCGATTGCTGGAAGAAATCCTGGGTCGGGAATTCCCCAAGCAGGAAATTCGTGGGGCCATCGATCGAATGGGAGGTCGCTTCATCGAGATGCGCACGGTGACTGACGGGCCACGAACCGCCGAGCGTATGGCGGACGCGGCCATTGGTGAGCAGGAATACATCATCGAAATGCCACGCTGGCGTGCTGACCTTTTGCACCCTGTAGACTTGGTTGAAGAGGTTGCAACCGGCATTGGTTACGAGGACCTCGGGCGAGCGTTGTCCGGTCAATCAAAGGCAGGAATTCCGCTACAATCCGCCCACCTACACAGGCGCATTCGTGAATCGCTTCAGGCCAATGGCCTCCAACAGGTAACTTCACTCACACTCTCCAATGAGGATGACCAATTCACCAAGATCCGATACCAGGCTTCGACCGGCGTTACAGGTCTTCACAATCCGATCACTGTGGACCACACAATTTTGCGACAAAGTATCACTCCTTCACTGCTGAATTTGTTGGCGGCAAACCGACATCACGAGTTGCCCCAACGAGTCTACGAATTGGGTACGGTTGTGCGCGACCACCACAATGCTGACCGCGTAGGCTGGGCCTGTGCAGAAGTGGGTACTGGATTCACTGCAGCGAAGGGTATGGCTGAGGCGCTGATGCGAGATTTGGGCGCCTATTCACGCGAGATTTCTGTTGAATACGAACCTCTGACTGAATCCGATGGTGGGCCCTACCTTGCTGGACGAGGGGCCAAGATCATGGTGGCTGGAGAATGGGTTGGATGCTGTGGAGAGATTGACCCCGCTATTTCGGAACTGTTTGGACTCAAAGTGCCCATCCATTGTGGGGAGTTTGATGTCGATACTTTGGGACGTTTGATTCCAGACCCAATTCTATGAATTGGATTGAACATTAGACCCCAACCGATTAAACGGTTCAGATTCACCCGAAGGCCATGCGTGGCCGCGCTCTGTTGCTCGTGTTGCCTTTGCTCTTGATGAGTTGGGCACCGGTCACAATGAGCCTCGAAGAGGCTCGTCCTACGCGTGAGGGTCCTGCCGATGGCACCTATGATGTGCTCATGTTGGGCAATTCCTACACCTCACAGAACAGTTTGAGTTCGCGTGTTCAAGCCTTGTTTGATGAGACCGGCACTTCAGCGAGTGTTTCGGATTTAACCGGTGGCGGCATGAAGTTGTATCAACATGCAGACAATGCAGAATCCAGCGGCAACCAATGGCATACGACACTCACCAACAACCAGTTCGACTATGTGATCTTGCAAGACCAAAGTCAAGTTCCGTCTTTCCCAACCACCGAATCGATGTGGCAGAATTCCAAGAACGGTGCGATTCGATTGGACTCAATGATTGAAAACGCTGGTGCTGAAACCATCTTCTTCATGACTTGGGGTTATCGAGATGGTGATTCCAACAACGCTTGGCTGAATCCTGATTACCCGACCATGCAAGCCAATCTTGAGGCTGGATACAACATGTATGCTGAGAATATCACAACAGCAGAACGTGTACCCTACATCGCCCCTGTCGGATTGGCCTACAAGGCGATTTACGATGATATCATTGCAGATGGTGGCACACCCACCGACCAAGACACACTGTTCTACAGTCTGTATTCGGGTGACGGATCTCATCCTTCGGCACGCGGCACATACCTGGCGGCTTGTGTCATGCATTCGACCATCACGGGGATTTCTTCCATCGGATTCCAAGACCTATTTGGATTGGATGACAATGTGAGGTTGCAACTACAGGAGGCTTCGGATTCAGTCATTTTTGACCGATCATTGGGCTACAACTATCCATGGCAAAACGAGGCGGTGGAGGGGCGCGAATCTGTGATGGTTGGCCCCTGGAGTCGGCAAGCTGAACTGCAATATCCAGCCGACCAAGGTGACGACGAAATTCTACCGTTGGTCATCGCTTTGCATGGATTCTCAGAGTATCCAGAATATGTCTACAACTTTTTCCAAGGCCCACAGAGTGTGACCGAAAACCGTCATCTGCTATTGACTCCTATCGGAACAGAAAATCAAGATGGGTACCATTTCTGGAACGGACCGCCTGCTTGCTGTGATTTTTATAGTCAAAACATCGACGATGTGGGCTATCTCTCATCACTCATTGATACTGCCGTGACCCATTGGGGTGCCGACCCTGAACGCGTCATGCTAATCGGTCACTCGAACGGTGGATTCATGTCGCACAGAATGGCTTGTGATGCGAATAAAATACACACAATCGTAAATTTCGCTGGTGCCACGTATGGGAATTTCCATGGATGTGGTTGGAGTGGAGGTCATCCCAATATCATCAACGTCCATGGCGATGCGGATAGCGTGATCGATTACAATGGTGGAGAAATTCTGGGTGAATCGTATGCCTCTTCACCCGGTGGGGCTGCATTCTGGGCTGAACGATCTATGTGTGAGGAAGACTCGACCTTGGTGGAGTCTCTAGATCTGGTGGGCACCGATGGGACTGAGGAAACTCTCGTCTATGAGCACCTCAACTGCGTTCGAGGAAACAGGGTCGCACATTGGAAAATGGTGAATGTAGGGCATAGTCCGAATTTCCCCGATGGTTCACTCATCAATACCGCCTTTGATTGGGCATTCAATTCGGATGATGCGCAATCAACAAATGGGGGAGACAACGATTCAGGAAATGACAGTGTTTCGGAATCGAGTAATCTTTGGTTTGGAAGTTCGAATGGAACCAACATCCTGATCGGACCCGGAGGGGGTTCAGGATTTACAGTCAACATCACCAATAACGCATCATTCACAGATATTGCGGACATCCACATCCAGTCCGATACGGGTTGGGACATGTCGTGGAACTATGGCGATGGGAATCCAGCCAATGGCTACACCTTGGAAATGGACAGCGACTCACTCCACTGGATTCAGTTTGCAATCTCGGTGCCTGAGATCTCGATGGGGTTGCCACTCGCCGGTTCTGTGCACTCGTTTACGGTCACGGCGACAAGTCAGCACGATGGAAATTCAACCTCGTGGACATTTACAATCGAAGTTCTACCATGGAATGGTGCCGAAGTTGCAACACAACCGGCCAATGCAACTTTGGATCCCGGCACAGAGGTTCGCGTCCCAGTCACAGTTCGGAATCTGGGCAATGAGCAGAAGAGCATGGGTGTTCGGGTTCAGCCGGTCAGTGCAGAGGGGGTGCCGATTACTGGATTCGAGCCCTCAATTACATTCGTTCAAAATGGATGGTCCGTTGAGATTTGGGAACTGTACGAAGTCCTGGATTTGGGACCATATGAAACAGGTACTGTACAATTGGAATTCCATGCCCCAAATCTCCCCGCTGGGACGATGTGGGTGGAATTCAGTACATGGAGTACTGGGGCGAGTCAGCAAATCTCCACTGTAATGATTGAAGTAAACATTGTTCGCGAACGGAGTGCTACGATAGAATTCATGGACGACGATTGTTCGTTGATGTATGCGGGTGATCTCTGTACAAGTGAATTCAGAATACAAAATACAGGTAATTATGCCGATGATTACGAAATCGAGATGGAATTACCCGAATCGGTTGAACTACAAATGGAGAGAGATGTATTCAACTTAGAACCCGGTGGATTTACTGATGTTGGAATCATCTACGTCGTCGAAGATGGATTGCCTGCTGGATTCGAACTCTCCCCCACGCTTCGATTGATGACGATCGATGGAATCGAGATGGGGACGATCACCTCGACGATTGAGATTGCGAGTCTTTGCGAATGGGAAATCGAATCAAGCAGTATCACGATGGACGATATGGACAATGTCACACTAACATACACATTCAGAAATATCGGCAATATCGCCGATGGTTTGGATGTCACATTGTCGACGAACATTTTCACCGAATATGGATTGATTCCCCCAATTTCTGAAGAGTGGACAATTGGTGAATGGGAACCCAACCATTTCATTCTTCACGATATTGCTCCGAACACAAATATGACCTTCACAGCCTGGATGCAATTGCCTCGGAATCAGGAATTGAATCGCACAGCCGCAATTACTGTTGAGATGCGTAGTACGCTTGAGCCCAGCATCATATTCACAAATCGTACCGAATACGAAATACTCGTCGAATATTGGCGCCCTGAAATCGTAGAGGAGGAAAGCGCATGGGATCAATTCGTCGACCGAGCACAGTCATTCTGGAACGATTGGGGGCAGATTCTCATTTCAATTGTTGTCACCATGATTGGTGCGGTGGTACTGCACCGAGCTGTGGTCTATCGCCAGCGCAGGGATACTGAATGGAAAGAAATGATGGATGCGCGACATGTCGACCCTGAAAATGTCGAAGATTGGATGGATAAGTTCAGTGAAAAAGGGGTTCAGACACCTCAGACACCAACAAGTCCAGCGATGGATGCGGCTGCCTTCAAGATGGCATTTGAGATGAGATCGAAAACAAAGCCACAGAGAGCTGCACCGTCAGCTGAAGTGATTGAAGCGGCTGAAACTGTATTCAAACACCATGATGTGAAAGCGGATTATGACGCGATTGAAACACTCACAGATGTGTTGCTTGAAGAAACTGGACCACATGAAGCGAATCAGGCACTCGAACCTGCTGAATCAAATGATGCGCGAACGGTTCGCCACCCACGAAAGACACCGGGAAATTCGACGGTGGAATCTGGAGATGACGACTTGGACTTAGATTTGTGATTCACATGTGGAGAATCGGCATTGATGAAGCGGGAAGGGGACCTGTAATCGGGCCACTGGTCGTAGGCGCACTTTGCTTACCTGAAACAGATTTACCACTGCTGCATGATGCTGGAGTGACCGATTCAAAATTGCTATCTGGATCCAAGCGCATCGAATTAGATGCATGGATTAGAGAGCAAGCGTCAATGCGGAATTGGATGATTGAATTACACGTTTCCAACCCGGCTGAAATCGACCGGGCAATGGCCCTGACCAACCTCAATGATCACGAGGTTACCCTGTTTGCGGCATTGGCAAGGAAATTACGAATTGACGGTGGTGGAATTTTACAGTTGGATGCTTGTGATGTCGACGCGAATCGATTCGGAAACAATGTCGCCAGTCGCATTACAGAATGGCCGTGGGAAGGATGGTCGATGGACAGTCGCCATGGAGCCGATCTACATTGTTTGGCTGTGGCGGGTGCATCTATCTTGGCCAAAGTGGCACGTGACAATGCATTGCAATCTCTATCTGCTGAAACCGGAATTGAGTTGGGCTCAGGGTATCCCTCTGATCCGACAACGATTGCAGCCATACCTCAACTGATTGAAGGGGTCGAACCACACGACTGTTTGCGGTGGGGATGGGCGACGGTTCGAGATGCGTGGCAAGCGGCTCACAATGCCCAGCCCCCTCAAAGGCCGGTTGACCCAAATGCCCCTCCCAACGCGCAGCGGACCCTATTTTGAGCCCCGCATGTTCAAAAACGGGGTGCTGACGGTTTCGCCCTATGGGCGAACTTGAACCCGAGGTTGCAGCGCTGCTGCGCAAGTATGCCCTACAAAATGCTCTGGAATACGATGGGCAGGGTCAAGTTGGGTCTGTAATGGGGCGAGTGATGGGTGAAAACGCAGATTTGCGAAGTCGGGCAAAAGAGTTGACTGCATTCATCGCAGCCCAAGTGAATGAAGCCAACGCTATGGCCGCTGAGAAGGGCCTAGA
>JBJLBW010000093.1:0-5058 GCA_045568015.1 Candidatus Poseidoniales archaeon | reverse complement strand
CGTGCTGATTCTCTAGAACGGGCGAAGCAATTTCTCACCGATACAATCGGAGATTAAGTGGACCCGCTCGGATTTGAACCGAGGTCTGATGCTCCCAAAGCATCGAGCATAGCCAAGCTAACCCACGGGTCCTGTAGTGTTGCCGCGTCGCTCAACAAACATGAACATTCTCATGCACGTTTCCAACGATTTGGACCGTCTTGAAGCAGTTCTCCTTCGGCGCATGCTTGCTCTGCAAAAGCCTCTGCATCCATGTTCAAATTCATTTGACTAAGGGCCACTTTTATTGATTCAACTGTTATGATTCCATTTTCATCTGCGGCTTTTGAAAGGATGCTGTTGCCATCTACAGGTCCATGATTTGAGGTTGGTGACACATCCTCTTGTTGATCTAACCAAGTCGACAATTGGTCACGGATTTCCGGAGGGACATTTGCGACGGAAACCGCATTGCTAGCTTCACTTGCACCCATATGTCGAGATATGATTTCCGATTCAGCATGGTTGCAATGCGGGCACCGCAAATCTTTGCTACCACGTGGTTTGCCGAAAGCCCGTTGACATGACTGGCACAATAGCACGAGCCAAGACGGTTCCATGTCTTCTGTGGAGAAGTGGCAGTTGTTGAAGGATGCGCTCAAAATCCAAAGTCGCTCTTTCCACTTCCACTGAGTCCACTTGGCCCACCAAGACTGCCGCCTATACTCGAAATTCCAAGATTTCGTGAGCGAGTTGGTCCGCTGGAACCCCCAAGACTGAGGCTGTTTGGAAGAATCAAGGCTGCGAGAACAACTCCGTGGAATCCTTCTTGCGCTTCAATTTCATCGACTGCGCATTCAAACATTGCTTTGCCATCATCATCCTTGCGTAATTCTAGGTCGCGATTGCCGAGTTTTCTCTGCAAGTTGCGACGGAGTTCCGTTTCACAACCCTCCATTGAACCTGGGTGCGACATCGTACAAACAATCGCGCATTCATCACCCTCAGGTGTGCTGCAAAGTGCCCATGCGACACCTGCTGAAGCGATTCCTTCTCCAAACACTGTAGCCTTGGACAAGTGACATTCGACCAACGTCCCCATCGGCAGATCTTGTGGATTTCCTGGTTCGAAACCCATCGGCAGCATTGCCCCTTCTCCGCGAATTAAACGTGCATCTCCCAGCCCGAGTTCGACCAGGGCTTGGTCCATAGCATGCTCCTCGTTTTCACCAAAAGGTGCGACTGCGGTCATCAGCCAACCAGCCAAACCACCGCCTCGTCTAGGGGCTGGTTTTGGCTGATTTCGAGAACCGGAAGAGGTTCCGATGTTGAAATCCATGATACCCCGAGGAGCGTTCAGTTCATCAAAGGCAGGGTAGACCGGGTTGCATGGCCAACCCGCGCGCAAAGGTGCTCGCCGCAACCTTTGCAATGCTTACTTTGGCTTCGATATTGCTGATTGCCAATGAAGAAAATGTGAGTGCGAACGCTTGGGCTCTGTTGGCTCTTGCGGGTGTTTTTGCTGCTGCCGCAGTCATGGCATTTTTCCAGAAGGACGAGGGACTGAGCCATATTGGAAGTGGCTCAATTGTTTCACTTGAAGACCAAGAAACTGAGGCTCAGGCATTGCCCGATCCTGCCGAAGATGGGTTTGATGTCCCGGTGATTTAGATCAATCGAATGGTTTCCAGATTTTTGGGCGCGTGTGTTCGAACCCGGTAGGTGCTCGCCAAATCTTTCCTGAATTCCGCACAAGTATGGGCATCTCCGTGATGACAAATGATTGTCCGTGGTTTGGGATTCATGGCCTTCACGTAGTCCATCAACTGGCGGCGGTCGCTGTGGCCACTGAAACCATCGATGGTGATGACGTCACAACCAATACTGACCATGTGTGTCTGCCCACCATCGTTAATCGGTACCTCGGCAAATCCTTTCTGTAATCGGCGACCCAATGTACCATCGGCCTGATACCCCACAAAACAGAGCGTGTTGTTGGGTTCGGGCGCCCAGTTCTTGAAATATTCAACAATCGGCCCGCCCGTCATCATACCAGAGGTTGCCAGAACTATACAGGGGCTGGGGTCAAGCAAGATGCTCTCGCGCTGTTCGCGCCCATCGACCTTGCGAAACCACGTGGAATTGAATGGATTTTCTTCACCACCCTTGAGCACCTTCTTTCGAAGATCCCGGTTGAGGGCATCAGGATGGCTGGCGTGAATGGCCGTGGCCTCCGTAATCATTCCATCCAGCCAAACGGTCACGGGTTCACAGGTTCCGGATTTGAATAGCTGATCGATGGCAATCATCACTTCCTGGGAACGGCCAACGGCGAATACTGGGCAGAAAATTTTTCCCTTGCGAGATAGCGCTCTCTGAATCAGATCCTGTAACTCTTGGGTCGCCTCTTGTCTTGTTGGCTGGAAATCCTTGGCACCGCCATAAGTGGATTCCAAGATGAGAGTCTCAACCCGCGGGAATCTGACAGCAGCAGCATCGTAAAGCCATGATTTCTCATACTTGATATCACCACTGAAAACGATGTTATGTTTGCCTTCACCAATATGCATGTGAAGCGAGGATGAACCCAGGATATGCCCTGCATTGTACATTGTCAGTTTGATATCGGGGGCGATGTCGATTGTCTTGCCCCATTCTACATCGACAATGTGCTTAATCATCTCTTGGACATCCCCCAAACCATATGGGGGAGGGTTTCCTTCTGCTGCGGCTACTTTGATGTAATCACTTTGTAATAGCACCATCAAATCTCGTGTCGGAGGTGTACAGTAAATCGGACCCCGATAGCCATACTTGTACATCACGGGCAACTGCCCGATATGATCGATATGCGCATGTGTAATGACAATGGCATCTAAATTTTCGAACGGTAACAACTCAGGTGCGTTGAAGAAAGGAGCCACTTCACTGAGATTGTTTGTTGGCTTGGCCCCTACATCAACCACAATCTTCGACTCGTTTGTGGTGACGAGATGCATGGCTCGACCAACCTCTCGATAAGAGCCGAGAGCCGTGAGTCTACACCATGCTTCACCAGAGCGTTGAGGGCGATAGATGCGGGTACCAAATTTACGCAACAAGGCTTTACGGTCTTCCGCGTTCTCTTGACGGTATTTTCGAATATTGTGCATGGTTCTACTTTCGACGGCAGCAAATCTCTCAGTACGGATAATCCATCCAATTTCGTCACGGATGCCTCGAATGGTTGCACCCTTTGGACCAACGGCCATCCCTGGGTCATCACAGACAATCGTACATTCACTGATGGCTCCATCAAAGTATACTCGCTTCAAACCGGCTTCTTCGGGAAGCATTTCGATAATCTTGGCTTCAGCCTCTTTCGAATCCATTAGAATTGCATCGGAGGGGCGGATCTCAATACGTCGTTTGATTGTCTTGGCGATTTTACTTGCCAAACTATCTGCCCCAGAGAATACCTCAGGGTCAGATGTAATGATCGCGATGCTTGCAGCTTCAAGGTCCACCTCATAATCGATATCCGAGGGTACCATACTCTCAATTTTCTTTTTCACTTGTTGGAATGTCAGTCGCATGACTTAACCTCCTTTCGGCCCGGAACACACTGCATCACAATCCCATCCACTGGATGGGTGCGAGGACGGCGCGTGCGCCGGGAGTTGGATTAACACTGCTTGAGGAGTGCTTCTAGTTCAGAATCATCGAGTTGGCGGTACCCTACCTTCTGTGTAATGACTGCGAGATCCATGCCATTGCCGCTGGCAGCGTCACGTTGAGCACTGGCAAGAAGGGCTTTGGCAGCGACCTTGAGGGCTTCTTTCTCGCTCATGCCTGACTTGAATTGATCTTCCAATACACCATACATGTAAGGTGAACCTGAGCCTGTTGCACAGTATTCATCTGGAATCGAACCGCCAGCAGAGTCAATCGAGTATACGCTGCCACCAGTATCATCAACGCCTGCAATGAGCAATTGAACCCAGTGAGGACGTCCGACGAGGATGTTCGCTGTCATTGTAGCCGCACCCTTAACAGTCATTTGGCAACCGCGCGTTAATTCAAACAAACTCATTTCTGCGGCGAGTGTTCTGGACAGTGATTGTGCGTGACCGACAAGGCCTGCAGTGGTGAGGGCGAGGTTGTCCGCAATTTTGAACAACTTCTTCACACTTTTATTGGCGACAAAGTGTCCCATTGTCGCCCGGTGATCTGCTCCGACGACAACGCCGCCGTTGAAACAAATCCCTACCGTACTCGTGCCAGTCTTTACTGCAGTCATTTCCGCATCCATATCAATATCCTCCTAAGAATCCGCGCGGGTGTGCACGGGGATGATGCTGCCAGAAGAGGGGCCCTTTTGAATCCCTCGTCTGACACTCCCTCGGTCGCACCTCGGACCGTCTGGAGTCGTGGCGGTTCTTGAACCTATGAAGTCAATTGGGTCCGAGGATTGAAGGATTGTCACCGTTCAGGGACCCCCATGGAGGATGCGGACGCGCCAAAGTGGATGGATATGCCATCCATTGCTGAGTCACAGCCTGAACCCGTAGCTCCAGCCCAAGCATACCACGATTTGGGCGACCTTTACCCCGATGCACCCATCCCGATGATTCGGGGTGAAGCCATCATTCACCGTGCAGTTCTACAGGATTCTTCAGGGATTGAGGCTCTGTTTGATTGGGTTGCGGCCGGAGATGTTGCAATTGTCGAACTCAAAAGGCTCATCCAGCGCGAGGTAGAGTTCGCCAACTGTGTTTCGCGATTGCAGGAACTCATAGAGGGAGATTTGGGGGGTGCTCTTGTCCAGGTCGGTGAAGATCGCCTGATTTTGCTCCCGGCTGGTTTTGCTGCAGTAAAAGGCGTAGATAACGAAGTATTCGCACCAGACGCATAGATTCAAAGTCATGTAGGGGGATATATTCGTATGGAGAGTACAATCGATGTTTCCTGCATTATCTGTGGTTTTGACGAAGGGCTCTCAATGCTTGCCCACACGGAAGAAATTGCATATTTTGGTGAGCACACACAGGTAACGCTGTCGTGCCCAGGATGTGGGTGGAGGCAAACCGACTTCATTCC
>JBJLBW010000092.1:0-5142 GCA_045568015.1 Candidatus Poseidoniales archaeon | reverse complement strand
GGATAGGCAGCGTTTCTGGTCTTATTCTGCTTTTGATGAAAGGTACGGATGGCCCTAACAAGTATGGACCCGACCCATTGAATACAACTGATATATCGGTGAATGCCGAAGAAGAATAGGGCCCTTGCAAAACACCCTCGTGTTCGGATTTTTCGGATATGTGGGCTCGCAGTGGGTCGCCTACTTCGCTACCGATGCGATTGGCCGTAATCGTAAGGGCCCCTCTGAATTGGGAGTATATCTTACGCAACCGAAGGATCAAAGTCAATAGCTGATGTCTCTTGCTCTTCCTGTACAGCCTCATTGTCCTTTGCACCATTAATCCATGATGCAATAATCGTATATAGGAACTCTATATCTTTCTCACTTCTGAGCCTTGGAGAAATTGGTAGTTGATACCCGTCGATAATTTCATTATTTTCATCCAAAACTGCTACAGTGCCTAACAACGAATAGTATGTGTCATCGTGAACAGCCTCAGTTGTGTATTCGACATCAATAATATGTGCGAGTGGAAAGTGGATGGTATCTACAACTTTCCCTCTAGGCATATCGAAGTAAACCCGTAACCAGTTGACCAATCCGCCTTCAGGGGGAGATAATTGTTCAATGGACATTATGTCATCAGAAATCGTAATCGAATTAACAATTTGTGCACCATATGTCCATTTGAGGTCAAAGTTAACTCGTATTCCTCCGTAAATCAATAGGATACCTGAAGGTAACAAACAAATCGCTCCTAAATCTGAACTTACATTTTCAGCCACAAGAATTGCAAGCCCCAATCCAACAAACATCCAAACGGAAATAGCAAGTCCATACCGTAGATAGTGAACAGGACGAATCAGAATCCCATTCCTTAGTACATCAAAACGATATAAAATTAAGATACTTGCTTTGAAGGGGTTCATAACATCCCGAGTCGATGTGACTAAATTAATGTGCGGCAATACGAGATATTCACGCATTGCCTGTTATTTCGGATAAATCGAAGGGTGTTATGCACAACCCCTTGGATCCACAATTGCTGAACGCATGGGCTCGCAGTGGGCTCCCCGCCTCGCTACCCTCTCACTCATTTTGAGCGTGAGGGCCCCCTCTTGTTTCTTACAGATAAAATAAAGACACATGCGCATTACGAAAATCGTGACATTACTGAAGAGATTGATTTTCTATTTCATTTTCCTGTTGGTTTGTTTACTAATGGGGATGCTTGGTTTTGAATCAGAGGGGGGGTTAATTCCTAACCCATCAAAAACCCAAGGGATGACCGTTTTTACAATATTGATTTCGATACCGATTGTGTATTTAATCATCCCTGGGATGATTAAGTGCTTAAGAGAGGGGGAATTGAACCATCAATCAATAGATAATTTGGGAGAATTCAGTTGGAAGTGGTACGATTTCAATTGGAAGTGGTATTTGCGTAACATGAAACCAGTACAAATGAAGACCACTACATTCTATTCATCCATTGCAATCTTTGTTATTTCGTGGTATATTCTATTTTGGTGGTATTACTTAACAAATCCCAATTCTGACGCATTTCAATCAGATGAGGGGTGGGACTCTACTTGGGCCATGCTGATAGGTGGACCGTGGCTACTGTGCTGCCAATGCGGTTTCCATTGGATGTTTATTCTAACGGTATTGAGAGCGTTCGGTTTAATGTCCAAACCTGAAATATACTTCCAAGATGGGGTTGAAGTATCGGGCAATGAGTGAGTATTGTACAAAACAAACAGTCGAGCAAAGGATCGCCCATAACACCCTCTCGCTCACAATTGCTGAATGCATGGGCTCGCAGTGGGCTGCCCGCCTCGCTACCCTCTAGTTAACGAAATCACTCTAGAGTCTTCACGATTCGGAAACTCTGTCCATGATGACCCCAATGAACAACTCCTGGTTCTGTGAATTGGAAATACTTGGTCATGAATTCCTTTCCGAGTTCAGGGTGTTCTTCTTCAAGGACGATTCTAATGCGAGTGCTCCATGTCCCGAAACTGCCAACCGCAGCTTCTCCACGAATACCGTCAACGAGCACGGAATACGGTGGTGTGGGCTCTGGTAGAGGTTCGGTGGACTGCGAGTCCATCATGTGTCGATCGACCTCTAAAGTGAGGTTTTCTTCGGTTGCTGGTATTGTAAAGTTAGGTTCAGATGCCATGAATAAATCATGTTCTGGTATGTTATCAACATTTGCAATATGGACAAGATATCGCAGGAACATACAGTGGAGAATTCAATTCCTCTTCCGTCAACGGTTCTCGACACGCGAAGCAAACCTCCGCTCCGGTCACGTTCATTTCGGGGTCCACAGCAACCCTGCGGTCAAACACAAAACAATCGCCGTCCCAATGCGCACCGCCCATCTCTTCGAAGTAGCCGAGAACGCCGCCTTGCAATTGGCGAACATCTTGGAAGCCCTCATTGAGCATGAGCGCGCTGGCCTTCTCGCAGCGGACTCCGCCGGTGCAAAACATCACCACGGTTTTCTCCTTGTCAATGCTTGAATTCATCACAGCGTCAGGGAACGCCCGAAATGTACTGATGTTGAGGTCGACTGCATTGGCAAAGGTTCCGATGCGAATCTCGTAGTCGTTACGCGTGTCGAGCACTGTGATGTCTCGACCTTCGTCTAACCATTGTTTGAATTCGGTGGGAGTAATCGGTTCACCGGTGGTCTCGGCAGGACGAATCTCGTCCATCCCCATTGAGATAATCTCATTCTTGAGGCGGACATTCATGCGACGGAATGCGAGTTTTTCGCTGTGGGACACTTTGAGTTGAATTCCAACAAATCTCTCATCTTTCTCAAGATATTCCATGAATCCATCAATGCCTTCTTGATCTCCACAAAGGAAGAAATTGATGCCTTCTGTACTCAGCAAAATAGTTCCCAATAGCCTGTTTTTCTCACAGGCGTCGCGGAATGGTTGACGCAATTCATCGCGGTCGGGCAAATCGATGAATCGATACCCTGCGACATTGACAAACGGTTCCATCTCAATCCTCATCCTCGCGCCAATCTGGCTCCTGTGCATCCTGCTTGGCCCAGAGAACGTCATCGATTCGGAGAACTGAAATCGCTGCTTCTGTCGCCCCTGCAATCGCATGCCTTGTCACGCTCAACGGCTCAACAATCGATGCCTCACCCATATCACTGGCCTGTCCAGTGTTGATATCGAGACCTTGCCATGCCGAATCCTTCTCCGCCTGTGCTGCTGTAATTCTCAGAAGTTCATCAATCGGATCAAGTCCGGCGTTTTGAGCCAAGATTCGCGGAATAGATTCCAACGCGGCCGCAAAGCCCTCAATGGCCATTTGTTCTCGACCGGGGATGGTCTCTGCATATCGGCGCAAGCGGCGAGCCAAGGCGATTTGAGTGGCACCTCCACCAGGCAACAACTGAGGTTCGCGAACCAATTGACAAGCCACACCGAGCGCATCATCGAATGCGCGCTGAGCTTCTTCCAATCGCATTTCTGTTGAGCCGCGAATCACCACGGATACACCCTGAGATTGTGAGCCTTCGAAAATTGTGTGTTCAACACCCAACCATTTCTCTTCGCGAATTGAAGTAAAGTGACCCACATCTTCGTCTTGGATGTCTTCAACGTCAAAGATCGGTCTCGCTCCAGTCGCCCGGCAAAGATGCTCAATTTCTGGGCGCTCAACCCGTCGATAAGCGAGGATGCCCGCTGCCGCAAGCATAGAGTGGGCTTCCTCTTCGATTCCATCCCGAGTGACCAAGCAATCGATGTCTGCTGCCTTTAGTGCGTCAATTCGGGCTTGTAGGTCTGCGGTCTCGCGCGCGTGGAAAGCATCGATTGCACCGAGGTTGGTGATTTTCAAACTGGCCTCAATTTCTGGTCTGCGTTTTTCGATCCCACCATCCAAAATCAGTATTCGACCCGAACTTGGTTTCATTTCCATCTCGCGATGCACGCGGGCTTTGACAAGAACGATTCCGGGGATCAACTCGCTGTCTTTGATGGAGCCGCTCCGTTCGGTGAGAATACGAACATGTTCGGTATCTCCTGAGCCGGTCGACTGGGCGGCGGCATGTGCAAGTTCAGCGAGAACGTTTTGCATGCCCACATCACCCTTGCCGGCCAAACTGGTTTTCACGGAGGAAAGGGAAGTTTCTTCATTCGCCGAAATTGAAATCTCATCTAGAACTTGTTCAATTTCGGGGCCACACATTCGATATCCACTGGCGATTACCGTTGGATGTACTCCTCGATCAACCAATTCCAACGCATTGACCAACAATTCAGCTGTGAGCACAACGGTCGTGGTGGTTCCATCACGTACCTCGTCATCTTGAGCGCGTGAGGTTGAAATCAGCATTTTTGCCGTAGGATGCTCGACTTTTGCAGTCTCCAATACGGTCACACCATCGTTGGTGACAAGGGAGGAGCCGTCACTGCCAACCAGCAACTTATCGAGGCCCTTTGGCCCTAGAGTACTACGAACAGCATCTGCCAGTGCAACGGCTGCAGCAACGTTGTTTCGCAAGGCTTGACGCCCAGCTACACGCTCCGTATCTGCCAAGACCTTGTCTTGCTCCTGCTGCACCATCGACCGCCCCACCCGTATCCTCGTCTTGAATCCGACGCCTTCCAATGCTTCATATAGGTCTAGATTGTGCCACTATACAACCGAGAGTTAAGTAGTGAGGTGAGAACATGGAGAGAGACGAATGGGAAGAGCAGATTCTGAAGCAAATGATTGAGATGTTCAAGCAGATGGGGCTCGACGTTACCGAAGACGATTTGACCCGTATGATGAACCAAATTCAATCCCAATTAGAGGACATTGGATTCGACCCTGAGAAGATTAAATCTGGCGATGTCAAAATCAACCTCCAAGGTGATTTTGCGAACCTTGGAGACGTTTTTGCCAAGGGCGGTGCAGACTTTAGCGACATTTTCTCAAAGATGGGGGTCGATGTCAAAATGGGGCAACAGAACGCACCCGAACCAGAAGAAGTGAAGTTCGTTGAAGAAACGGATGAAACGGATGATCTCAAGCAGGTTCCGATTGCGGACATCTATGTCGATGGTAGTTCGATGAACATTACAATCGACATTTCAAGACACGATGAATTGGACGACTCCGAACTTGAACTCAATCTCA
>JBJLBW010000091.1:0-5160 GCA_045568015.1 Candidatus Poseidoniales archaeon | reverse complement strand
CGATACATCAGTATCTCGGCCCTCGCAATCGGCTTTCCAACCAGATAGTGGAGGGTTCCTGAATCCATCTCTTCACGAATCAATCCGGTTGCGAGGAAGAGGGGGACAAAGATGCCGAGGATGAAGAGGAATCCAAACTTACCAAAGCCCAGAAGGAATGATCTGTGCATCGCTTCTTCAAGGAATTCGCTTTCATCGGGATCCTCATCAACAAATCTGTCAGCTTGTACCGATGTGACAAATCCGTTCTGATCATACTCGTAGACGACGTTGCAATCTACACCATCGTCATTCAGGTCACGCATCCATGGTTCCAATGCCAAACAATCTCCATCATCGTCCGACATCGGACCACTAATGGTACGGCCCGCATATTGCGAATTCTCCCATTCCGTCCAAGATGAAGGGTCCTCGTCGAGTAAACCATCACCATCATCGTCCACAGATTCAATGCCCTCACTCATGGCATCGATGTAGAAGAGTAAGACGACTACGACAAGGATGGCGCCGACGGCCCCAACGGTCCAGGTTGAGCGTTTCTTGCGATATTGTCGTATGGTGAACTCAGCGATAGCTGTCGCTTTACGGTCGAGTTTTGTCCAAACCGTTTCCGATAGGTTTCTCTTTGGGGGTCCAGGCGGAGGAGTGGTCGATTGCATCATGAACGACCTCCAATCAAGTAACCCAAGAGAGATTGCAAATTGTCATCCGGGTTTTCAATGGCCGTTACTTCAACACCAGATTCAACGATGAGGGCGGGTAAATCTTGGTGGACATCGGAGAGACTGTTGGTTTCGATAATCAATTCCCTTGGGTTGGGAAATCGGACACCATAGACGGAAGGATGGGGTAGAACGGTGCGACCGAGGTTGCGTGGGTCCGGGGTTCGCAATAGAATTCGATGCGGGATATGATCGAGCAACTCTCGGATGGAGTGGAGGTTGCCAAGCGCCAACAGGCGACCATTGTGAAGGATGACAATCTGCTCGGTAATCCGCTCAATTTCAGAGAGGATATGACTGGTCACGAGAATGGTTTTCCCCATTGCACCAAGTTCTCGAATGACATTCATAATCGTCGTCCGAGCCAGTGGATCGCAGCCTTGTAGGGGTTCGTCGAGGACAATCAAATCTGGGTCATTCACCAAAGCATGAGCGATTTTGACTCGCTGCCTCATGCCTTTGCTGTACTTTCCAATCTCCTTGTTGGCAACATCTAACAAACCGACGAAATTGAGCACATGTTCTGCCTTCTCCCTCGCTTCATCACGAGTCATTCCATGCAAACGGGCGAGCGTGGTGACGAAATCAAGACCCGTCATCCAATCATACAACTTCTCAGACTCACTAACGTATCCGAGTCGGTGATACGGAGCGGGATTCTTGAACGGGTCCGTTCCGAACAACCGAATTTGTCCCTGACTTGGGCGCAAGCGACCAACGATGATTTTCAGAAGGGTCGATTTGCCAGCACCATTCATTCCAAGAACGCCGGTCACACCACCACTGATGGCCAAACTGACATCATTCAATCCGATGACTTGTCCATACCACTTGGATACGTGATCGACCATGATGGCGGGAGCTTCTGGCACCTTCTGCCATTCTTGTTGAGTCTGGCCTTCGCCTACCTGGTCCAAATCCGGCATCATTCTCGAGTCACCTCCAATGAATTCACTCGGCTGATTAGAATATACAACGATATACCATTCATCAGCAACAAGGCGACAAAGGACCAAGCCGCTGGGAAAGCATAGGTTGTGTTGAGTCCCATCATCCATTGCCCAACATGAGCCAAATTGTCGTAAGGACTGATTAGATACAGCGTATCTCTTTCAAAGAGGAGTTTGATCAAGAAAGCTAGAATTCGTGAACCAAATATGATCCCTAAGAAGGCCACTGCTGGGAAGAAACGGCCAGAACTTACGCTTGAGAGTGCAAGGCCAATACTGGTGAAAGTCACCACGAGCATGAAGGCTGCAACCAACCCACCGAGGAAGTAAGGTAGCGTGTCGAGTAAGTAAGCCCAACCCTCATTGTTGAAGAGGATGGCCGCTGCGTAATACGCACAATAAGAGAAGACGATGACCATCGATAGAATCACAGCGGCTGAAAGATACTTCATCAGTGTGTAATCCGTTCTGTTCACAGGCCTTGAGAAGTAAATCGCAGAGGTTCCATTTTGTCTGTCTTCGGAAATCAATCCACCGACAACAAGGGCGGTCAACAATGGCCAACAACATGTATTGTGGAATACACCGAGCACGTGGCCCCATAGGTTGGCCCTGGAAACTCCGTAAAATTCCATCAACCCCGTGAGGCCCGTCAAGACGCTCATGGCCATCGTCAGAATCGGAATCAGTGAGCCGAAAAGAACGATGACAACAAGCAATTTTGTGGTCATCGGCCAAGGTCTGTGCCCTTTGCTGAACAACCCATAGACATGGTGGCGGAAAATGGACCAATTTCGAACCCAACGAGGATTCAGATTCCCACGCCAAGGTCGATACACCTGGTGGAAAATCGTGCCGGCAGAGGGAGTCGCAGATTGGGCGACCATCGCCATCCCCTGTCCTTCACCCTCTCCGGTTCCATAGGCGGCTTCCATTCGAGCCTTTCCGGTCACAGCAGCAGACTCGCCCATGAATTCTGCTTCAGCAGGCGCTGCTGGAACGGGCAGAGTTGTCGGTGGTGCGGGCTCTCCGAGAGGAGTCGACGAATCCTGTAGAATGTCGTCCAGGTCGAAGTCCTCGCCTTCACTCATGCCACTTTCCTCCCTTGAAGTGCGGCTTGATCCATCGTTGGCGTCTGCCCACCGAGCAAGTCTTTACTCGATTTCACAGAGTAACCCAACCGATCCATGATGACGATGAACAAGTCCTCTAAACTGGGTTCATAATCTTCCATTTTACGGATTTGAACATTGGTTTCTGCCGCGGCCTTGATGATTGTACCATAGGTTGAATCATCGATACGGGTGATGCGCATAACACGACCTGTTCGACGAACAGATTGGCCCATGTCTTTCAGTTTCTCTTCGATTTTACTCGCCCCGCCCCAGACCGAAATCTCGATTTCTCGATCGATGGCTTTCAAATCTTCAATTCGTCCTTGGGCGATGACTTGACCCTTGTGAATCATCAACATTCGATCACAAATTCGTTCGACATCATCCATCAGGTGACTGCTCATGATGATTGAACGACCACCCTGCTTGACCACTTGGAAAAGGGTGTCGAGCATGAACCCGCGGGCATTTGCATCCAACCCATTGGTCGGCTCATCGCAGATGAGCAAATCGGGGTCGTGAATCAATGAACAAGCCAGTTTGGTCGCTTGCTCCATACCGGTGCTGAATGTTGAGACTGCACGATATCGCTGATCTCGCAATCCGACATACTCGAGAACTTCATGTGCCCTTTGAACGGCCGAATTGGTGTTCATTCCAAGCAATTCACCCGAGTATCGAACTTGATGAATCGCTTCCATTTCTGGAATCAAACAATCATATTCTGGCATGTATCCAATCCGTTGACGGATCTTTGCACCTTCGGTGGCGATATCATGGCCCAGTACTTTGCCACCACCGCTGGTCAGAGCAATGAGGCCGAGGATGGTTTTGAGTAAGGTCGATTTGCCAGCGCCATTGGGTCCAAGCAGTCCGGTTGCACCGGGTTTGATGTTGAGATTGACGCTGTCTAATGCGACATGTTCACCATACTTCTTGACAAGGTCGTGAGTTTCGACAATCCACTCTTCTGCCATCGGCCCAACCCCGTCGATTCTACGAATCGTCGGGGGCACTCACCTGACGATGCTCTATCAAACATCCCCCGGCACGTTCCAAACATCACTCGCCGATACCATCTCTGACCTTGACGGCGATGCCTTTGGTGAAGCATCGAGCTTCGGAGGCTGTACACAACGCCACCCCATGACCCAAGAATGTGCCATCTTCTGATTCAAGTAAGCAGGGCAATCCGGGATTTAATTCGCCCTTGACATCACTGATGAATCCGTGCATCACGTTGCGACCCTTCCGAGTGAATGGGATCGAATCATCATTGACAACAACCGTCGGAATCTCGCTGCCATGAAGTCTCCTAGCACCCTCCAGGGTGAGGCTTAGACCCCCATCTCTTAAACGGGGTGAGAATAGGTGTTTGCCATCTTCTGAATGGACATTCCGGACCCTTTTTGTTTTGCTATAGACAAAACTACATCCCGCCAATAGTTGTTTGGAAAGATCCCGATTTATGTCAAGGAAATAGCAAACCTTGTCCTCAACCATTTTGCGGTCCATTACCGCGCGAGAAACCTCTTCACCCGAACCAGACCCAAACACGGATTCAATCGCTTCCAAATTCGACTCCTTATTGTTCTCGAATGAAATCTCCACGACCTGTTTGGCATCACCCATTAGGGCCTGTAAATCAAAATCGCGATCATCGGGGGCCATCCCCTCCCATATTGAAGAGGGACCCATGAGATGTGCCCAAGGACTGACATCCTCCATCGTGTAGGGCAAAAGACCCAGAGGTGTTTCGATGAAGACACTTGCATCCGGCCATCGATTTGCAATCGAATGCACCAATCCACCAATCCGATCACGCCAAGGTCCTGAGGTTCCCGAAATGAGGATGGCTCGTTCAGAATCCGTCTCATACGAGTTGAGTAAACGACCCAATGCGGCAATTGATGGTGGCAAAGTGGGTAAATCCTGACTCATTCGCACGCCACCGTTTCTCAGTGGATTTGTGGCGGTGACCAACCCCTCTGGCATATTGGCATACAGATACTCGGTCGCCTCGCGTAGAGATGCATTCGTGTGGCTGCGTTCCTCAACCAGTTTCCAGATGGTGCCATCGCGTATGGCTTGTCGACAACGTGCCAATTCAGATGCTGTGACTTCGAGATTGTGCCGAGCCAGTAATTCACAGCGTGCATCATCCGGTAGGGATTGAACACTTGCAGGCGTATGTCCAGAAAGGGCTGCTGTTGAAATGGGGAATTCATCCAAATCACCCAACTTGACCGTGGCCCAAGGCATCAGCATTCGATCATCTCGGGCAAACAATGCATAAGCTGCGGAATCAAACAAATCAGCGCCCAGTGCAACGCAAATCGGGAACAGGTGTGGGTGTCCACAGCCGAACATGTG
>JBJLBW010000090.1:0-5186 GCA_045568015.1 Candidatus Poseidoniales archaeon | reverse complement strand
GGCGCCTGTGCGAATACCTCAGGCAATGCGAGGAATGTGATGGCGCTTGAACCACCGGTTACTGTCGCCAATGGGTCGTCCTGAACCGCGAAAATTGCACTGAGGACAGTCAAACCTGCAATGATAGAGATGCTGTTGTTGGCCAAACCCATGGTGAAGGCGTTTAGAGTGGTGTCCTCATCCTTCCTCATGTATACAGCGTAGGTAATGGCCATACCCATTCCCGCTGAACAGGACCATGCGGATTGCGATAAACCATTGATCCAAGTTTCTGGTTGCATGAGAATATCAAAATCAACACTGAACATGAACAAGGCGCCGTCCAATGAACCATCGGAGAGATCCATCCAGATGGAGAGGAATAGAGCAAGGAAAAGCAATGCAAACAGGCTGAGCATCATGAATGTGTTCGCCTTCTCAATCATCTTGGCGCCACCCCAAATTGCGAACAATGTGATGATGATGACCAGGGTTTGGAAGAGAATGACAAGTTCGGTTGAATTGAGGAAGTTGTTCCAAACTTCAACGGTATCAACACCCTCACCGGATAGTCCTCCTCTAAATCCAAGTTGGAAGTAATTCATGCACCAACCGGCAACCACGGCGTAATAGAATCCAATCGCACAGGAAATCCAAGCGGTCCACATGCCCATCCAAGCGAGTTTTTTACCACCGAAAATTCGGAATGTACCCACGGTTCCTGTCCGACTTCGCTTTCCAAGCGCGAATTCAGCAATCACCAATGGAATCGACCAAATGAAAAGGAAGAAAAGCCACGGAATGAGGAAAGTCCCTCCACCGTTTGCGCCGACCATTCGAGGGAATCGCCATATGTTACCGGTTCCAATCGCAGCTCCAATGGTCGCGAAAATCAAACCCCAGCGGGAGGAGAACTCGTCACTTTTGCCCATGGAATCACCTCAATCGAGAGCACCGACAATCGAAGGTTCGTCTTGATCGGATTCGTTCATTTTCTTAATCGCTAGACCAAGGCTTCCCCAGACCGTCCCTGCGACGATCAAGAACAGCATGAAGGCGAGGACGGAATTTCCGAATGGGGCTCGATAAGAGACACTTACCTCCTCGTAAATACCCGGCGCTGGATACGAAAACGGGAATGTCCCCGATCGCGTTCCTAGCATCGATTTGTAGTGTAATTTACCGCTGAAATCTTCGGGTACCGGGACATTGGAGACGATGAGGTTGCCCGTCTCGTTATTGGACAGAGTGCAATTTTCTCCGGTCTCTTGGAATCCGGTCATTTGCCAGTCTTCAGTGACCCATTCCTTAGGTCCGAAATCACTCTGCTGACGAGTGGGTTTGACGGTTCTCCACATCACGTGTGTGTAGTTGTCATCATTGGTGAATGGGAAATTTGGATCGATACACATGGTGATTGGAATCGGTCCTGAGTCTGGAATGACCAAATCATCAGCACTCACAATCCATTGGCTCTTTTCGACTTCCTGAATACCGATGTTTGCACGTTCACGAGGGTTGTCAGCGATTTCAATCATGTAGAATGGAATTCCAACATTTCTCACAGCGATATGGTCGACGTCCTCCGGTAGTTGATGGAAAGCGGTTCCAATTTCAATCGTGTAACAGTATGAATCGTGAACACCATAATGCCAATCACAATAATCGCCCGTGGTTGGATACAAATCGCTGCTCTGCATGTTCTCGTAGGTGGTCATTTCTGCCATCTTATTGCCATGGTAAATCAGCTGATCATGGTCTGGCGTTTCACAATCGGTACAGTGGCCCCATGGATATAGCACGAGTTCTGAGTACGAATGCCAAGTGAGTGTTGCTTTGTAGTCTGAAGAACCATCGCCATCATCGTCATTCATCTCGGTCAAATCTTGGATGAACCTTGTTTCTGGCTCTGAATTGCCACCCCACCAGTCCTCATCTGTGAGTCCATCGCCATCGTCATCCTTGCCATCAACGTGATCCTCATTCACACATTCTGGTGTAGGTCCACCCACACAATCGCCATCATTGTCAGTATTGTCAACTGGTCCGTTGTAGACATCATTGTTGACCCCAGCATAACATGCGCCAGGGAACAATGGTCCCGTCGCACCAAGTGGTGCGCCCCACTCAAACTGATAGTTGCGGTTGAGGTCTACACCGTCGCAGCCCTCATCCACCTCTTCATCTGTATCTGGAATGGGTGTAACCCCGGTCACTGTGTTGTCCCGCAAATTCTTTCTCCAACCTGCAGAATCACAGTTCCAACCGTCCTCTCCACAGAATACCTCACGATCATAGCGGTTGCCATCAACATTGAGCATCGGAATTAGGTAAATTTCACGGGTGTTGACCAAATCGGTAATCTGCTGCTCAGAAAAGTCCTCGTCAACTCCAAGATCACCAGGTCCACAGGCCTCACCATCTCCATTGGAATCTTGGAAATTGGGGGCCAAGGAGAGACAATCTCCGTCATCATCGAGTTGTCCGTCACCATTGGAATCACCCCATGTATCCTCATCGATTAGGCCATCACCGTCATTGTCGATTCCAGCCATGCCATAGTAGTGGGCAACGGTTTCAAGGAAGAACATGGGGACTTCGTAGGACATCCATTCTCGAGCATGATGGTTGCCAACCAATTGAATATCTGGAATATCTGCATAATTCCCACAATCGCCGACGAAGTCATTGCATTCTCCACCATCTACGCCCTGAAGTTCCTCACCACCACCTGTAATCTTCATCCATGGTGATGGGTGATTGTAGAAATGTCCCTTGTAACTGTCCGCTGTCATTTCCATTCCTCGGGCATTGGTACCACCATTCAGACCCTCGTGGAATGACATGATGTTACCATTCTCTTCTGCCAATTGCATCATGCGATCTCGCATTGTGAAGTAGTCGTGATAAGCCTTGAATTGGATTCGATCATTACCGCCCCAAGGATGGTAATGATCCGCATAATCTTCACTCCAAATGTCCTCTGGAGCCAAGCCCTCGGATGGGTCGTCCTGAGAGTTCGTTGTGATGCTGCCAGTGAGCAGTGGAATGAGCATACAGAGGACGCCAAGTAGTGCATGAATTCGGCGAGATGACATTGCGACCGGCCCGTCGAGACCCATTCACCCTTTCAAAGGACCGCTGTGGGGACCCGAACGGAACCGTCCCTTTAGGGGACGATTCCGCGAAGATTGGCAAGCGAAACCATGAACGCCTATTGTCGAGTCGCGACCCTCATGGACAGTTTGGTAGAGATGATTCCAAGTTGGGACAAAGCGATGTTTGGTTTCAACCAAGGCACACTTGTTGTGCTTCTTGGGTTGGTTATTTTGGTTTTCAAATTAAGAATCATTGCAATGATGTTGATCCCAAAGATGTTTGAGTCACTGTGTGAGAAAAGTCCCGTCGCAAAGCAAGCACTTCAGGGCTCAAGCAAAGCATTGGGAACAGCGATTGGTGCTGCTATTCTGTGGCGATGTAGTCTTTCTCTCAGTACCAGTGATGTTGCAATGATGCCATCATATGCTGATTTCTGGTTGCCATCAATCGCACAGGTTGTAATGCTGATTGCCATGATGATGTGGGCTCTCCGACTCACCATCATTGTTCAGGCAGTGGTCGAATATTGGGATGATGACGATGTATTGGATGGTGCTGAACGTACATTGATTGGCGCTGTTGAAAGTGTCATCCGATTTTGTATCGTTGTCTTTGGTTCGATTTTCATTGCCGATGCACTCAACTTCGATTTGACTACGATGGTTGCCGGTCTGGGCATTACCGGTCTTGCGCTAGCGCTTGCAGCGAAGGATAGTATTGCGAATGTGTTTGGTGCTGTCACCGTACTCTTAGACCGGCCTTTCCGCGTTGGAGATTGGGTTCTGATTAGCGGTGCTGAAGGTGAGGTCATCAACATCAGTTTGCGAACCACGCTCATTCGAACGAGTGGGGACACCGTCGTGACGATTCCAAATGCAAATCTGACCAGCAAACCGATCGAGAATTTTGGCAAGAGACGCTGGCGCCGGTATCAACCTGTGATCTCACTGGATCTCGACAGCGATCCCGATGCTGTACAGAAGTTTACAGATGGTGTTGAAGAACTGATTCGAAATGATGAGAATACGATGAAAGAAGATGCATCTTGGGCCAAGATCACTTCAATTGCCAAAGACTCAATCGAAATGTCTTGCAATATCTATTGGGATGTAGATGGAGGTGCGAACGAGAAGGAAGCGCGCCAATCATTCCTGCTCAACGTTGCCCGAATTGCAAAGGAAAATGGAATTGTATTCTACGAACCCCGTGTCCGCAGAAGCGCATGATGGATTGAGGGGATTTCATGGCCACCCTGATTTTGTTGCGCCACGGACAATCCGTCTGGAATGCTGCAAACAAGTTCACCGGTTGGACCGATGTGGGTCTTTCAGAGGTCGGCGAAGCAGAGGCTGCCAAGGCTGGTGAAGAATTGGGGGATACTCAAATCGATGTCGTGCATACCAGTGACCTGATTCGCGCACAGCATACCGCTGAAATCGTGATGGAGCACAATCGGGCATCAAGCGATGTTCCTACACATCGTGATTTTCGCCTGAATGAGAGGCACTATGGCGATTTACAAGGTCTCAACAAACAAGATACTCGAGACAAATATGGTGATGAACAGGTCAAAATCTGGAGACGATCCTACGATGTTCCGCCACCCGGAGAAGAGGGTGAGAGTTTGGCCATGTGTGCTGAGCGAACTTTGCCTTACTTGGATGAGGCGATTAAGCCCGATTTAGAGGCTGGAAAAACCGTACTGGTTGCAGCACACGGCAACAGTTTGAGAAGCATTGTCATGAAAATCGAAGGATTGACCAAAGAGGAAGTTCTCAGTTTGGAAATACCAACTGGAATTCCTCGAATCTACACCTATGAGGGTGGAAATTTCACCAGGGCATAGGGGCCATGTGTCGGTAGATTTTGTTCAACGCCCAACCACAAATGCCCATTACACCGATTCCAGCGATGGCATTTCCAGATGGAATCGGGGAATCTGGATAAAAGATCCAATACAGAATCACTGCCAATGGCACGAACGTGCAAACCAAAGAACCTGCAGCAATCGTGCGTACGCGATACATTCGATTCTGAACGCTAGAGACCGTAGATAGGAACTGTGTCACATGTGGTGATTCTTTCTCGCCCCATGCTTGGTGGAACAA
>JBJLBW010000089.1:0-5344 GCA_045568015.1 Candidatus Poseidoniales archaeon | reverse complement strand
GATGGAGAATCGCTCTGGCCATAGACGTCAGCCTCAGCGGTTTGATCACTGAATTCAGGAACCCCATCCCCATTGGAATCGCCATCGTTTCGATACAGGATGTTGCTTTCTCTGCGAGCTTGGCCAGTATATTCGTCAACCATTCCAAAATTCAAGGAATAACAATCCATGTCTCCATCATTGTCATAATCGGCCCAAACCGAACCGGATGAATGTCCGGGATTCCCCAATCGAGTTTCAGCGGTAACGTCTTGGAAAGTACCATTGTTGTTGACAAACATCTGATTGTTTTCGCCCGAACCATAGGGGTTGATCAAATCTGCACGGCCGTAATTTGACAGATACAAATCGACATCACCGTCACCATCAAAATCGACCCATGTGGCACCAAGTGTGGTAACATTGGATGAACCGACACCCGCTTCATCAGAGACATCAACAAATGTGCCATCCCCTTGATTGTTCATCAGATGACTTCGGCCGGTTGAAGTGGTGAGCAAGGCTTCTTGATCGCTGTGCCCTTCCGGAATTTCAGAGATTTGTTGATATCCAAGCAACTCAGCAGTTTCCTGTCCAAGGTGGTCGAAACGGGCCGTCAGAAAGACGTCTAAATCACCATCTTGGTCATAATCTCCCCAAGCCACACCGGGGCCATAAGATGCCCAAATTGTCATTGGACCTGAATCCACAGAATCCAGTCCAGAATCTGTTGTGGCATCCTCAAAATCAGCGCCCGCTGGAATGCAAGCCAGCAGTAGACCCACCAAGACGTAAGCGAGGGTTGGGCGCATGTACTGGGATAGGGTATCGCACATAAGATAGCGGGCCAAATTCTGGATTCGCATCTACGATGCGTCACCGACGTCTTTTCAAGGAAGTGGCGAACGCAAGGGACCGAAAAGAACGGGGTTGTTTGCCCCCTACGGAGCGCGAGGGCGATGGAGACTTCAGATCTAATTCGAGAGGCTGCCGAGGCCTTTTCTCAGGGCAATCCGGTCATGGTATTCGATTCCGATTTCCGTGAATGTGAAACGGATTTACTTTGGCCAGCCGCAGCAGCTACACCGGCTGTAATGCGTCGACTGCGCCAAGATTGTGGAGGCCTTCTGTTTCTCGCGATTGGCGATGATATAGGAGAAAGGTTTGGACTTCCTTGGCTACAAGATATCCACACCCATCCAGCTCTGGTCGAAGAGAACCCAGTTCTCGGGAAATTGATTACAGACGATTTACAATATGATACAAGAAGTGCATTCACACTATCACTGAACCATCGGGACACCTACACTGGAATTACCGATCATGACCGTGCATTGACCACGCGTAGATTCGGAGAGTTGGCCGATGAGATGAGAGATTCACCTGCTATAGAGGCAATGGCTGCTCTTGGTAATGAATTCAGAACACCAGGTCACATCCCATTGTGTAGAGAGGCACCGGGCGGATTGTCAACTCGACAAGGACATACCGAATTGGCTGTCGCAATCGCGAGATTGGCAGGATTGGCACCATGTACAATCGGAGCTGAAATGCTACAGCCTGATGGAGATCGAGCACTCAGTGTCAAGGATGCGAGAGACTACGCATCCAAGCATGGGATACCGATGTTAACAGGCGAAGAAATCATGAGGGCTTTTGGCCTTTCAATGGATGGAGGGGTCTGATGGTTCGAGTCATGGCAGTCGGCGTTTTTGACCTGCTCCACGCGGGTCACCTTCACTATCTCGAACAGGCCAAAGCATTGGGCGACCACCTCACTGTGGTGGTTGCACACGACGATACCGTTCGCATGCGCAAGCATGAACCTGTAACATCTCAGGATTTGCGAAAGAGAATGGTCGCGGGACTAAAACCGGTTGACCACGCGATGGTTGGCAACCCACCATCTGTGCCAATGTATGACATTCTACCGATGGTTGAACCCGATATTATCGCCATCGGTTTTGATCAAGAACACGCTGAAGGTGCGATTCGTGCGGGCTTGGATGAACGTGGATTTGACCAAATTGAGTTGGTTCGCGTCGAGGGATTGACCGAAGATTTGGATGGTACGCGTAAAATCATCGACAAAATTCTCACTCTACAATGGGCGCAAAAGCGCCAAGAAGAAATTGGAGGCGATGATTGATGTTCACTGGAATCGTCCAGGGAACAGGGTGTATCCAATCTGTAAGCGGAGATTCCGTAGTCACCATCGATGTGCAAATTCCATCTACTGAAGGACTTGAAATCGGAGCCTCGGTCTCCATCGACGGTGTGTGTTTGACCGCTACATCCGTCAGCGATACGGTGACCTTTGATGTCATCCCGGAAACGCTGGACCGAACCACATTGGGTTCACTCTCATCTGGATCCAATGTAAATGTAGAACGCGCACTAAAATTTGGAGATGAATTGGGAGGCCACCTGTTGAGTGGTCACATCATGGGGACCGCAGAAATTGTGGACGTAGAAAATCAGGACTACACGATTCAATGCCCTGCAGAAATGGCCGAATACATCCAAGAGAAAGGATACATCGCCGTAGATGGTATATCACTCACCGTTGGAAAAACGAGTGGTAAAGGTGGATTTGACGTACACATCATACCAGAGACTCTGAGACTTACAACGCTTGGAAGTAAGGGAGTTGGTGACCAAGTCAATATTGAAATCGATGCGATGACACAAGCGGTTGTCGAGACCACGAAGCGGTTGATGGAAAGCCGGGGGAATTGAATATGAAAATCGCAATTGTATGTGGGTCATTTCACCAATCAGAAGTTCAGAAAATGCTTGAGTGGGCTTCCAATGAATCAAGTAAGCATGAACTTACAGTCGAAGAGGTCGTCTGGGTTCCTGGCGCGATGGAAGTCCCACTGGCCCTCAATCGATTGTTGTCGAGGGATGACATCGATGGTGCGGCTTGCCTTGGAATCATTGAGAAAGGGCAGACACAACATGGCCTTGCAATGGGCCAAGCCGTCATCAAGAGTATCATCGATTTACAACTCATCTGGAACAAACCGGTGGGCCTAGGTATCATTGGGCCCGGGGCTGAACCCGAACACATAGAGCCACGATTGGAGCCTCACGCGCGAGCTTCGATTTCTGCAATCGCTTCGATGACTAATCCCTGAAAGGGGGATAGAACGGTCCGCGCTTGCGGAAGGTCGAGTGTTTTACACCCCTAAGCACTTGCATGTAGAATCGCCACCAAGACCCAATGGTTCGGAATGGATGCCGGATCAATCTCAATGGATTGCCCCATTCACGAATCGGATATCTCAACTGGGCAAGCATGTCATCAGGTACATCCTCATCCACACCGTAAACCTGAGGGCGCTTGTCGTCAGGCATGTAGTAGGTCCCGAACATGATGTCCCAGAGTGGTAAGAAGCCTGCATAATTCGAACAGTGCGCTTCCTTCTCATTGGCATGATGCCAGTGATGGAATTCGGGTGTCTGTATGAGACGATGCAAGGGCCACAATCTCCAGCTGACATTGGCATGCAGGAACAATCCCGTGATAATCTGCAAGGCGGCGAGGATGCCGCTGGTCTCAGGTTGGAATCCTGCGAATATTAGGAAGAAAAAACCGGGCGCAATCAAAGCAAAGTCTAGAGGGTGGACGCGAAAACCACTGATCCAATCCATGTGCTCAGGCGAATGGTGGATGGAATGGAACTTCCATAGTTCGGGCACCTCGTGATACCAGCGATGCGCCCAGTATCCGACGAAATCGAACAGAACGAAAGCCACCAACGGTTGGATGCTGACAGGAATCATTGCCACGAGGCCGAAGTAACGGACGATTAGACCGAGAGCCCATGTGAACGAGAAGAAGCCGACGATGACGGCGAAGATGACACCAAATATATTGAGAAAAGGTGCAGAAAGAGCATACGTCACATCGAGTTTCCATTTGGGTCGACGAACATTCTGTTCCCGATGTCGAGGGAAGATCTTCTCCATCGGTACCACCAGAATGAATACGACAATGACGGTGACCAATGACTCAAACTGATAGTACCAGAGTGAATAGCCAACGATGGCGAGAACCACGATACGACCGAGCAACATCCAGTACCATGCAGGAGGTGCAGGCATGATGGGCAAACCATCACTTCCAATCGATTCTGGCTCAACCAATGTGTCCATTGAAATCAACATGAACCTTGAATCTACACTTATCAAAGATGTGGATTCGTGCTTGTTCATTCCAGTAAATTGATTCTGTTTGTTCACAGTCAAGATTGAAGAGATGTCGTGAACGCCGATGACTTATGGGCGAGGATGTGCGCAACGTCATCATCATCGGTTCAGGGCCCGCAGGATATACTGCGGGACTCTACACCGCGCGCGCCATGCTGAACCCACTGATGTTTGCCGGTTACATGTCAGGCGGGCAACTCATGCTCACGAGTGATATCGAAAATTTCCCCGGTTACCCACAAGGGATTGGTGGCCCTGAGATGATGATGGACCTGAGAGCACAGGCCGAGCGCTTTGGCCTTGAGGTGCAAGATCGAAATGTCGGCAGCGTCGATTTCAGTTCGCACCCATTTATGGTCGAAACCGAGGGTGAGAAATTCTTTGCCAACGCCGTGATTATCTGCACAGGTGCAGAAGCCATTTGGCTTGGCGCAGAAGGTGAAGATGAACAGAAAGGAAGGGGAATTTCAACATGTGCAACCTGCGATGGGGCTTTCTTCCGCGATGAGGAAATCATCGTTGTCGGTGGTGGTGATTCGGCAATGGAAGAAGCAACATTCCTCACCCGCTTCGCCTCCAAGGTGACTCTCTTGCATCGCCGAGATGTATTCCGTGCCTCCAAGGTCATGTATGAGCGAGCCGCCAACCATCCGAAAATCGAAATCCAACCCTTCCGTCAAGTCAAGAAATGGTTGTCGGATGAAAAGGGACTTTCAGGGGCTGTTCTCGAAGATCCGCGCGATGGCAGTGAATATGAAATCGCTTGCACTGGAGCGTTTATCGCGATTGGGCACAAGCCGATTACACAGTTCCTTGGAGGACAGGTTGAGACAGATGAGGAAGGTTATCTGATTCATACAGAACACACGATGACCAATGTCCCAGGTGTATTTGCCGCAGGAGATGTTGTCGATACTCGTTATCGGCAAGCGATTACGGCGGCAGGTCAAGGATGTGCTGCAGCGATAGATGCTGAGCGTTGGCTTGAAGACAACGTCCACTGAGCGAAGGTCATGGAGGACCTGACCCCCGAGGACAAGGCCCGCTATGCGCGGCACCTGACTTTACCTCAAATCGGTGAAGCGGGACAGGCTCAACTGAAGTCATCGAGAGTCTTCTGTGTGGGTGCAGGAGGGCTTGGTTCTCCGGC
>JBJLBW010000088.1:0-5346 GCA_045568015.1 Candidatus Poseidoniales archaeon | reverse complement strand
AATATTCCTGAGACCCGCCCCATCTCAATTTTACTCTCTGAACGTGCCCCGGTGACCGAAGAGGAATAGGCATGGACTGGAAACTGATTGCGGGATTGGTCGGTGCAGTCATCCTGTTGTCAATCAATTTCTGGTGGTTCGCAATCGGTCAAAAGAAGGCGCGCAATATTCGAGATTGGTCGCCCGATTGCGCTCAGGTCGCCCGATTCGAAATCGATGGCGATTCAGTGACTCTACACAATCGTCGCGACTTCACATGGAGAACCACAAGAGATTTCGACGAAAATTGGGATTCTTGGACATTCAACATGAGTGATTTGCAGGGCGTTTGGTATGTTGTCGATTACTTCCACAAGATTCGCGGCATGGCCCACACGATGGTCGGCTTCGAATTTAGTGAAGATCGATATCTCATGGCCTCATTTGAGGTCCGCCGGCAGAAGGGTCAGAAATTCCATCCGTGGACTGGGATGTGGAACGAATTCGAACTCATCCTCGTCTGGGCAACAGAGAGGGATTTGCTCGGTGTTCGAACCAATGGTAGAGGCAACGATGTCTTCCTCTATCCTTGCGATGTCCTGCCAGAGAAGCGCACAGCCCTATTGCAAGCGATGATGCAGCGCACCAATCAGTTGGCTGAGGAACCCGAATGGTACAACACCTTCACCGCAACCTGCACGACATCGATTACCAAGATCGTCAATCGAGTGACACCTGGGCGCGTTCCATTCACTTGGCGAGCCTACCTTCCCGGATACTCACCATGGACGGCTTGGAAGCGAGGAATTCTCACCAAGCGCGGGACGTTCAAGGAGACGGTGGATGCGGCGGCGATCAGCGAGAAGGCACAAGCCTCTGGCGTTGGAGAACCGGGAACACATGATTACTCGATTAATGTCCGGAAATAACCACGACAAGAGCGCCATCACTTTCGATGTGAATCGGCCCACCGAGAGCCACATTGTGTAGTCCACGTGTAGAGAATGCGAGGGGCTCCTCATCCAATGGAAATTCGACTCCCGAGATGCTCACATTCGCACACGCGGTAAAGGCGAAAAGGCTCAGTTTTGTACCCTCATCAAGAACCAGTTCCAAGTCATCCAAACAGCGCATGACAACATGCTCTGACATGTGCATGTAAATCTCCAATTCTGGAGGTGCTTCGACAAGCGCTGCAAAGGCCGCGAGTTGATGATCGATTTCACCACCCTCAACGCCGACGATGTTGACGACTTCAGCACCATTCTCTGATGCGAATTGTAGAGACTTTTCCAAATCGGATGCATTCTGGTCCGGTAGAGCGATTCTCTCCACCTCGGTATCGGTGATTGAATCGAAGTCTCCAGTGGCCATTGTGACCGCCAAATTTCGCGACAGAGCAGCATCGGTTCCGCCATCGACGCCGACGATAATCGCACAAGCCTCTGAAAGAGGCTTCCA
Organism: Candidatus Poseidoniales archaeon; assembly: GCA_045568015.1. GTDB lineage: Archaea > Thermoplasmatota > Poseidoniia > Poseidoniales > Thalassarchaeaceae > MGIIb-P. Next base: position 3,906 of record JBJLBW010000088.1, on the reverse strand, counting down.
AATCGCTTCAGGAGGCCATTCTCCATCGGCACAAAGCAGCCACTGCTCCCCTGCCATATCCTCGGATACGGCCTGAAGTTGAAAGGGGCTTCTAAGCGGTTGTCTGAAGAACCTTGACTCTATCGACCCTATAGGGTCGAGTTCACTTTGACCCCATTTGGGTGTGCGAGATGCGTCGGTTGAGTCTGTTCCTGACCTTGCTCATGGTTCTCGCCCCGATGACGACCATGATTCCTGCACTTGAGGAATCGACACCGAAACTGGAGAGTTATGAGGCGACCAACGGTTGGGGCGAATCTCTGGGATGGGATGAGATTGAATACGAAGGATTCGATTGGAGCGTCCTACCCTTCCGTGGTGTCAGTGATTGGAAGGAAAACGGTATTGCCAATTTTTCCGATTCCGTAGAAGGCCTCGATGTAGCCATTGGACCTGACCAAGTGGTCAAAGCCTGTGGATACAATACCGACACACAAGATCTCGAAGTATACACATTGACACCAGACGGCACGACCAGTCGGGCCACCGTGGATTCCGACGGGGATGTCGGACGTGGTTGTTCAATCATCGTCGATTATCGCGGATTCCCTCGCATCGCCTACCTCGATGCGGATGCATCTTCTCTCAAAGTGGCCAGAGAAAGCGATTACACCATTTCAAACGGATATTTTTGGATGGTTCGAACCTTGGTCAATGATGTCAACATCACCTCTGATCCAGAGATTGCCATCTACAGCAACGGTTCGATTGCAATCGCTTACCGAGATGCGGATACCGGTGGATTGGATTTGATGCGCTTCACCGGTTCATGGTGGCGCCACACCGAATTGGTAACCGAAGGTGCAGCCGAGGATGTGGTACTGAACATCGATGTCAATGACATATTGCATCTTTCATATTTCGACACCATCAACGAACGAGTGGCAATCATCTCTCTGGATGAGGATGAACGAACATTCTCTGTAGTCGACGAAGGTGAGGGGATCGGTCAACCTCTTGGACATCATCTCGACGCCTCCACTCGTGCTCAACTCGTCTACGGAATTGACAATGGTACAGGTTTGCGAATCGTTCGTGATATGGCTGGTCGTGACGATGGTCGCATCGCCCCCGACCCTTTCCTTGTTCTCGAAACCAATGAATCCACTGATTTCGGTACCGGTGCCAATGCCAACGGCGATTACAACGCCGACGGATATAGTGATCTCATCTATGGCGAACCAGGAGTGAACAATGATTCCGGTGCTGTTCACATTCACTATGGCTCTGTGAATGGCTATGCGACAACGCCTGACCTCACACTCGTCGGACTTCACGAAGGTGCACGCTTCGGAGCTTCTTTGGCCATGGTTGGAGACGCTGATGGCAATGGCTACGATGACATCCTCATAGGGGCTCCCGGTCAGAACAATGACACCGGTAACACAACAGGTGCTGTCCAACTCTATTCTGGTTTTGCGACCGGTTTGAATTCAAACCCAATATGGGTTGAATCCGGTGAAACCATCGACGGCCTTTTCGGAGCCAATGTCGAAGCTGCAGGCGATATCAATGGTGACGGGTATGCCGACCTGATCGTCAGTGAAATGGGTTGGGAAGGCCCTGATGAGGGCTTGGGCCGTGTACATATTTACCATGGAAATGCTACTTTAGAATCCAATTCAACCACAATCAATGGGACTGCAGATGATGTCATTCTCGGCTACGCAATTCTCGGTGTTGGTGATGCCAATGGAGACGGTTTTGACGACATCGTCATCGGGAGTTCAAAGGATCAAACACAGGTGTCTGGCCGTGGTCAAGCCCAAGTTCATTATGGCAGCATAGAAGGCGTATCTTCTACTGCAAATCAAACTTGGACGGTGAATACCCAATGGACACTCTTGGGCAATTCATTGAGCGCTCTTGGAGATGTCAACGGTGATGGTTACGACGATTTTTCCATCAGTGAAATTACAGTCAACAAATTGTGGGTGTTCCATGGTGCCATTGACGGTTATTCCTCAAATCCAACCACACTGATGGACATCGGAGATGGATGGGGATGGAATATCCAAACAGCTGGCGACATCAACGACGATGGAATAGGTGATTTCCTGATTGGCAATGTTCAGGGTGAACTGGAGTTGGTTCCCGGTACCAACGACACCAATTTGGTCGATTCTTCAAACGACTTCTATACTCGCAATGAAGGCCCCAACTCCCGGCTTGGTCGCATCCTTTCAGTCGGTGGAGACGCCGATCGCGACGGGACACACGAATTCCTCTATGCCAGTACCACACGCATGAACGACGGGACCACGACCGGTGGCTCAATCGTCATCATGGAAACCCGAGATTGGGAATTGTCCGACTTACCGTTCGACTTCACCGTGAACAACCTCGACCTTTCCGTAGATGCACAAGGGCGCACTCAAATGCTTCTTGACACCGATGAAGGATACTATCACTACGAACGCGCAAATGAACTTCTGACTTCCGCCGCTCCTTGGGGCATGAACGATTTCGGCAGCCTACCAAGTGCAGCAATGGTCGTGAGTCCTGCCGGCCAACCAACCATCATCACCTCAGATGGTGTTGGTATCGATTTCAATCAGGCCGCTGGAACGATTCTCGTCTCGGATGAGGTTCTGAGTGGAGGCACTGCATCACATGGCAGCATCGCTGCACCAACCCCTGGTCACTCCATGGCCGCCTTCCTGTTCGAATTCAACTCAGGTACAGATTCCCTCGTCTTCGCCAACCAAACGAGTAATTCAATCGACACTGAGATCATTGCGAGTGGCATGACCATCGAGCAGGATATCGTACTCCTTGTCGATGCAAGCAATACCCCGCATATTGTGTGGAGGAACAATGACACGAATGAAATCGAACTTGCGGTACAGAACGGTTCGACATGGGATGAAAACACCCTCGCAACCGATGCAAATGGCAGCCAATTTGGTGCTGTGATGGCCGACAATGGTAGTATTGGTTTGATGTACCGCCATGACACATCTGGCTTGGTCACAGAATGGCTTGAAGGATCTGCGGACAATTGGTCCATGACAGAACGCACGGTTCTTTCAAGCAATGAAACATTGGTTGACGGTGAGGCCAGCGTTCAACTCTCAGGTTCCGCGCTTGAAGTCGTCTGGGAAGACAACAATTCACAGTGGCGTCATCAGTTCAGTGAGTCAGGGTCCGTTACCGCACAGAGTATGCCTTCATTGGGTTGGACAGCATACATGGGTTCGCCGTTATTCACTTTGGATGGCTTCCTCATCCCCGGTACTCTGGTCAATACCTCTGGCACACATGTGCTCATCGACTCTACAGGTACCCGTACAGTAGACCTCAATTGCCGAAATACCAACGACATTGAATTACTCACTGACGCTTCTGGAGAAGATTGGGTCATTTGCCCCAATCCGACGGGCACGGTCTCAATCAACACACTTGAGGGCAATCAACCCATTGAATTAGGCACCATACCTTGGCAGACCAATTCTGCTCCCGCTGCAACCCTTGATTCAAACGGTACTTGGCACATCTTGTTCGCGACCACCTACGACAACGTCCACATTCTACATGGATTGGCAGACACAGATCGTGATTTCATTCCAGACATGATGGATGATTTACCTCTATTTGGTGGCCAGTGGACCGATTCCGATGGAGATGGCTACGGTGAGAACCCCGATGCACCAAGCGTTGACAAATGCCCTGACACCCCTGAGGCGGTCGTTGCTGCTGGAACCAGTGCATACGGCCACCATGGTTGTGCTGACGCCGACGGCGACGGCTTCGCCAATTCAATCGATGATTGTGGTAGTAGTGGAAAGTCATGGCGTGATACGTTCGGATGCCCGGATCACGATGGTGACGGTTGGTCCAGTCCATCGGGTGAACCGGGTTGGAATG
>JBJLBW010000087.1:0-5354 GCA_045568015.1 Candidatus Poseidoniales archaeon | reverse complement strand
ACACCATCTGGTGTGTCTTTGACCGAGACGCCCATCGCAGCGAGTGCATCGCGAATCTCATCGGCACTGTCCCAATCCTTCGCCATTCTGGCGATAGCACGACGAGCAAGCAGTTGCTCCACCTCCTCCTTGATCGCCTGTCGTGCAGGGTCCAAACTTGGGTCGTGGGCTGCCATAGCCACATCCTTGTCTGGTAACAGTCCGAGGACCGCACCTGCAAATTCTTCCAACCAATCAATCGCATACATGGCAAAGGCCACTGTATCTCGTTCATCGATCTCCTCACTGTCAAGGATTTGTGGAATTAATCGCGCCCCATTGCTGACTTTGGCCAGCGCTTGACGGCTGTTGAAGTCGTCATCCATTGCGATCGCTGCTTCTTGTAGCAACTTCTCCAGTAGGCCGAGTTTACTCGCAAGGAAATCTGCGGAGGCCACATCCGCTTCTGGCAACCTTGGTGTTTCTTGCATACCCGCCTTCTTGGCTTGTCGAATGACAACCAAAGCGTGTCCATAGGTCCCCACCAACCGTGCATGGTGTCCTTTGGCATCCTCAAGCAACTGTTCAGTGAGGTCAATCGGTGAACGGTAATGTGCATTCAAAAGTGCGTGTCGAAGCACAAGAGGGTCATATTTCTCCAATGCATCCGTGATGGTCCAGAAGTTTCCAAGCGACTTGCTCATCTTCTCGCCATCGATATTGACGAATCCATTGTGCATCCAGTATTGGACCAATGGGGTCTTTCCCGTACAACATTCGGACTGGAAGATTTCAGCTTCGTGGTGCGGGAATCGCAGGTCGTGTCCACCACCGTGAATATCGAACTGCTCACCAAAGTGCTTGAGAGACATCGCACTACACTCAATGTGCCAACCGGGTCGACCGTCCCCCCATGGTGAAGGCCACGAAGGTTCACCGGGTTTGGCGACCTTCCACAATGCGAAGTCCTTGTGATCGCGTTTGCCGGATTCGTCTACACGACCTCCAGCACCTGCCATCACGGCATCGATGGATTGACCAGTGAGCATACCATACTTTTCGGGTGCAGATTCGATGCTGAACCAAACACCATCTTCAGCGACATAGGCATGTTCCTTGTCGATGAGGGTTTGAACCATCTCGATGATTTCAGGCACCACTTCTGTGACCCGTGGATAGTGGTCGGCACGGAGAACATTCAGTTTGTCCATGGCGTTGTAGTAGTCGGCGATATTTCGATTGGCAACCTCCAGGAAATCGATGCCTTCCTCACTGGCTGCGTTGATGATTTTGTCATCGATGTCGGTGAAGTTCTGGACATAAATCACAGTCCATCCGCTCGCTTCCAACCAACGATGTATCAAATCGAAGGCGATGTAACATCTGGCGTGTCCAAGATGCGAGGGTGAGTATGGTGTGATGCCACAGACATACATGTCGACCTCGCCCGTACGCGCGGTTTCAAACGGTCGTTTCTCGCGTGTTCGCGTATCATACACGTGTAGTGCCATGGTTCACTCTCAACCCTGACTGTATGTGATTCCGAAGCCACCCCGGGGGTGATTCCAACTCACAGCCCCTTGGTCGCACATGATGTAGCAAGTGCCACATTCGACGCAGTCCTCATACTGGAATTTCATTTCCTCAAGGCCTTGGTCACGGAAGTTGTAGCATTGTGCAGGGCAACCCCAAACGCACATCATGTGAGAGCAATCATTGCACTTGCTGGTCTCAACGACAATGTGAGCATGCTCATGCTCATCGACATTGTAACCGATGAGGCCGAGACCGTTCTTGATATCGTAGGTAAACAGACCCAATTTGATTGATTCAGACATCACAACACCTCAGAGTTTTCTCCCCGTCAACGCCAACTTCAACATGCCGAAGAGGCCCATCCCCTTCTTGTTTGCTTTGTTTTCTGCGCGCATTTCCTTGCGAACTTGGCGCAAAACCTTCTCCGCCGGCACTTTTTCTTCCCCGATTTCTCGGAAAACACGGTTCGCAGTCTTGCCCACCAGTTCAGGAACCCAGGTGAAGTTCGCAGGATTGTTGAGGAATTTGGTCGCAGGCTCGAATCGCTTGAGATCACGGAAGATGTAGCTGGCCTTGAGCGACTTGGTATAGGTTGCATCCAATGCTTTGGCACTCACATCTCCATCCGCAATACACTTGGCGATTGCCTTGCCAGCCAATTTGCCGGAGTGAAGCGCGTTGTTCATACCTTGAATCTGCATTCCATTGGCGAAGACCAATCCAGCAGCATCCCCGACAACAACCGCACCATCACGGGTGAATCTGTGAGGCATACGGTGTAGTCCGTATTCGGGACATAGGTGCCCACCGTACTCGATCGCCTCTCCGCCTTCAATCAGTGCGGCAATCGCTGGTTGTGCCTTGAATGCTTGATACAAATCGTAAGTGTGCAAACCCTCGGGTAGGGATTTCAGTTGCACGATAATTCCACACGACACAGTATCTCTGTTGGTGTAGAAGAATCCACCACAACGAGGATACAAGCCCTTGGTGTTGGGGTATTTCTCCCACGCCTCATGACTCATGTCTCTGTAAAGGGAAAGTGCCAACTCCATCGCCATTCCACTGGGTGGTCGTTCGTCGTCTCCAGCAAAGCAGTTGAAGCGTTCATCAATCCGCTCTTTTCCAAGGTGGATTACTTCCTTGACACCCAACAACATGTCGTCCTTAGATTGAGCATGTAGCATTGAATCAAAGTGATAGCCGCGTGTGAGCACAGAGTTGCTACCTTCAGCGATCACGACGACCTTGCTGGTCATGATCTCGCCATCTTGGACAATCCCGCTGATGGTGCCATTGCGGATTTTATCGACCAGTTCCTTGGGCAGGTTGTCGACTTTCCATTTTTGTGCCGCACCTTTGCCGCTGTCTTCAGAAGGGTCGGTAAGGTCGCGAGCATCATACGAATCATGTTCCAAACCGTCGATGTGTAACTGATCAATCTTCATTCCACCCATGACAAAGATTCCAGCCTCTTCCATCTTCTCTGCCATCCAAGCATCCGCTTTGGCACGAAGTACAGACCATGAGGAACGTTGGCTCGGTTCTTCAGTACCACCCGTTCCATCCCATGAAGCAAATCGCCCCTCTACAAACAAGGCATCCTCATTGTTCAGAAATCCAACCTTCTTGTGATTAATACAGCGTTCGATACCAGGGCAATCCATTTCCCAGTTGCCAAGATATTCTTCAAAATCATCGAGTTCTCTACCCCAAAGAATTCCACCGGTGAGATTCTTGCTACCAATGGGTTCACCTCGGTCAACAATGAGAATTCGGTCTCCTTCAAACCCCTCTTTGAGCAATTGGAAGGCGGTGGCGGCTCCGGCGAACCCAGCCCCGATGATGATGACATCAAAGTCGGTCTCTTCGTCCATAGTCTCGCCTCGGCAATGGCGCCTAAATGCGACCTGTCCTTGAACTTGTTCTCGCACGCGCACACGAGAGATACCGATATGAGGTCCCACTACCACGCGTAGTCATGGTCCTCTCCAGCGCACCCGGAAAGTGCATTCTCTTTGGAGAGCACGCGGTTGTCTATGGGCAACCAGCAGTCGCGGTCGCCATCGATGCTCGGATTCAGGTTTCATTAGAGGAATCCGCTACGGGCTGGCTCATTGATGGGATGTCTTTCGATAAACACCGCCACCCCCATCTAGATGCGATGCTCAAGCGGATGTGGACAGGCGATGGTGGGCGTCCCCTTTCAGTCAACATTGAGAGCGAATTGTTCGGTGCTGCCGGTCTTGGTTCAAGTGCAGCGATCTGTTCAGCGGTTGCAGCCGGACTTCTGAACCTCCGAGGTACGCCGTCGGATGAGTTGCCTCTTTCAGGTATCGCCACCACCGCCCATCTTGCTGAAGCCGAGGCTCAGGGTGGCCGGGCAAGTCCTATCGATACCAGCACCGTAACTCTGGGTGGGGCCGTTTTGGTTTCTGACAAAAAGGAATCTCTGGCCGATTGGCAATACACTCGAGATTTGCGTATTGATGGGCAACGAAGGACATGGGAGGTTCACAAGGTGGATTTACCCCAATCACTTTCCGAAGCAAGTTTGGTGATTGGATTTTCTGGACGACCCGGGCCTACTGCACAGATGGTTGCAAAGGTCGCAGCACTGCTCTCAAACGAACCTGAACGAATGGACGATATCGAACGAATTGGAAACGTGACCAGAGCTGGTACGACCGCATTGTCCCTAGGCAATCTACAGGCGGTTGGAATCGCCATGAATGAGTGTCATCGATTGTTGCAGGGATTGGGTGTATCGGATGATGATTTAGATCGTATGGTCGATGCAGCATTGCCCTCAAGTCTTGGTGCAAAACTCACAGGTGCCGGAGGCGGTGGATGCATGATCGCCCTCACTACCGAACCGCGCAGAACAGCAGAGGCGATTGAATTGGTGGGGGGTCGAACAATGGTCTCACGACTTGGGGCACCCGGAGTACGCATTGAAACGAGTGATTGAGAACCAATTTCCAGATTTTTCATTATAAGCGGGTCCGGGTGTTGCTTTAAATAGGGGCTTTGATACGGCGGGCCATGGCAACAAGTGATGAAGACCGCCTAACCGTAGTGAATGTAGTCGCCTCGACCCGCGTGGCTGAGGAATTGGATCTCCCAGATATCGCAATTCAGTTGAATTGCGAGTACGAACCAGAACAATTCCCTGGTGTCGTTTATCGTGTGGTCGACCCAAAGTTGGCCATCCTTATGTTCCGCTCCGGCCGTGCCGTTTGCACCGGTGGAAAGAACGAGGACAACATTCACACTGGAATCGAGCGCATGATTGGTGACTTGCGATCTGCAGGGATCGAAACATGGGACCTCAAGGATGTCACCATCGAGGTGCAGAACATGGTTGCAACCTACGCACTCCATTATCCAGAAGACTACGATGGCAAGGACAAGTGGACAGGCGAACCTCAAGCGGGCGAACCTCGAAAACTCAATCTGAACCACCTGACCTTCCACCTTCCATTCGACAAGGTAGAATACGAACCTGAGCAGTTCCCTGGTCTGATTTACCGCCTCGATTATCCAAAGGTTGTCTGTCTGATTTTCGGCAGTGGCAAGATGGTAATCACCGGTGCACGACACAAGGATGAGATCCTTGAGGCCGTTGAAATCATTCAGGACGAACTCGCAGACCTACTCTGAGGCCTGAAGATGACCGACGACGTCGGTCCGATTCGCTTAGCGCTAGCCAAAGCAGTCTACATTCTGCATGTCGGTGTTACCTTCTTCGTACCTTGGGGCTGGCTGTTGCCATGGCCTGAAGCATGGTGGTTTGGGATATTCTTTATCCCAGCGATGTTGATTCATTGGAAGACAGC
>JBJLBW010000086.1:0-5396 GCA_045568015.1 Candidatus Poseidoniales archaeon | reverse complement strand
AAAGGCGCAAGCGGAAATCACCTACAGAGATGCAGATATTGTCAACCTTCGAAGACGCTCGGCGACAGAACGAGCGGATTTGTTGAAATTTTCAGGATTCAATCTATCCGGCCGGGTGCTGCCGGTCCTCGACAGTCTTGACAAGGCGCTTGAGGCAGCTGAAGAAGGACCTCTCGCAGATGGTGTTCGATTGACACGGGACAACCTCCTCGAGGTTCTGAAGGGTGAAGGCCTGACACAAATTCAAGTCGGAACAGAATTCGATCCGAATACAATGGAGGCGCTGTCAACTCTACCAGCCTCCGATGAACACCCTGATGGAACAATCATCGATACACTGGAGTCGGGATGGATGTACAAAGATCGTGTCCTGCGCCCCGCTCGAGTCGTCGTCTCTAAGGAGTGAGAGGATGGACCAAAGAAGGTGGCTATTGGTACCTCCTGCAATTTGGATTTCATGCCTTTTCTTGATTCAATTATTGGGCGGTATTGCAGCGCCAGAATCATCCGAAATGCCTTCGCAGTGCCCCGAAGATAGCCGTAATTGTGCGCAAACAATGATGGTGTTTGATGGGTCCCCTGAAGCGGTTCACTCCGCTGCTATGGATTGGATTGAATCGCAGAGTAAAACCTCAGTGGAACAAGAATCTGAATTATCATCACATACCGTATTTCGAACTAAATGGTTGATGTTCCAGGATGATTTCTACATTGAATCTGGATGCACTGCAAACCAAACTTGGCTGCAGGTCCACTCAGAATCACGACTGGGGATTGGCGATATGGGTGTAAATCAGAATCGCATCGATGCAATGTTAGATCACTTGGCAACGATTGAATTTGAAGTAGGTAATTGCTAACCTACTGGCTCCCCGCCTGTGCCCATGTGGAACAAACGGCGCTGCCAGCCATTGTCGAAAATGAGGCGGACTACCGGCTCTGGCATGTTCACAGTCAATGCGGCGATTGCTGCCTCTTCTTCCATTACGGTTGACAGCATTTGCATGGTGGCACGGATGCGCCAACCTTGCCAATCTTCACGATTGACTAAATCATTCTCGATAGATGGCCAACCCGCTGCTCTATAGAGTTCTGAAGTACCCTCATCCGTGGTGTAAATTATGCCGGATAAACCATGGTATTTTTCTGCATGACGCACATAATTTGGGGGGTCTCCTAAATCGGGAACATGGACGATTTCGACATCTCGGCCATCCAACCAAACCCGAATCATCTGTTCCCGTTCTTGAGCGCTCCAAGGGTTGTCCAAAGATTGCTCGGCTTGTGATGAACCAATGCAAATTCGCAACGTGAGATCAGAATCCCCGACACCCAAGTAAGACATTGCACCATTGATCAGTGCAGCATGGCCGTTATGGAATGGTTGGAATCGACCCAGAACAATGAGTGCGGGTTCCATACTCAGACCCCCGGTAATCCATGCTCGAGCAAATGACCCAAGTTCCATTCCCCTTGCCCCCAACGTGTCGCATCGGTCCAATCTCGCCCCACCATCAAGAACAACTCTGGTATTTGCGCCGTCTGTAGAGTGCGGTGCAAGAGATCTGCTGTCGTTTGGTGTGCCTCCATGGTCGGCAATATTCGAGCATCTTGCTTCGGATCAAGTGTTTCCCCCATGTCTTCGCGCTGTGCCATCCACGACATGACAACGGATTCAGCATATTCGCTTGGTTCAGAGGTTGATATTGAATTCAAAGCATCCAACCAAGTTCGCCCATCATACAACTCTTCAATGTCCGCAATGGTTCGATTGAGGAGGACGTCAAGATACAACATGGCTCGACCTTCCCAACAGCGAAAGGAACCGGGGCTAGCCAATTCTGTGAGGTGGCGTAATCCATCAGCAGCTACCTCTGGATTCAATTGTGACAAATCGGCAAGGAAACCGGCTCCTGTCCAATCAACGGGCTGAGCATCATACCAATCGAGGAATTCGGCCTCGGCATCGATATCGAAAGCCCGTTGGAGTGAAGGGATCTCTTCGGGGCGACGTTCGCGGAACTCGCCCTTGGAAATTGCAATTGCCAATTGCCCCCCTGGGACGCTACATAGGCCCCGGAATACGGCGGTGTCGACCAGTCGGGCGACAAGGTCGACAGATGCCATGGTACCACGTCGGTGCCGGACACCCATCAATGCTCGCCCGAGTCAATTCTTGCACATCGGGTTGAAGAACCCGGGCCCGACCCATAGGGTCGGGAGAGCCACGAGGAGGTGATGCATTGGCGACGATTAAAGAGCAGATTTCGGAAATCCAAGCGGAGATCGATAAGACTCAGAAAAACAAGGCTACAATGCACCACATCGGGAAACTGAAAGCCAAAATCGCCGCATTGAAACGCAAGATTGAGGCCCAAGAAGCTCATTCGAAAAGCAGTGGCCCAGCGTCTGGATTTGAAGTCAAGAAATCAGGGGATGCCTCAGTTGCATTGGTCGGTTTCCCCTCTGTGGGTAAATCCACACTCATCGCCAGATTAACAGGGCAGGATTCGGAGGTGGGTGCATACGAATTCACTACACTCACCTGTATTCCCGGTTTGATGGAACACCGTGGTGCTAAAATTCAGATTCTCGATTTGCCCGGTTTGATCCCAGGAGCTGCTGAAGGGAAGGGTAGAGGAAAGGAAATTCTCGGCGTTATTCGTTCCTGTGATATGGTTCTCTATGTCGTGGACCCATTCCAAGAATCACACTTCAACGTACTCAACCGAGAACTGGAGATTAGTGGAATGCGATTGAACGAAGATCGTCCCCCTGTTTTTGTCAGGCGAACGGATCGTGGTGGGATTATTGTTCGCTCAACTTGCGAACAGACTCACTTGGAAAAGGAGGAAGTGCAAGATATTGTTCGCTCCTTCGGAATCGTCAGTGCACACGTCACAATGCGAATCGATGCGACCGCAGATCACATTGTGGATTCGATGGCTGCGAACAGGGTTTACTCCAAGGCCATCGTTGTTGTAAACAAAATGGATATTGCAAGTCAGGAAGACCTTGCTCGGACAACTGATATGCTCCCAGATGATTGGCCAGTCATGCCAATTTCAGCCTATACCGGCATGGGTGTAGAAGAGATGAAGGATTTCCTATACGACAATCTTGGCTTCATGTCGATCTTTCTCAAACCCCAAGGCCAGGAAGCAGATTTGGTTGAGCCACTGATTGTCAAAGATACCTCGACCGTTGAAGATGTGTGCAATACTTTGCACAGGGACTTCGTTCGAAAATTCCGTTACGCTCGAATCAAGGGTCCATCTGCCAAATTCGATTGGCAACGCGTTGGGTTGGCACACCAACTCAAGGATGGAGATTTGCTTTCAGTGATTATCAAACGGTAATACAGGGGTTCATCTCCGAAGGAGATGTTGATAGGGGCGAGCACCATCGCAGGTTCCCCGGTGACAACATGGAACGATATCATCCACGAGCGGGCCTTTGGTGCATCGTTGTTGCATTCCCCACATGGATTGTCTTCCTTTTGAACGGGATGTTGGGTTTCTTTCCAGCTGTCATTTTTGCCGAAGGAGGTGTCGGCCAGAAGTTCCATTTCTGGCTATTTTTGAAAGATCGATTCTTCGGTGGTTCTGTCGACCCGGTGTGGTCTGATGCCGGTGCAATGACATCTCAAGAGTGGTTACTTCTTGTGCTCGCATTGCCTTCTACCCTTGGCGCACTCTACTGTTTGAGGCGACGCCCGGAGTTTGGAGCGATTGAGCGCAAGAATGAGATTGACGAACGGGAATCACTTGAGATGGGTGCCACAAATTTCGTGTCTTCAGGTGGTGGAGATGCCCACACCCAATCCATTGTTGAATCAGTGCTTGGTCAAGAACAGACCCTCGACCAAAATGTTGTCTCGGCTGCTTTGGGAGAAATGGGTGTAATCGCTGCGGCCAACGCTGCTGAAGCAGAAGCACAACAAGAAGAAGTTGAGGCTGAAACAATTCTTGACAGTCGCTACACTACGACGGTTCAGGATGATGATGTTCTCGATATGGTATCCGCGTATGCGGAAGAAGGAACAGATTCTGTAGAAGAAACTGAACCGGTAGATGATGAGGTAGAGGATGACATCGGATGGGGTGTTTGGGAACCAGAAGATGAGGTGGAGCCAGAAGCGGAACAAGAGGTGGCAGTTGATTCGGATACGGAACGTGAATTGCCCGATATTCCCGAAATATTCCGTGAACCTGTCGTCGATACTCCAGACCCTCTTGCGATTCCATCTATACCCGAAATCCCAAACATCGATCCACCCAGTTCGAATCTAAGTGAGCGAATCAGTTCCATGGCGACTCAAGCTGCTGATGCAACTGTGAATGTCACAAAAGATGTCGTCAGCGCCACTCTCACCGGTGCCAAAGAAGTGGTTTCAATGGCTGCTGGAATCACTGAGAAAGTTGTCGAAAAGGTTCGACAAAAATCGACCAAGGGAGTCATGCCTGTAAGACCTCCAGAACTACCACCGATGGCAGAGTGGGATGCCTATCAGGGGGCTTGGACCATCATGGGTCGTCCGGTGCATGTGGCCGCACAACCCGAACCTGAAACGCCCGCACCAGATTGGGCACTTACAGAATTCGAGACAATTGAAACAGTGCCAGAAACCAGCACCGAACAAAATGTCGAGAGTGTTGGGCGCAGGAATACACCGTTCATCCCCGAATTGCCATAATCGAGGTCGACATTATGTCCGAACGATTGGATCTTGAGCATCTTATGGATGCACCAAGAATGCGCTTGTTCCGCCGCTTGGGTACCCACCTTCGGACCCGGGTTCGGAGTCTTGCATTTCTGTTCACATTCGGATTCATCGCCGGTTACCCGTTGGCTGGAATGGGCATAGAATGGATGATTGAACAAACAAGTTTGATTCCAGAAGATACAACGATTATTGTGCTACAACCATTGGAATTGGTCTTGCTAAGATTGCAGGTTGCAGGGTACCTTGGAATTACATTGGTCGTGATGGCTTTGATTTGGGATGCTGCACGATTGGCAGGACATGCAAACATCCCTGATGATGTCGAATTACCCTCGTTACCAAAGGGTGCACTTTTCCGCGGACTGTTGGCCCTTTCAACCTCCATCGGTTTGGCCGTATTGGGTCTGATTTATGCTTGGGAAGTTCTGATTCCATTCTTACTCGAATATCTGCAAGATGATGCCGCATCCGCCGGGTTGGAATCCACGTGGCATCTACAGGCATGGATTGGTTTTCTCTTGTCTCTGGCCCTTGGAAGTGCCCTCGCCTTCCAAGTTCCACTCGCTGTCCTGGTTGTGCTAAGAGGGGGTTTGGTCGAGCGTCAAATACTGACGCATTACCGCCGCCATCTGTGGTTCACCAGCATCGTTGCAGGAGCCATGTTGTCACC
>JBJLBW010000085.1:0-5504 GCA_045568015.1 Candidatus Poseidoniales archaeon | reverse complement strand
CACAATATGATGAATAGTGCAGATATCGAGAGGGATAAACAAGCTCGATTGCACACCGCACTGAATGAAGCATACAAGAGAGGGGGCCTCCAACCCATGGGTGACGACGAATGGCGAAAGGACGACTTTGAAACTCGCCTCCAAGAGGCAGGAGCCAATTCAGGTGACCTTCAAGTCTCATTGATTTGGGATAACAAGAACGACTTCAATTTGCTCGTCGTTACCCCGGGTGGGGAAATCGTACATCCTCGAAATAGAGAATCAAAAGACGGCGGTTTCCTCGACATTGAGATGAATCAAAAAGGCAGCACAAAGGTCCCCGTCGAGAACGCCTTTTGGCCAACAGGCAATACCCCCAAGGGTGCATACTACGTCTATGTCCACTTCTACAAAGAGCACGCATTATTCAAGAAAACAAACCTCTCTGAATGCCGCGTCCAAGTTTTGAACAAGGGTGAAAGATCCGAATTTTCGGCCCAGATGTCCTCCTCAAATAAATTGCAATTTGTTACATTGACGGAGGTGCGATAATTTTGCAAAAATTCACATCGATGGAGACGTTGATAGTCCGACTACTACACCGTAGGTGTAGAGTCATAGCCAAGAATACATTTTGGAGTGTTTTTCATGCGTAATCAAACCCTCATCGTATTCGCCATTTTGTTACTGTCAACGCTCTCCCCATTGGGGTTAGCCACAACAGATTCTTTCGAGACCACAACCACGAGTTCTACCACTGCCCGAGCACCAAGTACTGATGTCAACATCACCCAATTGGAATGGATTGGCCCCTCATATTATTGCAATCCATGTGTGACGGATGTTCTTGCACCCGGCTTCCAACAGGTTCGAGTCACGCTTGAGAATGAGGGCTTACTATACGGAAGCGGCGCCCTGTCATTCCGCCTCGACAGTGGAGGTGGCCTCGGGATGCAACCCATGTCCAGCCAATCGATCGGATTGGCACCAGGGGCGGCCGCACAATATGTGTTTGATTGGACAGCGGCCATTGGAACCAATCAACAAATCGAGATGTATGCAGGGATGGTTTCAGACATTGACATGTCGAACAATCTATTCACTCAATTTTTCGATGTTGTCGAAGAAAATGCGGGCGAGGTCTATTCCGACACGTTGCCGGCAAATGGCACACGTTTAGCCCAAGGGGAAGAAGTGGTCGCCGTAGGCGTTCGGAATGCTGGAAACGTTGAGACCGAAGCGACACCCGTCATCACTCTCACACCGATTGGTAGTGGAGACCCAGTAACATTCACTGGCGACCCAACCAATCTTTCAGCCGGTAGTATCGCCTTTCCACCATCCGTTGAGTTGGCCGCCTTAGTCATCAATGCGACATCACTTTCCGGTGATTACATGCTATCGGGAGATGTATACTTCAATTCATCAGGACTCCCGTCAGACGTTGTGAGCATCACACCTCGCATAGTCACCTTCAGCCCATATCGAACCACTTTGATCGCCCCCAGTGACCGGCCCGTTGAACCGGGTGACTCCACAACGCTGACATTCATGATTCAAAACATCGGAGAGGCCCCCGATCGATACAACATCACTGTTACCGATGTTCTAGGATGGGCAGATGTTTCAGGCGTTCCATCACAAACCGAGATTGTGAACGCCTCGTCTTCAACAGTCATCGTGGTCCCCGTAACCGTGCCGCTGCTTGCAGATCGTTCCCTCTCCGATTTGATCACCGTCGAGATTGAGAGCGAAGGAGGGGAATACTTCCTTTCAGGTTCTACCGCCGTAATGGCAGGCGACCTTCTCCTCGGTGAACTGAATCACAGTGATTGGTTCGAGGAGATTATCCCCGGAACCGAAGTTACCATTCAGTATACACTTCGAAACAATGGCACATCCCCTGCGATTTTCGATCTTGATGCTGGCTTCTCGCAAATTGCACCAGGCTGGGCAGTAGAAATCCATCCTGCCACGACTCCTTACATGACCGTGGGGGAGGAAATCATCGTCAACGTAATTGTTCAGCCCCCTTCTTTGGCATTGCCATTCGACCCGACGACAAAACTCGCTGAAGGAAACCAGCTTACCCTGTGGACATCGGTTACCCCACAAGGCGGTGGCCCAAATGTGCAGCAGACAACCCTTGAAGTTCAGCGAACCATTATGGTAGAATTATTTGCAGAGCAAACAGAATTTGAAATCGATCAAGGTGATTTACAATCGGGACCTATCTCTCGTTTTATCGATGTCGAAATGGAATTACGGCACAACACCGTTGGCCTATCAACAACAGTCGACGTTCTGATTTCTGCAAACCCTTCAGTTTTCACCTCATCGCGACCATCGAACGGTCCGAATGAAATCCTAAGATGGAACAGTTCGGTTACACCCAATCAAACCAGCATGGATTTGGGCGCTTCCGAATCTCTTGTCACCACAATATTGGGACCATCGGACTTCCTTCCACTTGCAGGACATCTTACAATCGACGTGGTCGCCAACCTCACATTGTCAGGCGCTCTGAGTGGTATCGAAGCCCCTGAATCAAACATCAGCCTTACACTCATCATTCCCGAGTTGACACTGGCGGAAGTCGAAATCCCGCCGCCCACGATTGTCACTCCTGAGATTCTTTCAGCAACCCCTCTCAACATCTCAAATATTGGCAACCACCAGTCTAATTTCACATTCGAAGTTGAAGGTCCAGAAGGTTGGACCACATCGATTTCCCCCACATCGATTTCCAATCTTAATTCGATTGTAGATGCTTGGCCATCAGTGGGTGGAGACAATATAACCACAACACTGAGCGTCACAGCGCCGCAAAACACTCGGGCAGACACACCATTCGACGTGATCGTCACCGTCATGGACGAATCAGGAGAAGTTCTCACTCAAGCCCCCATCACCTATCTTGTTGAGGAAGTCATCGGAGGCACTTTATCGCCCGAATATGCTGTTGCGGTGATTCCTGTGAATGGCAATTCCTCAATCGCACTAGAGGCGAACAATACAGGCAACTCCCTCCAAACCTTCTCCATCGTAATCGAAGAATCGCTTGACGATATTAATCTGACAATGATTTCAGACCCCGCGATTCAAATCGAACCGGGCGAAGTCAGCATCGTCCAAATTGAAGTCACCTCAGAGCAGTTTGCACGTGCTGATGAAAATCATAGTGCAGAGGTGGTGTTGTACCACAATGGTGTTGAATTGGATCGAATCGAAATCTTCGTCGAAATGATCCCCAATCACCAAATTGAATTTGAACATACGAGTGAATACTCAGTCGTCCCAGGAATGGCTCTCACCATCCCCGTCAATGTAACCAACGCAGGCAACCTTGAGGAGCTCATCAATTTCACAACATTCCCTCCTGCCGGTTGGCAGGCTTCAGTAACACCACTGAACATGACAATCGATGGAGAGGGCGTTGAGGTGTTACCCCTCCTCATCGACGTCATCGTTCCCCCGATGTCAGAAGGCGCAGGCCTTGAACCGGGCTCCACTCACAACCTCGTCCTCACCGCCCGCAATGTTAGCGAATCCATCCAAGTAGGATCATCATCGATACAGTTCAACGTTGAACCTGTATTCGTGTTGTCATCCGATGATTTCCCAGACATCGTCGAACTGTTGCCTGGTGAGAGGAGAACATTCGACATTGAAATTTCGAATGATGGCAACCAAGACGTTATTCTTGACTTGGTTTGTGAGGTCGACAATCCAACACGTTGGGATATCTCGGAATGCGATGCGACCAACATGACTCTCGATAGTGGAGATATTCAAACGGTCAGCTTCAGTGTTGAAGGTGTTGCATCAGATCATTACAACCTAGAACAATCGGATTTACGCCTTACATTCTCACCCCAAGACAATCACTCCGGCGATGCACTGCTGGCGACCGTACTGCGAGTCAGTCGAATGCACGATGAAACATTCGAAATCTCCGGCAACGATGGGAGCGCTGAACTTTTCGAATTCAATTGGATGCATGTGCAAGGGGTTGGCCAAACTGCAGATTCAAGCCCAGTCGTATACGAATTGGAATTTGTCAATAGCACTCGCCATGTTAACGAATCATATTACTCAGGAGATGTGAATTGGTCGCTCACTCTTGATTATGGAAATGGTTTCATGCCTCTATCAAGCAGCCCCATCACATTTGCTTTGAATCCAACAGGGCCACTGCAACAAAAGACGATGACGATCCGAGCTTACCTACCCGAACCATTCGATATTCCACCAGGCGATGGATGGACGCTTCTATTCAACTTGACACACCCTGAAGAATCGACTCCAACACAAGTTATGATTGAAATTCGAGTAAACAATTGGGCCGATCCCAAGGTGGTTTCCATTAGCATCGAGGGCGAATCGAGTGTGATTGAATCAACACCCACAACCCTCGTCGCTGAGATTATCAACGCAGGTAATACAGGGGCCACCGCGCAAATCAACGCCACTTTGGAATGTGAGGGTGGAATTACCATTCACGATAACCCCACTCAGGAAATTTACAGTATGGAGCCGAATGTGATTCGCCAATTAGAATGGGACATTCAATCAGACGCACTGAATTGGTGGACCTCTACAGCTGAAGTCCCCTGCACAGTCACAATATCCTCACCCGTCCATATGGAGGGGGATTTAGAATCGAATGATATCAAATCAACATCCATCGAGGTCCACTCGTGGGCTCTACCACTCCTCCTCCTGATCCCAATCACATTCGTCTTGGTATCTTTGTCAACCCAACTATTGCGTAGAGCACCCGAAGATGAACGCTCACTCATGCTTTGTGCGTATTCTGGTGCAGCCTTACTCGGCATCGCGACACAATACAACCTGGGTTCGTATGTGAATTTCACTTTGGCCGCGATATCGTTGTTGTGGATCGCTTTCATCACCACAAGAACCTCGTCGTTTGAAATTCCAGCAATCCTCTCGGATCGCCAGAATATGCAGCGCGGCACCGACTCAATTTTCGAAGACCACGAGGTCGAAATGGATCGAGTACTCAGGCAACTTGCTGCAAAGATGGCATTCGCACCGTTGGGCTTCATCATTGTCGCCATCATCATGCCGAACGATATTTCGTGGTCCTTGGCCAATATTGGCTCCATTCTTCTGTATTCAGCCTCAGGCGTATTGATTGTGACCTACATGATTCTCCGAACCAGAAATATCTGGCTCATGATTTTCGACGAGCTCGCCACAATGGAAATCGAATCGCAAGAATTACTTGTTCAGTTGGGTAACCCTTCCGCTGATTTACGAAGAATCACAGTGGGACAGAGATGGGGAGAGGCCCACGATGTAAGTGTGGAGGTGGATACAGATGTCTGAAACCACCACGATCTCCACGATGAGCAATTACCGCGCTCAAGTCACTCGCCTCAATCTCATTCTCGATGAACATCTTCGATTGATTCAGGAATCGGTTACAGATAAGCACGCACGGGACGCACGACGAAGCATCCGACAAGCGCGTCAAGACATCGACGAACTCAAGACAC
>JBJLBW010000084.1:0-5634 GCA_045568015.1 Candidatus Poseidoniales archaeon | reverse complement strand
TGTTACGGGCGATTAGTGTAGCTTGGATATCACCTTGGATTTCTAATCCGAGAACACGGGTTCGAATCCTGTATCGCCCACATATCATCTCCGTAGTGACCCGATTTCCTCATATACGGGGAGCAGGTCGGCCGAGTCGATGAAGCGGGGAAGTCGTGCCTGGAAGAAGGCCGGCAATCAGCGATGGAAGTGGCGTCGCAAGAAGCTCCGCCGCCGACGAGCTGCCCGCAAGCAGAACAAGCAGTGAGTTGCGCATTGCCTCACCGCGCTGTTGAAATATCGTTGCCGTCGGCCTGCTATTGCCTTGGGGGTATAGTATAGCCTGGTAGTACTACCGGCTCCAGACCGGTGGAGGGGGGTTCGAATCCCTCTGCCCCCACTTTGAACCTACATGAGATGGTTTGATGATGTGGACCCGCGCACGCGCGCGTTATGCAAACCCGACGTGCACCTGTGGCGGTGATGATTGCCCTCATGCTTTCGATTCCATTTGTCGGGACGATTGCACCTCCAACAGACGATGGTTTCCGCGCCATTGGTGATGGCCAACTGATTCATTCCGATTGGACGACTGAAATCCCTACACACCAGCCCTTGGTTTGGAACACGAACCCATGGTGGACTTGGACGAGCATGGATCAAGATCGAAATGGGATTCATGACAGTCTACAATCGGCAATCGGTACTGTTTGGGTCGGCCTTTCTTACGACCACACTCCTACCATTGAAGATGAGAATCGACTGACCGAATTGGGTTACACACCCAAGATGGTCATCCCTGCGGTCGACGCCATTCTCATTGGAGCCGTCGATGCACTCAATGTAACTCAGTTGTCTGAAATTGAAGGCGTTGTCATGGTCGAGAGATATGGTAGCATTGTGTTCTATGGTGACATTCAAACACTCGCAGTCAAGGCACGAAACTCCACTGAATACCCCGAGAGTGCTTGGCAACTCGGCGTTTCAGGACACGGTGTCAACATTGCATTGACCGATACAGGTGTTGACAGTGAACATCCAGGGCTGGAAGGCAAGCACGTCGCAGGTTATGATGCGGTTTGCTTTGTTCACAGCGATCCAATGTGTATTGCTGCTGGTGGTCGACAATCGGACGGTTCCTTCGATCCCGATGATGGAAACCAACACGGTACCGCTTGCATGGGTATGGCCGCAGCCACTGGCATTGAAGCAGATGGCTCACAATCGGAATTTTACGGAAGTGCACCAAACGCTTCCTTGGTCGATGTTCGAATCGGAACGGATGTTGGAGCGGGACCGTTTGAGAATTATCTCATTGAACAGGAGTTCTACGAATCTGCGATGAATGGTCTACAATGGATTATTGACAACAGAGATACTGCTTGGCCTGGTGTCAATGAATCGCTACATGGAATTGATATCATCTCACTTTCGTGGGGCATTACCAGCCACGAAAGTGGTGGTAGTGACGGCGAAGATATGCACAGTCGAATTCTCAACGAGGCATCCGAGGCTGGTGTCACAGTCTCAAATGCTGCAGGCAATGACGGCGAAGGCAATGACGGTCTTTCAGGAATGAGTTCATCATCTCTCTCTATAACCGTGGGTGCTACCGATGACAAAAACACGGTAGACAGAGAAGATGACACCGTCGCAGGCTATTCTTCACGCGGCCCCCGTCGCGACAATGGCGATGGTAATCCAATCAACGAACTGATTCCTGAAGTGTCGGCTCCAGGAACCAACATCATCCAAGCTGAAGGTTGCGTCACCAGTGGAGGTTGCAGCAACCTGTTCAGCGACGCGAGTGAGAATACCTACACAGGACGTGGCTCGGGGACATCCTATGCCACCCCTGCAGTGACCGGCGTCATCGCTTTGGTCATGGAAGCCAACCCTGACCTGAATCCAATGCAAATCAAGGAGGTCCTCAAGCAGACTTCTGAGCGTAGAGGCCCCGCGTCCGCACCCGATGTGGATCCTTACTGGAACCGCGACTTCGGATACGGTATGGTCGATGCTCGCGCAGCGGTTGAAATGGCCTTCTATCTCGGGGAAACCGACCAAAGCACAACCATTGATTGGACCGTTCAGAACCATTTGCTGAATGTGACCAATGAAGGTGGAAAAGTCATCGTTACCGGACACGCTTGGACTCAATCAGATATCATCGATGTTATCGAATTCCGCATTGGAGATGGCAATTGGAAGGAAGCCACCTATGAGGCCGTCCCCGAGGAATTGGGCCCTCTAACACCGTTCAATTGGACGGTTGCAATCGATTTGTCCAGCATCCCATCCGGTCTACAAACAATCGAGATACGCGCGACGGGCGCAAATGGGCACTCACTTCCAGTATTGGTTGAAGTTCAAGGTATTGAGCCATCTGCAAACTCCTCGAGTTTCACCCTGATCATCACCCTCGTTCTACTGGCCACCGTACTGACACTTGCCACCATCATCGTTGCAATAAAACGCCCATCGGTCATGTTTGAAGGAGGAGATATTTTCGAAGCAGAATTGCTTGAAGAGGTGGATTTGTCTTCACTCACGGTTGCCGAACTCAAACAAAGGCTCTCTGAGAAAGGGTTACCAGTTTCAGGAAATAAATCTGAATTGGTTGCTCGTTTAATGACTCAAACCGCTTAAGGGCAAGAGGCTGTTCCGGCCGAACATGGCCGGCTTTTCCGACCGCGCACTGGCGATTCAGCCGACCGGCGTTCGCAAGATGTTCGATATGGCCGGCGATGATGTCATCTCATTTGGGTTGGGTGAACCTGATTTCCAACCGCCCGAGATTGCGGTCGATGCAATGTGTAAGGCGATGCGTGACGGCCACAACAAGTACACCACAACTGCGGGCCTTCCAGCCCTAAGAAAGAGGATTGCAGAAGATTGGGCATCGGTTCAACCCGGCCTTGATGAAAACAACGTGTGCATGACGATGAGTGGTACCAACGCTCTCCTCTGTTGCTCTCTTGCACTTCTCAATCCCGGTGACAACATCTTGTTACCTGAACCCTATTTCCCTCTCTATGCCCCTGATGCGACACTCTGTGGTGCTGAATCCCGATTTTACCCCTGTTTGTTCGAGCATGAATTCGTGCCACAAATCTCGGATTTGGAAGCCCTTGTAAATGAGAAGACAAAGGCCATCCTCTACAACTTCCCAAGCAACCCCACGGGCGCGACAATCGATGTTGAACAACGCGATGAGTTGTTGGATTTCGCTCGGCGCCACGACCTGTGGATCATCACCGATGAGGTCTATGACCGAATCATCTACGGTTCAGAACACGTATCATTTCTCGGGACCGGATACGAAAAAACTCTCTTGGTCAATTCATTTTCCAAGACATTTGCAATGACTGGTTGGAGAATTGGTTACATCCTTTCCACAAACCTTGAGGCCATGAAACAATTGATCAAACTACAGTATTACGTGACCGCTTGTAGCAATGATGCCATGCAATATGCAGTCTTGGCCGCATTCGAAGAGGCCTACGACTATCCTGCAGAAATGACACGGGAATTCCTCGCTCGCCGTGATTTGATTTGTCAACGCCTCAATGCCATGCCCGGTGTATCATGTCATGTTCCAGAGGGTGCATTCTACGTCTTCCCGAAGGTCGAAGTTCCAGGGATGAATTCAGAGGAGGTCGCCATTGAATTGCTCAAGGGTGGAGTTCTTTGTTCACCGGGTACAGCCTTCGGCGAATCTGGTGAAGGACACCTCCGTTTTGCCTACACGATTGGTCGCGAAGACATCTCGCGAGGCATGGACAAGGTCGAATCCGTTCTCAGCAAACTCAGAGATGAAAACTGAGGTTGAATGATGTCGATCAGTGCAGACCTGACCAGACTTATTGTGGGCCTGTTTTTGGGTATTTTCTTACCCCGAATACCCCTGTTGTTTTTCACTCGTGTTTTGAGTTTGGAGCGTGAACTAACACCTCATCCGGACCCGATTCCAATCGGAGTTCCACTGATTCAGAGGCTGTTGCTGATGCGCCGTGTCCATGCGATGTGTTGGGTGATTGCAATATTGCCGATCAGCTTAGGCTTCTTTCTCCTGAAATCCTCTCCTGAACCTTTTGCAGTCGGCTTGATCGCTGGTGGTTCTTGGTTCATCCTCTCTCGAATTGTTCCGTTGAACATGGACACAGGATTTGGAATTTTACCACTTGCTTTGGTCCAGGAAATCAACAACCTCAGAGAACCGGAAACACGTTGCTGTGAACAGCAACAATTGCAGTGGGAAATCCGCGCCATTCGTTGTAAAAATTGCCGGGATATCGCCATGAAAAAACCACGACCAGACTTGGGTCGAATCCGTTCTGATGGTCGATTGATGGGTACATTTCGAATCTTGCTGATGGATGGCCATTCAGCCTTCCCGCCGCCTGAGGATTCAGTCATCGGACAAGGAATCGAGTTGCTCGGCCAAGTCGCTGAAGAGGAATGATTCTTCATCCTCTGACTCCTCCTCAGCATCCCCTTCCACTTCGTCTTCTTCATGGACATCGGTGCCAGTACCTTCTGTGGTTTCACCCGGTGCGGGCAAACCCACGGTTTCTTCTTGGTTCAATGACACCCATTCACTTTCAGTTCCAATGAACCATCGAGGTGGGTCTTGTTCGCCTCCGCCAAGGACAGCCATGGTCGTGAAAATTGCCATCGGCAACAGAGAGAGGGCGACCAGTAGGTCGAGGAAACTGGATTCGGGGATGTCGACTTCCCCGGGTAGAATTGCTTCAAGAACACCACGTTCAACCTCGATATCTTCCCATCGACCATAATCTAACCCCAATCCCTGGAAGGCCAAATCGACAATCACTCGCTCAACAATCCATAGCAGCAATACAGGGAACAGCCAACCCAATTTGGTCCTGTCAACCAATATGCGTCTCGCAATCGCGGCGACACCCACAACTTTGGAGGCGAATTTTGGGAAAAGTCTCAGACCGGCGACAAGACCCACCAGATACACCAACAGGGCCAATTCCATCACCCTCCTCTCCTGCAACCACTCTTCGGGGACAAATCTCAGGACCAGAAGTGGCAACATGATCAGAACAATTTGTAGCGGCGCTGCCAACAGTTGCAATCCACCGTGAACCTCAAGCAAGGGTCTGCCATTGATTCTCACTTCTTGGTGGACGATTCGTGTTACTTTTCCGTAAGGAGATTGAATGAGATTGTATCGGGCTCGATCGACCAAATCCGCATCTCGAATTCTTCCAGTCAATCGGAAAAAGGCCAACCACCCTCCAGCATCTGCAACCCGATTTGGCATGTAACCCCCAGCGGCCAAACCGAGGACCAATGAGACGATTCCATACATGATTGCGGCACTGATAATCCAAGGGAGTAGGTGGATTTGAAGCGAAAAGGTGTATGTGTCCCAATCCATCTTCAGGATGTATGTCACAGTGAATGCAAGAACGGGTGCGATAAACACCTGCAAACCGACCACCATGGTCAGCCACATTCTCTCAATCAGCGTACTTTTTCCCAGTGACAACAGTGACCGTTGGCAGTGGTTCGCATCAAGAGGGTGTCGGCGGAAATGTGGGTGGTGAATGCGATTGCCAGCGCCAACCAATCAAGCCGAATCGGTTGACCCTGTCATAGACAGGGTTCAACCAACCTTAA
>JBJLBW010000083.1:0-5669 GCA_045568015.1 Candidatus Poseidoniales archaeon | reverse complement strand
GTTCGACAGAATCCGTCAATCGTCTCGCAGTCATTATGTTGCTCACTTTGTCGATCGTGACATTGGCTGCCGTCCAAGGATACACGGGAACTTTGGTCGATGAAAGAACAGCCGATGTCTCAGTTGGTAGCGACCTTCAGGTCGTGATGTCTCAAGACAACACCTCGGCTGAAGTCGAAGCCGCCATCGCAGAAATCAGTGGGCGTGATGTGACAGTAACCGCTGTCCACGTGCCGATATTGACTCTGATTCCAGAAGATGGTGAGGGAATAGGTGCGTACGTACTGATGGACGAAAGTGCCGATGTTCTGCGTTGGTTCCCGCAAGCGATTCCCGGTGACGATGTCTCTGTAGCCATGACCGCCTATCGGAATGGAGGCTTCACCGCTGGAGAAGATGCAGCCTACGACCTCGACCTCTGGGGTTCGTACAGAGGAGGTAGTTCCGATGGAGGTGACGAGTTACTCGCGGCAGGAGACTCAAGATCCAAAGACATCAATTTCACATGGGAGGAAAGATCCTTCAATTTCTCATCAATGACACTTGAAACAACTCCACATAACACGACACTGCGTTACATCGGCACCCACGAGTTCATCCCCGGTGTTGCGACCGGAGAGATGGGCAGTAGCATCATCATCGGCGAATCAGGTTATCGTGATTTGATGGGCAATGCACGGGTTGACAATATGGTGGCAACCACATGGATTGTCAGTGTGGATGGCATTAGTGGAGACGATCTCAGTGCGCTACGTGTTAGTTTGGAGGCAGATACCAGATTCGATAGTGCTCAGGATTGGGCAACCGCACATGATGACGTAGAGAGAAACGGTGGGCTCATATTCGGTACGCCTGGATTGTTGACACTACAATTCATCGTCGCTAGCGTCGCAGCTGTCGCCTCCGCCTTCGTCTTCCTCTCATTGGTACTCAACCAACGCCAGAAGGAGTTGGCTGTTCTGCAAGCGATCGGTGCAAGCCCCAACCAAATCATCCGCTTGGTTCTATTCGAGATTCTTTCAATCATCATTGTCTCAATGGCTTTGGGTATGCTGTTGGGCATGGGCCTCGCCCTGTCGTTCAATGGTTTGTTCAATGTATTCGGATTCATCTTCCAACTGTTCCTTGGCGGTGAGAGTTCGATCATCAGTCGAGAATTGGTATGGCCGTGGATGGAATTGGGCCTCGTTGCCCTCGCAGTCTTCGCAGCTGTTGTTACAGCCCTGTTGTTTACCACGCGCAAGGCGCTGCGCTCTGATTTGGCTAGCGTTCTCAAGGGGGAGTGAAAATGTCGTTAGATTCCGATGCAATTCTCCAAGCCAATGCGCTCTATCACATCTACGAATCCAAGGCGGAAGACGGCAACGTCGTCGCTCTACGGGGCTTGCATGTTAAGGTCAAGCCAGGGGAAGCCGTCGCTGTCGTAGGTCCCTCAGGTTCGGGTAAATCCACCCTACTGAAATGTCTGGGTGGCCTGATGAAACCCAGTGCGGGCAACGTCGCTCTCGATGGTCGGAACATGACCCGACTGACCGGCCAGGAATTGGTTGAATTGCGTCAGCGCACGGTCTCGTTCATTTTCCAAGAGGGCAACCTATTGCCACACTTGTCTGCGTTAGACAATGTGGCTCAACCATTGCGTCACCAAAACGTGTCTCCCAAAGAAGCCAAACAACGTGCACAACAGTTGTTGGATGAACTGGGCATGGGTCATCGCGCCAAGGGTTTGCCTGCGGCATTATCGGGCGGTGAGCAGCAGCGTGTTGCAATCGCCCGCGCTCTGATTACCAACCCTCGCTTGATTCTCGCCGATGAGCCCACCGGGGCGTTGGATCCAATCACCAGTCGAGAGGTTCTTTCTCTATTCAAGGACCTTCACAAAGACAAGGGCGTCGCCTTCCTCATCGTCACTCACAGCGCTGAGGTTGCAGCATTCTGTGACCGCAGTCTTGAGTTGAGAGATGGCCGCTTCATCGCTCAGCACGGAGCTGATTTCGAGGTTCACGACCTTGCAGAATCACGCGAACTGATTGTCGACGATATTGGTACAGTGGCCTTCCCACCAGACATTCTGTTGCAGATGGGCGGTGCCGGTCGGTACGAGGTTGAGGATGTAGGCGATGGCCGCTTGGTCTTGGTATCTGCTGAAGAAAACCAGTCATTGCTTGTGGGTGGTAAAACACTGGCTCCCACTTGCCCCGCGTGCAATCACAAGTATGCTGATGAGGAAACACAACGCTGTCCGGATTGTGGTTCAAGTCGCCCAATGATCTGATTAGATTGTGGGCAATTTGTATGATTGTGGCTTGGCAATTCCCAAGTCGGTCGGTAGTTCCCTCTTCTTTTCAGGCAAAACAACGGGAATGATCTCATTGCCGATCAAAGCCACACGACTTTCCCTACGGTCCGCTAGAACTTGACGACCGACCATTGGTGCCAGAGTTTGTGAAAATTCCATGATTTCAGCATGCGTGGGCATATCCGAAATGGTGTGGTTATTCTGAGAGTGTCCGACATGCACGTACCCTTTGGCTTCGATGAACATCGGGTCGGCGATGCTGTCGAGGCGAGCATAGTCATCATAGAAACCAAGTGAATAATTCTTGATTAGCGTGTGGCGGCAGACGGTACGCGTATCCAATGATGGCAACAGTTCGAGTGTTTTCTCCAATTGCTCCCAGGAGTTGTCATTGAATTTTGGTTTGCAGATTTTGTTGAACACTTCCTTGTTGGGTGCATCGACACTGACGTAGAGCTGGGTTGGCAAGGTATCGAGGTTCTCGATGACCTTGGGTAGACTCCCATTGGTGACCAAGAAGGTGGATACACCGTGATCGTGGCAGATTTCTAGGAATTCAGCAAGACGAGAATACAGAGTTGGTTCCCCATTGAGACTGATGGCGACATGCTTCGGATTCTGCGCCTCTTCCCACTTTTCGATGGTGACGTCTTTGTGACCCTTGAATCCGGTCAACAATCGTCTGTGCGCCTTGACAGACTCATAGAATAACATCTCTGGGTCATCATCGATTTTGTTGAGTGTCTCAGAGTGTGGTTCGCGCCAGCAGTATGTGCACGCGAGGTTACAGGTGTCGACGTTGGGCGCCATCTGCATGCAGCCACTGCTCTGAATACCGTAGAATGTGCCTTTGTAGCAGTGACGATCGTTCTTCAGTTCCTCTTTGGTCCAGTGGCAAACTTTCACTCCGCCGTGTTCTCCAACGAGGTGATATCTTTGCTTGGAAAGCTTGGCCGCAATCTGCGGTTCAATCTTCGAAATGGGGCTCTGCATGTAGGCAACCTCCGACATCACATCCCGCAGAGGGGCAGTGTTGGATGGTGGCCCGACCGCTGTCGGTGATATGAACTCGTCGAAACATGAATTGAAAACTGAAGTCGCCTGCGAATGGTCATGGCAGACAGGGTTTGCATCGTCAGTGGCGGAAACTCAGGCATCGGTTTCGAGTTGTGCAGAGGAATGGCTGATGCCGGATTTCACGTCGTTATGGTCAGTCGAGGCGCAGAACGTGGGCAGCCCGCTTTGGAGAAATTACAGGCAGAATTTGGCGATTCAGTCGAGATGATGCTCTGCGACATGAGCGACCTTGACAACATCTCAAAACTTCATGCTGAATTTACCGCCAAGTTCGATCGTCTCGACGTACTTCTCAACAATGCCGGTGCGATGTGGGGTCGCAGAGAGAAGACAGCGCAGGGACACGAGATGACATTCGGTGTCAATCATCTGGGTTACTTTGTGATGGCACAGACATTCTTGCCATTGCTCAAAGCGACTGAAGGTAGTCGAATCATCAACACCGCATCAGAAGCTCACAGAATGGCCAATCTCAAATTGAAGAATCCAAATTGGGAAAAGAAGTATTACAGCCAATGGCGAACCTATGGCAATTCTAAACTCTGCAACATCTTGTTTACACGCGAATTGGCGCGAAAATTGGAAGGGACTGGGATTACAACGCATTGCTTCCATCCAGGTGTTGTTCGCACGCGATTCGGTTCGGGTTCTAGTGGCCCCATGCGCCTTTTTTGGCCCCTATTTCGTATATTCATGATCAACTCGACGAAAGGTGCCAGCACCGGTTTGCATCTTGCTTTGAGCGAGGACGCAGCCACCTCAACCGGTGAATATTGGGTTCGCTCCAAACGGAACCGTGGCAATCGTCACGCCCGCAACGACTCTAATGCAAGTCGACTGTGGGATGTTTCGGAGGAGATGTTGAATGAGTGAAGCCGCAACATTAGAGAAGCCAGAATCTTGGCTTTGGCATTTGTTGGGCCTCATCAATCCTGCAATTGTGATGGCGAGCAACATCGTCGGTGGCTTTTGGGTGGCTTCCGGCTTCATCTACATGCTCGGTTTGGGCCCGCTTCTCGATGTGTTCTTTGGACGAGCATCCAAACCAAAACCACCCAGAGAATCAGGTCGCCCTTTTGAGGCACTGCTCTACGTTCACGCATTCATTCAATTTGCAGTATTGGCGACACTTCTGTATCGTGCATCAATCGATGGCGCGGCTTGGACAACATGGGTTGCGGCCCTGAGTACGGGAATCAGTTCTGGTGTGTCGGGCATCATCGTTGCACACGAACTCGGTCATACCAAGAAGGGCACATTTTCATGGTGGGTTGGGCGCCTCAACTTGCTCAGCGTTCTCTACTTGCACTTCACGACTGAACACAATTTTACACACCACAAACATGTGTCTACAGTCAAGGATCCAGCAACAGCTCTCCGCGACGAATCGTTGTGGTGGTTTATCGCACGAACCGTCCCGGGTCAATTTAGGGATGCGGCAGCCGTCCATCACCGGAAGGGGAGAACTGGATTCCAAAACCCAGTCTATCGCGGATTTTTACTGCAAATTGTGCTAGTGGTTGGCTTGTATGCAGCCTTTGGGCCATGGGTGCTTGGGGCCTTTGTCGCACAGGCCGCCTTCGCAATTTTCCTGCTCGAATACATCAACTACATTCGACATTATGGCCTGCTTCGAGAGATTGGAGAGCGTCAAACTGAGATGCATTCTTGGCAATCCGAAGAGCGATGGTCACGGTGGACACTGCTCGAACTCACACGTCATCCTGCACACCATCTGAAGGCCAGCGATCCATTCTGGAAGTTGCAACCCTATGAGAACGCCCCGACTCTACCCAGTGGATACTACGGCTGTTTTTGGATCGCTTTGATCCCACCACTTTGGAAACGCCTTGTCAATCCAAGAATCCCAGAGTGAATCACTCTTCAGCTTCGATGACGATGTCCATTCCATCGTAACCCATGTCCACCGCTTCCTCTGCAGCCTGTACAGCGAGTCGAACCTGAATTGCGGTATCCGGAGTCACCGAAATCGAAGTGATGCCACAATCGATGAGGAAGGGTGGGAATGATTCAGGATGATCACTGGGTGCTTGCCCACAGATTCCGATTTCCAACCCCAATGTTGTAAATTGCTCAATGGCCTTCCGGACCATCTGCTTGACAGCGGGTGAGCGTGCATCGACGGGATGGAGGTATCCTTCCAAATCATCCCGTGAGACCGCATACACGGTTTGCACCAAATCGTTGGTTCCAATCGAACCGCCATCCAATTCCATGGCGTCGATAAATTGTTCAGCGAGGATGACGTTACTGGGCAATTCAACCATGATGA
>JBJLBW010000082.1:0-5776 GCA_045568015.1 Candidatus Poseidoniales archaeon | reverse complement strand
ACTGAGTACGTGCTTTCAGATGAGGGGTTCACTCCTCGTAAGTGAGGCCCTGAGATTCTGCTGCTTGTTCAAGCAGTTCATGCATTTCATCCAATGCATCGTCATCTGGTTCATCAAATTGTTCTGGGTTGATTGCACCACCTTCTAGAACATCTTGACCAGCTATGGTGGGATCCTCTTGACTGTCCTCAATATTTCTCATTCGCATGCGCCAGATAAATGCGAGCAAACCAATGGTAAGCGCTATCATGGCATATGTTCCAATCTCAGTGGTCTCCATAACCCGTGGATGGCGTCTCAGTCTTCAGACTTACCCCTCCTCGTTAGTGGCTTAGAGAGGTGTCGTCGATGAGAGGCTGGTGGCTCTTTCCAATCACTACTAATCTGTTCTGAAACCCATTCATCTGTATGCTTTGATCCACAATTTGGACACCTCAATGGCTGGTTTTGTCCTTTGGATTTGTAACGCGTACCACACGTGCAAATTGGCCTAACCTTGTTTCGTTCCCCACCGACCAAACGCAACCTTTCAAGGTGAATTTTATCATCGGAATCGGACAAACCTAACCATTCGATTTCATCTCCAGATTGCAGTTGCTGTGACAATCTGTTTACATCTCCCCCTTGGGCGAAACATAGCAATTTTTTGTCGCATTCAATTTCCACGTGGCCACCCTGCAAAACCCTAACGGTTTTCACTCGCCCCATCATTGCTGGACCAAGGTGGTCGTCCGTTGCTTGGTTGCTGCGATATGCCCGGAAATCCTTACAGATTTCAGACCCATTTTTCTGCAGGAACTCATGTGCTTCAAGAACACCTTGTTTGGATTCTCCGCGGATACCATACAATACAGGGCATGGTGTCCTCGGAGCGATTAAGCTTCGATTGGCATTGGGGTCTCGGTTTAGGAATGTACTTGGGAAACGGGTCGACATTTCATTGACGAGTTGTGGTGGAACAAGCCTCTCCCCCTGAGTATGTCTCCAAGCTGTACATTCCCAGGTGAAATCGTAATCTCCTTTCCAAGCAATGGCTGCGCTGGCACCGATAATTCCGCCACGGCCTGCTGGGGTTGACCACACCCGGTGTTCGACGGATTCTAATTGGTCAATTCGGTCATTGAGATCAACGAATTGAGTCACTGTTTCCCAATACATTGATTCGGGTAACTGTGTATGTGTCATCACCAATACGGGTTGCGCTGAATGCAATTCTTTACCCGGCTGAATTTCACTAAACCGAGATGTAAACCATGAATTTAAGCAGGATTCTAATCGAATGATTTCTTTTGTATTGATGGCTGCTGATAGTGCTGCATTTCCCCTTGTTCTACGGGGGGCGAATGGCCACAATCGAACGAGGCGTGGATCAAGAATGGGGAATCCCGAGGTGCTTAGATGATTCAATAGATCGTTGAAATCATCGGTTGTGCACCCAGACTCTCTTTCATCGGTATCGTCGAGCCCAATCCAGAATGTCGGGGAATCCCCGACGATCATATTTCCAGAGCATCACCTTCGTCTCTATCGTCCAATAGCCGTTGTATGATTCCGGTAATACCCACGTTAGCATCGACTCTGAATCCACGAACTCCGTGTTGTCTTGCTGCTCCCATATCCGCATTTCGATCGCCGGCCATAAACGAACGACCCTCGTCGAATTTTCGACTAAGTTGGTTTGAGTCCCTCGTGACCTCTAAGGGGAGATTACTCAGCAACTGACGTCCGACTTGGAGCATGCCCGGACCGGGTTTTCGAACGGGACTATTGTCCCAAGGCGCATACGGCGAATATAACACTAAATCGACTTGTGCTGCACTGTTTTCAGCAAGAAGTCCGTTTAGAACTGCATCATTGATTTCCGCCAGCACTTCATGTGAAAACATGCCGCGATTCACGGGGGACTGATTGGTAACAATCACGATTCTGAATCCTGCTTCTCGCAACGCGGCAACGGCATGTCCTGCACCCTCAAGCATGACGACCTCGTCTACATTTTTGACGTAGTCTTCGCGACCCACATTGAGCACTCCGTCGCGATCTAAGTATGCGATTGAACCATCCCAACCATCCAGTGAATCGACCGGGTCATCAATATCGGCATGATGCCTACTGGGGAGGTCCATTTGTCCACCTCATGAATGGCTTGGTAAGCCTCTACTGGCCTTTACGGCCTCTTTTACAATATGATTGATGATTAACTGTAAGTCTTCGATTCTCTCCATCGATGTCGTATCGCAAACAATGGCAACATCAGCCATTTCTGCAAGTGCTCCACCCTTGCCAGACTTGTAATTACCAGTAATCCCTACTGTCCTAGCACCGTTCTCGGTAGCATATGCGATTCCATTCAAAACGTTTGAAGAGTTACCACTGCCAGAGTAGCCAACAACCAAATCACCAGGTGCCAACCAAGTTTGCAGTTGTCCTACGAAGATATTTGCATATGAAGTGTCGTTTGCCCATGCAGTCAATGCAGCGATATTGTCCGTATGAGCAAGTGTTGGCAATCCCAACTCCTTGCTCCAATCACCCGCGCTATGACTTGGTGTAGCTGCGGAACCACCATTGCCGATGAAGTGAACCTTGCCACCACCGTCCATAACTTGTAGCATTTCAGTGTAAAGAAGGCCTACAGATACGCGAGAAAGAGAGTTGAGGGCGCGAGTCAGGTCAGCGATATATCCGTCCATGAAATCTTCAAAATCAAAGGTGTCACTGGACATGCGACTCATCACGGCGTCGTAGCGAGCCTATATGTGACTTGCCGACCTGTGGAGCAGCATGGAGGACATCATAGCAGCAGGTGTCACTTCATTGGGTGGAATTTTCGGGCTGGATATAGGCCAAATGAACTTGGTGATTGTCTCCATCGGTTTGGCTTGCCTTGGATTTGCATTTCATTCAAATGATCAAAGGTTGCGCCGGTTTTCTCCCATCGGTTGGGTTTGTATCGGTGTGTACTTCTATCTCGGAGCCGAGCATTACTTCGAAATTTCAGACCCTGTGCTGATTTTCATGTCGGTTGCAGCACTACCTGTCTGTATTGCCTATGGTGGATGGGAGGCTATTTTGCATCGAGAGAATCGTTCGATCGAGTCTGTTGAATGGTTGCGCGGCGCCGTGTTTTGGTCAGCTATGCCATATCTTGCCATCCAACACATACCAGTACTCAATGCTGGGATTGTATGGTTCACAGCGTGGAATACATCCTTGTTTTTGCAGTGGACTGGGGCTGGAGATATTCAACTCGGGCAGATGATGGTTGATCTGGGTACAACCTCTGTATCTTGGTCAAACTGGGACGGAAGTCGCTGGCTGTTGACGGATACTCTTGGTGAGGGGGGTTTCTACGTCCCAATGGTTCATGCTGATGGAACCGAGGTGAATATCGGATTTGTTTTGGGATGTAGTGCGTTGCAATCGATGATTGTCTTTGTAGGGGCGATTGTGGCCGTACGCGGTTCTCCGTGGCAGCGCAGGGCGCGTGCACTGATGATTACGATTCCATTGATCCACATACTCAACGTTTTCAGGAATGCTGGAATTATTTGGATGCATGTTGAATATCATGCGCACTGGGATCTCAATGGAATGAATATTTTCGACTTCGGGCACGCGTATGCGGCCAAATTTATGAGCCTGGGTGCGATGTTCTTGATGGCGCTTGTTTTGTTCGATTTACTGCCAAAATTACATACACACGTGATTACGGTTTTGGACCCTTTTTTCCGATTATTCGGTTCGAGTTTGACCAAGAATTCATCGTGATTTTAAACGGTCGAGAACCTTGCCCTTCAATGGCATGTTGTGTTCCCAAGCGAACTCCTTCATGACCCGAAGTGCTTCCTTTTCTTTCTCAGAATCTCCGACAAAATCGGTTACATCAATGACATCATTGCGAGTGTTGGCTTTGAACGCTGCAATCGGCTCTTCATTCCAAAACACCATGTATGCGCTACCATAACCGAATCTTTCTCTCAATAAGGACTGGAAATATGGCAGTAGGGGGTCTGATGGTGGTAGGACGAAATCACGCATGGGTGGTAACTCGTCGGCTTGTTCAAGCAATTCTTTTCGCCCCCAACAAACCTCGTGTAAATCGTCCACAAGGAACCCTTTGATCAGATAGCCCTCTTCTTCAAACTCATGCAACACACTGGATATCTGTTCGGGTTTGAATGGACTGCCTGCGAGTTTCTCAAATTGTTTGAGGGTAATCACTGGATAGTCAGCGACCATTTCACGCAGGTATTCCCGTTTGACTTCCCAAATCTCTTTCCCCCCAAGTTGTCGGACGGTTTTGAATCCACCACGATAATCCTGAACCAAGTGTCCAGAACGAATCAAGGGTTGTACCAATTTCCTGAATTCAGCTCTTTTCATCGCATAGCGATCCATGAAGACCTTGGCATCTGAATGCCCAGCAAAGAATTCGAGAACATCCAACAAATCTTCGTCAGCCTGAATGCCACGCATTCGTAAAAGGCGCTGGAAATGCTTGTACGAAGCCCAAACTTGGTGATTTCTCAAATTGGTCCCCTGATGCAATTGCTGGCTAGCCGCCATTGATTTCAAGTCAACTCGAAACATTTCACATCGTCCACGTAATGCGAAGTCGTCCCGAACTTCAGGGATTTGAGCAAGGGCCAAGGTCTCATTTTCAAGACGTGTGTCCTGGTGCAACCCGTGGTGGTGGAACAGAGCCCGAAGGGTAAGTGAACGTGGTCGTGGATCCACAACTCCTCCGCGAATGTAACGCTGATTGTCGCCCATCGAGCGGAATCCCAGTTGTGAAACAATTGCCTGAATGTTCTCATCGCAGTCATGGATTGGTTCACCATTGAAGGCATGCAAAACAGATACATCGACAAGCGTGTCTTTGTAATTGTCCAACAGAACCTCGAATATTTCCGCGAATTCATCCAAGTATGCGTGCGGGATGTGGATATCTTTGATCTCAAGATAATCGTTAACCTTGAACATCAAGATTCTGCCAACGGGGTCGACCCCTTTGAAAACCGGATAGTACCAACCCTGTTTGAGTACATATCGAACTTCTTGGATAAATCGCGAACAAAATGGATCCGACTGAGATAAAATTCGCAATGTACGGTCTTCCCTTCGCGGTCGTTGAAGTGACTCCGCATCCGATGGGACGCAGAAAAAGTCGGTAGGGTCAGGTTGCAGAGCGGTGACTCTGACGACCTTTCCATCCGCTTCAAGATCACGCAAAACATCAGCCAACATCTCGACTGGATGGCTGACAAATAGACGCAATGAGTGCAATTTAATGGGGCCGATTCTCTTGATTAATTCAGCCAACGCCTGATCGAATGGCATCGGCTCATATACATCGTGAACTCGATGGAACAAGGATAGGGATCTCTTACGGTCAATCAATTCTTCAAATTGTTTGACATATACCATTTGTCTTTCCATATTTGATAATGAATTGCGAGCATCCCTTTGGACATGCTTGAACTCGTCTGTTCGTGGTATATCGCCTACAATCTCTGATCTTTCAACATTCACTTCTGGAGGTATTTTATCCAGCAACTCTTCATCCATACTAGAGAACCAAGGTTCAGGCCTTAGCCCAAGGAGCATTGGGATCATTGATTTGGTGGTATAACCAACTCGCGAATGCAGCAAGCGACCCATTACAATGTCTGAATCATGTTTCATATCTTTCCAATCGGCGAATCGGAAATTCTCAATTCGGTCGAGTAATTCTTGCATCTTCGCGAACATCACATGGCCTTCTTCCAGAGCG
>JBJLBW010000081.1:0-5833 GCA_045568015.1 Candidatus Poseidoniales archaeon | reverse complement strand
TGTCAGTCAATGCACGCTGCAACTCGACTTTCTTCACAGCCTTCCCAATGAAGAAATTCATCAGGCGCTTTCTCTTGACTAAACGTTGTAGTTTGTATGAGTTTGTTAATTCCGCAGAAAGCTCTTCCCACAACTTAACCTGATATTCATCTGCAGATTCTGAAGTGAAACCTTCACGATGCTTTTCGAGATCAAAAGTGGTTGAAGCCAACTTTGCAGAGAGCAATGCATTGCCGATTCCTTCACCGGTAAATGGATCGACCAGTGACGCAGCATCACCGATACACATTGCACCCGCCATCGCTGCACGCCGCGGCTGAAATGAGGGCGCCTTTTTCCTTGGACTCCCGAATGGAAGTTGCCAACCCCTGCCAGACTTTTCCACCATTTTTGCATTGGCAAATCTCTTGCTAAACTTCGGATCTTCATTGATGACCCATTCCTGCAGACCTCTAAGTTTGGTTTTCTGCTTATCCATTTCAGCGATGACCATCCCGATGCCCACATTGACGACACCGCCACCGACAGGGAAGATCCAGAAGTACCCTGGAATGACACCTTCAATGAAGTGAATTTCAATCGCACCTTTCCAATCTTCACAACCTTCAACCCCGGTCCAATATTCTCGATAAGCCCCGCAGTAGTGCTTTTTGTCGACCATAGGCTCATCATGATGCGCAACCACAGCTCGAGCTACAGGGCAGTTGTATCCACCTGCACCAATGGTCAATGGCGCCTTGAAGTGGTAACTATTTTTTTCATGAAGCCCAGAAATTCCAGTGATGGCATCCCCATCGATATGAACCTCTTTGACATTGAAATTTTGAATGACTGAACCACCCGTTTCGAGCACCTTTTCATTCGCATTCCGGAACAGAAGTGTGTCGAATTGTTTCCGGGGTAAACTGTAGCCAGCCTCCCTGTTTTCCACCTCTTCTTCCGGCAGTGATATCCGTACTTCTTTACCACTTGGTGCGCCGAAAATAATTCCGTCCACCCTGAAGTGATCGGTTTTTTCCAAAGTCGCCTTAACACCGATTTCTTCAACATGCTTCAACGACTTTCCACCGACAGCATCACCACAGGTTTTGTCACGAGGATAGACCGCCTTCTCTAATAGCAGAACTTTGGCACCCATCATCGCCATGTAAGCGGCAGCAGCACTGCCACCAGGTCCACCACCTACAACGATGACATCGAACGTGGAACCATCCTCGGGTACCGAACCCGAATCAATCGATGAATCCCAATCCATTATCGCACCCAGCCGTAGGCTGACCAATACGGTCTTCAAGCGTTGGGGCGTTGATTTCATGGCCAAGAACCCCTTCGCAATTCTATGGACCAACACATTTCCATCATCCAGACAACCCTTCCGGACACATGGATCGAGGCCGAAGTTGGCGCTTTTGCTCAATTGGTTTTGGAAGCAGGGGCGGCCTGTGTCCAACACTCATCGATTCGTTCTACGTACAAATGGGACGGTGAAATCGCATCTTCGCCTGAGTGGCGTTTGCAAATCAAAACATCCCAAAACCACTTGGAGGATGTATTGAAATCTATACAGGAAAATCACCCATATGAGGTTCCACAAATCATTCATTGGCCAGCAGAAACAAATGCAGATTATGCGGATTGGGTCGATTCAGTCTAGACCTCCACATCGCTTGATTGAAATGCTGAACGATACCCACCTGTGGCATGGCCGACGGGGATTCAGACAAGCGCTTCGCCACCCGCTCGGTTCACTCAGGCACCAAACAGATTGAGGGCGCGGTCAATACTCCGATTTTCCAATCATCGACATACTACCTTACCGATGAGCGTTATGCGGGTTGGGCCAATGGTGCTCAA
Organism: Candidatus Poseidoniales archaeon; assembly: GCA_045568015.1. Lineage (GTDB taxonomy): Archaea > Thermoplasmatota > Poseidoniia > Poseidoniales > Thalassarchaeaceae > MGIIb-P. The sequence goes on along the minus strand of JBJLBW010000081.1, from coordinate 3,979 downwards.
CACACTCTCATTTACTCGCGCCTGTCAAGTGTCAACTCCGAAGCTTGCGTGGAAAAGATCTGTGCCATGGAAGGGGCGGAAGATGGAGAACTCTTCGCCAGTGGAATGGCTGCGATTTCCACCGTTATGATGGGCTTACTATCGAACGGCGACCACGTGGTTGCCAGTGCAGACGTTTACGGTGGAACCTACGGTCTCATGACCGAGGAACTACCCAGATTCGGCATTGAGGTTAGCATGGCCGACATGCAAGATCCCGAGTCGTACGAAGCTGCAATTCAAGAGAATACCAAGATGCTCTACATCGAGAGTCTTTCCAACCCCGTTCTGAAGGTTTGTGATATCGAGGCGATGGCGGCAATTGCCAAAGCACACAACCTACTCTTGGTCATCGATAACACATTCACCACACCTTGGGGTTGCCAACCCATTGAGATGGGATGCGACCTCGTCATTCATTCAACGACCAAATATCTTGGCGGACACTCTGATATTGTCGGAGGAGCAGTTGTCGGTCGCAAGGACCTCATTGCGACCCTGTTCCCAAAGAAAGTTCATTTCGGAGGGGCACCTGATCCACATGCGTGCTACTTGCTTGAGCGTGGGATGCGTACACTGAGTGCAAGGATGCCCATCCATTGCTCAAACGCTGCCGAAATCGCCAAGCGATTGGAAACCCACCCAAGAATTTCCAGTGTCATTCACCCGACTCTAAGCAGCCACCCCGATTACGAAACGGCTCAGCGAACCATGCCCAAAGGAACTGGCATGCTGGCTTTCGTCGTCGACGGGGGTGATGAAGCCGCATTGAGTTTCATGCGCGGCCTAAAAATCATCTTCGAAGCGACTAGTTTGGGGGGCGTTGAGAGTTTGATCGAGTGCCCATTCAATTCCAGCCACATGTTCATTCCAGAGAATGTCCGACATGCTGCAGGCGTTGTACCGGGATTCGTTCGAGTGAGTATTGGAATCGAAGATGTTGAGGATCTTTGGGAAGACATTGAGAATGCTTTAGGTTAGTTGCATTGTTTCAGTAGCCACCACCCCACGATGCCAGCAATATGAAACAACCAACGAAGAAGATGAGTGGCAACGCCACTACTGCAGTAATAGCCCCAATACCAATTCCAGGTTTTCCAGCGGCAAACCCACTTCCTCCAATGGCTCCAACTTCACTCAATATTAGCAAAAAACAACACATTTCATCCCCGAATGCGATTTCACCGAACAAGAAGAATGACAAAACCAAGGCCCCGATCGTACCAAAGAATCCGATACACCAATCACCCCAAGTAAAAGCAGACTTTTTGACAGCATAGGTTTGACCATCCGGGGCAGTCACAAAGTCGTAGTCATCGGTGGCCATGTGCTGAGATGTTCCAACGCCTTGTAAATCTGAAACAACACCTGTAAGATTTGGTACATCATCTGTAGACAACGGACTGGTGACTTGAGTTTTTGTCATACAATTTGGACATGTGATTCCCCCCGAATAATCAGTTGGAACACGGAGAGTAGTCTCACATTTCGTACAGGTGACATCGTATTTTTCATCAGGAACAAAGGATTCCCCCTCTCCTTCCCTTAGGCGAGCGATCAATTCGGCTTTCTTTCCCGAAACAGGCAAACCCCTCTCTTTCAACTGCTCTTTGAGTTGAGCCACGGTCATCGAGTATAGGTCATCCATTGCGATATACCCAACCCATGGACGATGATAAACAAATTCCCGGACGATTAGAGAATCAGCCCGGAATCCTCAATTCGCGCACGACAATCAGGACATCGAGTGGCAAGGTCTCGAAGATTTTCTTCTCGATCCACAACACCTCCACTGACTTCAGGATAGTCGGGTAGCGGTGATTTGTGGTTGTACCCTCTTTCGGTCATTTCCTCTACCAATTCTTGATGCCGTGCACGAATATGTTCGAGTTCAACCAATTGATTATCGATATATCCCTGTACCGAGATACCTTTCCGGAGGGTACCTACAAGCATGTGCATTTCCACATGTTCTCCCAGCAGATGTTTCCTGCACATGATGCTTGGTGGCAACATCCACATTCTCATTCTTCAGTCACCAAGCTCAACAAAATCGGAAGCGCCACTTCGGGTAGCAAACGCCTTCATCGCCTCAACGTAATCATCAGGGGAGCCACCCTCGGCCAAAATCCCACTCGCCTCGTATAATGCTTTGAGCGCGGGCACCCAATCTCCGCCTTTGTCACGGGCATCCGAACCGAAATGCCATCCTTCGGACTCAGCACGGTCATGAACATTGATCCAGGCCCAACCAATCGCTTCATCAGCGGGTGCTTTGCCTTTCTTTGCCATAGTGATTGTACTTCCAACGCCATCGATTCGCGCCTTACGAATCAACGCATCTGCACGACCACACAACCCACTCATATCCCCCTCTTTCCAAGGGAAGCGCGACAACATCAGGTGTTCTGCACGTTCGGACTCCATCTTCTTGAAGAAGGCACCAAACCCTTGTTTCCTCTTGGTTTGCTTTTCCAGAATCCGCTCAGCCTCATCACCGGTTATTCCGTAGATTTCTTCGAGGATGAAGTCACCCCATTCCGGCCAAAGCGCCACGAGATTTGCGTGACAAGATGTCTCCTCAAGACGCAACACATTTTCCTCTAACTCTTCGAATGACCCGTTGCTGCGAATATGCAAACCCCCTTCCTCCAATGCTTCCGAAAAGATGAGCTCAAGCGCGGCTTTTTCAGGAGGAGAACCATTGATTCCATCAAACATGGACCCCCGATCCTCCATCGACCACCATTTTTCACCGATGACACATCCTTCGTCGATATTGAGGCACAATGCCATGCGTAGTGTACGAATTAATCGGGCGTCCGTGAGAGTCAAGTTAAGCCATGCATCGATGACCTCATCCACCTTTTCTTGTGACGCCTTTGGCAACTCTTTCCCTTCGGGCCACCCTTCAGGACGCCAATTCCACTCCACCTTTGCGAAGGCGACCAACCGGGGAGGCATCATGCGGAGAGCGACCGACCGTGCAAACGAATCTTCTTCAGCGACACCCGCCAAGTCCTCCTCATCGATGATTACACGAGTGTCCCCGACCGAGAAATGGACCCCACTCTCTTGATCTGGTTGGGCTACAGTTGAACAATGAACACCATCTCTTTGTTTGAATTGCATCGGTGTGTCAGAGAGTCCACCTTCAAGCCAACCCTCAGGTGGAACCGGCTCATCACCAGTGCATACGATTCCTCCTTCTTCCATCGAGAAGAACCACCACCCTTTCTTTGCATGCTCATCCCAGGCCAGCAACCGCTGACGAGGATGTCCATAATTTTGGAATGCGACAAGTTGTGTGGGTTTGGAAACCCCGCGTCGAACAAACGAGGATGTGCCAAAGATTGGATGTTCGAAGACTGCAACCATACTGCGTTCATCGTCATGGGCCGCATGTAGTGAGCCTGCAAGACCTCTAGCGACCGCATCGCCTCCACGTCTTACCATACGCTTACTCAACCATCGACGATCGTTCTTTTTGGCAATGACACTGGCGCATGCCTTCAGAGATTTCTTCACCGGATCTTTGCTGAACAGCCCCTTCACAGAATAAGCAACGGTGGGCATCATTGAGTGAGGGTCCTCCAATAGTTCAGCCAAATTTTCCTCAAGTCTTTTTAGAACAGTTGCAGAAGCGCGTTTTGTTCCTCTAGCACGCATACGCTGCTTCTTTTGTCCAGGGAATTCTACTTTACCGGGTCCAGCCATACGTCAATCCCACCTTTCCAGCGCAGCAGCCTCAACATCGTGAAGTTTTGCAGGCACGATCATACAATGAATGCGCCCCTTCTTAATGTCTGAGATTGCGGAAGGAGAGCCCACTGAGACACACGCATTCTCAGTACCCATGTCTGAGCAGAGAACAATAATCCAGTCCTCTACATCAATTTCCAGAGCAGCAGCCATTTTGCGAAGAACATCAATAGCAATT
>JBJLBW010000080.1:0-5840 GCA_045568015.1 Candidatus Poseidoniales archaeon | reverse complement strand
CTCATCTTTGTCGCCTTGGTCGCCAAGCAAATGGGAGCTCGCAAGCGACTCTCAGAGATTCGCGACATGCAGGCTCAAGAGATGGCCTTCAACGACGAAGAACTGGAGCGGCGCCAGAAGTGGATTGATCACTATCTATCAACTGGGGATATCGAGAAAGCGAAGGAACTCGGTTATGTAGAGAAGGCTGAATGGCAGGTCCACATGGAACAAGAAGCAGCAGAAAAAGCCGCTCTGCCAAGTTTGGGCGACCTCCTCGATTAGTTCGCCAAATCGTCATCGAATCGATTGAATGGCAGCGCATCGAATGCGTCAATATCTGGCGCATTTAGAGAAAGATTGTGCTTCAACGCTTCTTCAATTGTGACCCAATCTGGAGTGGTACCATCGATCCAATCATACCGGTGGCCAGGGATTAGACGCCAGTCATTGGGTAGGGTTTGCAAGACGGCCTTGGCCTTGGCCAAGCTTCTCCATTGAGCGGCGGGGTCAGAGCCGGGCAAATCGACCCGACCCGAACGCATTGTGAATAGCAAATCACCGGCGACATACACCCGGTGACCATGTAGTGTAACGTGTCCCGGAGAATGCCCTGGAGAATGGATGACTGAAAGTTCGACCGAGCCACACTTCCAAGAAACCATTTCGTTCGGCGCGTGATTCCAAATATGCGTGAAATCGGTTCTGCGGAAAAATATGCGACCGAGAAGACTTGGTGAAACCGATTCTTCATGACCCCAAACTTCGATTTCAGGACAGGCTTTTCGGATGGCTTTCACCCCAGCAGTGTGGTCTTTGTGAGTGTGTGTCAGAAGGATGTGCGTCGGTCTCAACCCTTCTGCATTCAGTGCTCTAATCCAACCCTCACCATCATACGGATCAATGACGATTACAACATTGTTTTCTCGATCAATAAATGCCGTATTCATATTATCCCAAGGACCCATTTGTGTAACCCATACTTCGACACCATCGTCTCCTATGGAGACGTCGAATTCACCCCTAGCGAGGACCATGATTGGCGATTCGTAGACAGCCAATCAATGGTTCGGATGCTCATTGGCCCCCCTTAGGGGGTGCCAATGGATTCAAACGGGAGGGCTTTGCTGTCGATTCGGGGCGGAGCGCATGCTACGAGGAGTCAATACCGGGCCGGCATCTCTTGCTGCACTGTTGATTTTGATGATTCTCGCGCCGTTGGCTGTTGCAGAACCGGCTGAAAATGGATTTGAATTACGGATCGAAATCGATGCACCAGAGAACGGATTATACTTTTCAGACTCATCGGATTTGGAAGTGACACTACGTGTCAAAAATCATGCCGACACTGCAAGAGAACTGACGTATAACCCCGCTTGCCCATTCGATTTAGTTCTCACGAACGGGGCTTGGCAACTAGATTTGGACGATGAGCGAATTTGTCCAACACAAAGTCGGGCGATGATGATTCAATCGGGTCAAGAACGTATTCTTTCGACATGGACTTGGGATTGGGGAGATGCTCCAAGCGGTGAAATCGAATTTGAATTCACACAACCAGAAGTAGAGATTACGGCGACAGAATCGGTCATCCTTCATCGCACCATAGAGATGCCAGAAAATCTCCATCTTGAGGCGATTCTTTCGGAAACCATTGGCGACCAATTAGGCCACACCTCGTCCATGCCTGCAATGATTCACCTCGCCTTGGTCAATTCAGGAAAGAGTTCGATCGAACTTCCATTTGATGAGAATTGTCGGGTGGAAACAACTGTTCTAACTTCGATTCCTTGTGGAACTGGAACGATCGATGCGGGACAGGAAATACATCTTGGCTGGACCGAATGGGACTTTGACGATGCTGTTGACGGCGATTACACGCTCTCATACTCCCTTGCCGGTGTCGTGGGTGCAATGGCCAATGTCGATACGATGTATACACAGACACCAACCAGCCCAATTGCTGATTTGAAACCCATTGCATCGATTGCTTCGGAAGATGTTTTCAATTGGTATTTCACACTCGAGAACTCAGCTGATTCTCCAGCCAAACTGTTGTATGAGGATACTTGTATTGTTGAAATGCATGTGATTTCTCCAAGTGGAGAGATCGTCTACGACACACGAGGAACTCGTTCTTGCCCACCCTCTGGATTGGAGCAAAAGATTGGTCCACAAACATCGCATATTTTGACCTCAGATAGTTGGGATTACATCGGCTCTGATGGTTGTGAAATCGCTGATGGAGTACACCTCTTGGTATTGAGTCAACCAGATCATGAACTGGTTGCAACCCAACCGTTCCTGCATGTAAACAGCGGGGATGACCCCGCCTGTGGATTGGATGAACAGGACGCATCGGGTATCCGATATTCAGTAACCAATTTGACCGTCTTGTCACCAGATACTCTGGAAGAACGTATCTCATTCGATTTGTCGATTTGGAATGTGGGGTGGGAGGACTTCACTCTGTACTGGCCCACGGATTGTTCTCTAGAACTACAACTCGGTTTGGTAGGACAACCCGCAATGCAAATCTGGTCTGAAGGCTGCAATGACTTGGCTGGACATGAGATTGTAATTGAGTCACAATCAGGACACACATGGCCTACGATTGAAGTTCCATTTGTTGACAATGGTGTAGAATTGGTGCAAGGAACTTGGCACCTGACCATTCAAACCACTTCTCTACCCACATTTACCACACAAGTCGCTCACACATACGACGGCGCACATGAAGTGGACAGGGCCGAGGATAATGCGGAACAAATTCTGCCTGAGGGGCCCAACGAAGAAGGGCAAGAGAACGCATTCGATGAAACCGTCATTTCAGGCGCTTGGAATTATGTCACGACATCCGGTCAAGGATGTTGGTTGCTTACAGATTCAATTGGCATAGAACATAGTTTCATCAGCCACATGCAGGAGGCTGATTGGACCCCTACGCCTGGTTTGAGCGGTACCTACGTAACACACTCCAGTGAGGCAACCGGCGACTGTGTTGCTTGGTCAGGCATCATCATCAAACAAACATTGGATGAGACCGAAACCGCCCCTGAAATCATTGCACCCGTGACTCCTCAAACCCCCCCACCCACAGCTGTGGATCAAATCATCACATATGCACCAACTTCAGCAGCCGTCGTCGCGACAACGTCCCTTTCACTCATGACCCTACTCTATCTGGGCAACACGGAATGGATTCGGATCCCTGCGTTGCAAGTTGGTGTAGGCCTCATCGGTATGGTTCGTCGTTCAGGTGAACACGACGGTGAGTACCAACGTGGACGGATTATGGGTTATCTAACGGCCAATCCCGGCGTTCACTTCCGAGCCCTATTGGGGGCCCTTGAGATGAGCAATGGGCAACTTACCCACCACCTCAAACACCTTCAGGGTGCAGAGAGGGTTTGGAGACGAAAGGATGGCCGCCTGGTCCGATTTTATCCAGCCAGCATTCAAGCAACCCTCGATGATGATGAGTTGCCTGTACCCTTGCTCACACCAGATCCGAACAGTTTGCAGGGCAAGATTCTCCGCCTTCTTGACGCTACAGAAAACGACATCGTGAACCTAAGCCAGAAAGAGTTGGCAGTTCGCCTTGAGGCCAGCCAACAATTGGTGAGCCACCATCTGCGCACACTCGAGAAGTTTGGTCTTGTAGAGAGAGAGAAGGTGGGCATGCGATATCGATACCAACTAACGCGTGAAGCGATTTTCTTGGTGAACAGCAATGACTACGACGTTACCTCTGAATGAGGGTAACTTTAGCGGTTCATTCAATAGGACACCTCAATTGGCCGAGCGTGCACCTTCGGTGCACGCACACGTAAGGAGAGGTCGGTAATGGACTACGATCCGGCAGCAATTGAGACCCGCTGGCAGACTGCGTGGGCCGAAGCAAAAGCATTCGAAAGTGAGGTAGACACCAGCCGTCCGAAATTCTACTGCTTGGAAATGTTCCCATACCCAAGTGGAAAAATGCACATGGGCCATGTTCGCAATTACAGCATTGGCGATAGCATGGCGAGATTTCACCGCCTAGCAGGATACAACGTACTTTACCCAATAGGTTACGATTCATTTGGAATGCCAGCAGAAAATGCTGCAAAGCAAGTTGGTGGCCATCCACATGATGTGACTTGGTCCAATATTGAGAGTATTCGATCAGATCTGAACCGTATGGGATTCTCATATGATTGGCGTAGAGAGCTGGCCACAAGCGATTCAACATACTATCACTGGAATCAATGGATATTCCTCAAGTTCTACGAGATGGGTCTGGTCGAACGTCGGACTGCACCAACCAATTGGTGCGACTCTTGTGACACCGTTTTGGCAAACGAGCAGGTGAAGAACAACCGTTGCTGGAGATGCGCGGGTGAAGTGCGGCAGAAGCACTTTCCGAGTTGGTGGCTCAAGATGACAAAATACGCTGATGAGTTACTCGATCAGTTGGATCACATCGAATTCCCTGAGAATGTCAAAACGATGCAGAGGAACTGGATTGGTCGCTCACATGGAGCAGATATCCACTTTCCAATCATTGGTAGTGATGAAATTATCAAGGCTTTCACCACTCGGCCAGATACCATTTTTGGAGTCACATTCGTGACATTGGCTCCCGAACATCCACTTTGCGAATCGCTGGTTTCAGGTACCGAATTTGAACCAGCCTACCGAGAACTTGCAGATGAGTGTGCTAGAATTTCAGAATTTGATCGCATCAACATGCTTCGAGATAAGAAGGGAGTATTCTTGGGACGCTATGCTGCGAACCCATTGACAGGTGAACAGGTTCCAATCTACGCAGGCAATTTTGTCGTCGCCTCATATGGAACGGGTGCTGTAATGGCCGTTCCCGGACATGATCAGAGGGACCATGACTTTGCGAGGAAATACGATATTCCGATAGTGCAGGTTCTTTCAGAAGAAGAAGGCAAGGATCCGAAAGTAACCGGTCGCGCCTTTGAGGGCTTGGGATGGATGGTGAACTCAGGTCGAACAGGATTCGATGGTCTGTATGGAGATGATGCAAAATCAGCAGTTGTCAATGCATTAGAAAGCGAAGCAATGGGTGTAGGGACAATCCAATATCGTCTGAAGGACTGGTTACTTAGTCGTCAGCGATTCTGGGGGACCCCAATTCCATTCATCCACTGCGATACATGTGGATTCGTCCCGGTTCCCGAAGAGGAATTGCCCGTACAATTACCCCTAGATGTGGTATTCACAGAAGGCGAATCCGGCAATCCATTGGCATCCCATGATGGATTCGTCAATACGAATTGCCCGACTTGCGGTTCCGCTGCAAAACGCGAAACAGATACGATGGATACATTCTATGATTCATCTTGGTATTTCCTGAGATTCACCGACGCGATGAATCAATCAGCTCCTTTCGACAAGGTAAATGCGGATTATTGGATGTCCAACGGGGTCGATCTCTACATCGGTGGAATTGAGCATGCCATCATGCACCTTCTCTATGCCCGATTCTTTACCAAGGCACTTCGAGATGCAGGTCTGAACGATGTATCCGAACCCTTCTCCCGATTGGTATGCCAAGGTATGGTGAATGCACCGACCCCCTTCTGTGCAGAATGTAATGTTGAACATCACGTTGACTTGGATGGCCAGAAATGCCCCATCTGTGATGGATCACTGTCTTCAAGATCAGCGAAAATGAGCAAGAGTTTGGGGAATACAGTTAGCCCGGAAATCATGATTGAAAAATATGGAGCCGACACCGTTCGCTTGTTCATTCTCTTCGGTGCAAATCCAGAGGCAGGCATGGATTGGTCAGATTCAGCCATCGATTCAAATTTCCGCCAAATGCGGTCCATTCATTCAGCCCTGTC
>JBJLBW010000079.1:0-5843 GCA_045568015.1 Candidatus Poseidoniales archaeon | reverse complement strand
CCAATCGGGCTGATCACCGCAGCGGTTCCCGCACAGAAGCACTCATCGGCTTGCAATACAAATTCGATATCGACCTTCTCTTCCCGGACTTCGTAGCCCTTGCTTCGGGCCAAATCGATAATCGACGCTCGAGTAATTCCGGGCAGAATGGTTCCAGTCAATTCAGGTGTGTAGATGATACCATCTTTGGCACAGAAGAAATTGGCTGCGCCGACTTCTTCGATGTACCTGTGTTCAACAGCATCAAGGTAGATGATTTCAGCAAACCCTTCACCCTTAGCACCCTTTGAGGGCATCATTCCAGGAGCATAGTTCCCAATTGCTTTGACACCACCAGAACCACCAGGGCAAGCGCGATGGTAATCGTCACTGACCTTCAGTGAAATCGGGTGCATTCCACCCTTGAAGTAAGGCCCGACGGGACAGACATAGATCATGAACGTGTATTCTGGTGCAGGAGATACTCCGAGAATCGCACCGGTGCCCCACAAGACGGGCCGAATGTAGAGTGCTCCTTTCCCTGTGGGTGGAACCCAACGTGCATTCGCAGCGACCACGTTTTCGATGGCACTGATGAACATCTCTTCAGGAACGGGTGGCATCCCCAATCGTTTCGCACCATTTTGGAGACGAGCCGCATTGCGCTCAGGTCGGAACAAGACGATTCCACCATTCACACTTCGCTGTGCCTTCATGCCTTCAAACAGGCCTTGGCCATAGTTGAGTACACCCGCAGCCGGAGAAATTGTGATGTCGCCAAAGGGCATCATCTCCCCCTCTTCCCACTCTTCCCCGAGTTTACAGGTGGCGACATACATCGTGTCTGTAGGAGTAAACGAAAAGGTGAGTGCGTCCCAGTCAATTTGCTCCTCCATCGAAATTACCCCCGCCTATGCGTATCTGACTATGTCGTCAACGCAGGGGGTGGTTCTCAACCATTCCGCCTGCCTTTTCTCTCACTTTTTGCAGCGATGCATCCCCATAGAATTCAAAGACACCCGCCACAATCAAGGTGCATGTCCGCCGAAGAGGAGGCCTGTATTGTCGCGGCTTCCTACCAAGGCTTTGGCTCGCAAACGGTGGTCGAACTCTGGTTACGCGCGCGCGAGGGCCACTCGACGCTATTGCTAGTTCATGGATTGAGACCTTTCCTTGAAATTGCAGTCATTGGAAAGACAGGGGATTTACCAACTGACATTGAAGAGCGATTGGAAAAGGTTCGCAAGGTCAAGGATGTCACATTGATTCATTCTCCAGTCGATAAGTGGACTGATTTGGGTACCAAACCCCATTGGAAGGTTGAGGTCAAGCAACCCTACAATGTACCAAAAATTCGAGACGCTCTGAAATCTGACGGCTGGGTGGTGACCAGTGCAGACATCGTATTTCCACAACGCCTTCTGTTGGATTTGAACCTCGGACCGCACATCGCTTGGAAAGGCGATTTACTCCCAAAGGATGGCGATACCATTCGCGATGCAGGCGGGCGAGGACTGTATCCAACCGATCAGGTGGCGCGCTGTCATATCGACGATTTACGCGCAATCGAAGCGTTCGCTGCACCGTTGGTGACCTTTTCATTCGATTTGGAAACCAGCATTGAGACCGGCCGGATTCTATGCGCAGCAGCAGTGGTTGAACAAAATGGTGAGAGTGAGACACACACCTTCAGAGGTGATGAACGTGAGATGCTTGAAGGCTTGACACGCCTTGTGCGTGACAGTGACCCCGACATCATCACAGGATACAATATCGATAATTTCGATTTACCGAAAATCAAGGAGCGCATGGAAGAGTTGGAGGATTCCAAGGATCGATTGACCAGAGCAATGCTCGCCGGCTGGGGTCGCGTACCCGTTACAGAGGAGGCGTGCAAAGGGAGCAGGCGCGGTGCACCCATTTTGGCCAATCGCCAGCAGAATCGGAAATGGACTCTAAGTGGTCGATGTGTAATGGACGCCTGGTGGGAGGCCCGAATGACATTGCGACCAAAACGAGAGACTCTGAAATTCGTTTCAGAATTGTTGTTCCCAGAACGAGAAGAACTACGCAAGATGGATGTTGATGCCAGTCGTATGGATGAGGAATGGGCAGCTCGCCCAGATGTTGTTCTCGAATATTGTGCACAGGACGCATTGTTACCCATTGAGATTCTTGATGCCATTTCCGCCACCGCACGCAAGGAAGCCCTCGCAGCCGTTGGCATGGTGCCGCTCGAAACTGCGATTATTGGCTCAACCAGTCAATGGTTGGACAGCCTCGTCATACGCCTTGCAGATCGAGAAAACATTGCGGTTCCCATGACGCGTCGTGGGGGCAAATCAGACGCCATTACCGGTGGTTACGTTCACGATATTGAAGGAGGTCGTTATCCATGGGTTGCCGTACTCGATTTCAAATCGATGTACCCTTCGATTATGATTACCAACAACATCTGTCACACAACGCGTGTTGACAGTACAGACGATTCTTCCGAAGTTAACCAGTCACCGAGCGGAACGAAATTCCTGAAGAAGGAGGTCCGCGAAGGATTGGTTCCACGTTTGCTACAGGATTTGATGGCGCAGCGAGATGAGCACAAAGCGCTGATGAAAAGTGCGGAGGACGATTCAACACGCATGTTCCATGACCAAATGCAATCAGCGGTGAAAATTCTGATGAACACTTTCTACGGGGTGTTCGCATCAGCATTCTATCGGTTTACACATCCAGATATCGGTTCAGCCATTACCGCATGGGCCCGGTCCAACATCAAGAAAATCATCCATGCATTGGATGAAGAAGGCCACCCAGTAGTCTATTCAGATACAGATTCAGTCTTTGTTTCGGCACCCGATGAAGGGAATGATGCACTCATATCATTTGGGCATGAACTGGCAGCCCGCTTCACCAAAGAAGGTGCTGAACTCGAATTTGAGAAAGGTCTCTCAGTATTCTTCAGTCACGGCGCAAAGAAGCGCTATGTCGGTCGCGTAGTCTGGCCGGAAGAAGATTTGCTCATACGAGGATATGAGGTCAGGAGAACCGATTCCTTTGATTTGCTGAATCGGACGATGATGGGGACCTTCGAGCGAATTCTCGATGGTGATGAGGAGGGCGCCTACAAGCACGTCATCAATCTGATTCGTTCGGTGAAAGCAGGAGAAGTTGAGGTGGTAGATCTCATTCTCAGTCGTTCCTGTAAAGGCAAGGTCCTCAAGGATGGAACAGTTGATTTCTCTGTGTATTCAAATCCCGATGGGCTGCCATATGTTCAGGCGGCAAGGAAACGGATTGCACGGGGATTGCCCTTTACACCCGGAATGAAAGTCAGTTACATCGTCACAGCTGCAAAGGATGAAAATGGCCGACAAGCGGTCGAACCATGGCTGGTTGCCGAGACCGGAGACGCCCCCCCTATTCCCGATTGGTCGTTCTATGCTGAACGGCTCGCTCGAGCGATGGGTCGAATCACCGAAGTGTATGGGTGGTCGGACAAAGATTTGCTATTGGGCAGCCGCCAACAAACGTTTGATTTCTTCTGACGCCGTAGGCGTCCATTTTAGCGAATGGTTGATGACGGGCAAACACCTCCTTGAGTTCATGCGACGCGGCACAGTGCTGTTCACGACCTTCCTCCTGATGGCCACAGCAATGGCTGGGTGCCTTGATTCAATGTCGAGCAATGCCGCTCCTATCGTCTCTTTTACAATCTCACCCTCTGGGACGGTAAAAGTTGGAGAGACGGTTACGTTTGATGCATCAGCAACACGGGATCCAAACAACGATCAAATGGACTTCGAATGGAACTTTGGTGATGACAATACACAGGATGGCATCGGATTATCCACAGTAACGCACACATACAATTCTGAAGGCCCCAAGACAATCACGCTTACTGTAACCGACAGCGGTGATATGGCCGGCATAGAAACCAAGAGCATCGTTGTGGCATCTGCAGATGCAATAAAGCCCACAGCCTCAATCAACCACTACAAACAAGATGATTGCACGGGTGAAAACCCGGCTGCCGGTACACACATCCTCGTTTGGATTTGTGAAGAAGAAATGGAGACTAGCGACGACACAGTGGACGCGATGACCACCATTCAATTGGATGGCTCACCCTCAGCAGCGGGCGGAGACAGTTCATATCTCACCGATTACGAATGGGATTTGGACATCCACTTCGACAGTGATGGTGATGGCGATACGGCCAACGATGTTGACAAGACGGGTGAGAACGCGGAGTGGACCAATGTTTGGCCAGGAGAGTACGAAATTCGCCTCACCGTCATCGACAATGAAGGATTCGTTGACACCATGGATATGGATGTCTACGTTAATTATCGAGGCTCTTGGTCTGAGTTCACGATTGATAGCAATGGAACATCGGGATCCGGTACGGTGACGTTCGCCTATCCAGTGACCTACGATCAGGATACCGGCAATACAGTTCGATATGTCAAGATTCAATTTTCCTATCCTAAACAAGATGACGACTGGCAACCTGGGACTTGCACACCCTCCAGCATTTGTGCAAACAAGCTCGATGCCTACGTATACAATGGGTCACAATCCGATTCAGATACCGAAGAGGTAGCCAACACAACATATCTTGACGATGAACAGCGAACTGCTGGCGATTGTTCTGATGATGACCGCTGCATAGATCTTCGTTTGAGCACCCAACATTTCCGCAATTACCTCGATGGTGGTTGGACTGTGGATTTAGTCAATGAAAAGGCACATGATACCACTGTGAAGTCATTTGTCATCATTTTGGAGTACAAGTAAACCCATTTTGGCTTTACAGTATTGTATTTGAGTGGGATTCATCGAATCCTTTTGCGAAGGATGCCTTCATATACGGGAGTTGGGTCGGCGGGACGCTCAAAGGAAGGACTCAACATGGGATCTCAGTGGGAAGATAAGAAAAAGCCGCACCTAAACATTGTATTCGTAGGTCACGTCGACCACGGTAAATCGACCACAGTCGGTCGTTTACTACTCGACACTGGCCACATCGAAGACCACGTTATTGAAAAGAACGAGAAGCTAGCTCAGGAGATGGGCAAGGCCGGATTCGGTCTCGCATACGTTATGGATGGACTGAAGGAAGAGCGCGAGCGTGGAATCACGATCGACGTTGCTCACAAGGAACTATTCACACCTAACTACTACTTCACAATCATCGATGCACCAGGTCACCGCGACTTCGTGAAGAACATGATTACTGGAACCAGTCAAGCTGACGCCGCAGTTCTCTGCGTTGCAGCAAATGACGGTGTCAACGCACAGACCAAGGAACACGCGTTCCTTGCTAAGGTACTCGGCGTCAAGCAACTAATCGTTAACATCAACAAGATGGATATCTCTGGTGTCGACTACAGCGAAGACAAGTACAACACTGTAAAGGAAGAAGTCAGCACTCTGCTCAAGATGGCTGGATTCAACCCCGCAGATGTTCCAATGGTTCCTTGCTCGTCTTTCCTTGGAGAGAATCTCTACAACAAGAGTGACAACATGGGCTGGTACAATGGTCCAACACTCTTCGAATGTATTGACCAGATTCAGATGGGTCCAAAGCCAACCGACCGCCCTCTACGACTTCCAATCCAGGACGTTTACAAGATCAGTGGTATCGGAACAGTGCCTGTTGGTAAGATCGAAACTGGTGTTCTCAATGCTGGTAAGACTGTTATCTTCAACCCAAGCCAACAATCGGCTGAGGTCAAGAGCATCGAGATGCACCACACAATGGTCGACAAGGCAGAACCTGGTGACAACGTTGGATTCAACGTTCGTGGTCTATCCGCACAGGACATCCGCCGTGGTGACATTGCAGGATACGCAGACAGCGA
>JBJLBW010000078.1:0-5954 GCA_045568015.1 Candidatus Poseidoniales archaeon | reverse complement strand
CCGGTTGCAGCGCATCCATTGGCGTAGTCGTTGAACGGGCCACCCCAAGTTGATACCAAATCCCAACTGGCTTGTGATACGTTGTACAGTGCCACGAATCCGTCGGTGTATAGGCCACCTGTTGTCACCGAATGTTCACCAAATGTGATGGTGTCAGTAATCCATCCGCAAACCCAAATTCCTGCGGGACCTTCCGTGGCTTCCTCGATATGTGCTGAACCGACTGAGTCGCTTGGCTTGCCGGTATGCTTGAACCAAGTCCAGCCGCCCCATTGGTCTAGATGGGCGACGAAGGCTGTTCGTTCATCGCGGACCGTAGGAGATGGACCTCCATCAAACAGAACTTGCCCACGATAAGAGCCGGAGATGATGACGGCGTTGTTGGTCGAATTGACGACATCACTGACCCAAACGCTATTGAAATCGCCCGGACCATTGTTGACACTTGTATCCGCAGTACCCTGTTTGACCCAAGTCGTTACACCTCTAGCTCCGGTGCTGAGAATAGAATCGACCTGAGCATCGTTCAAGATGGGGAATGCTTCAGATAGGTCGGATTCAGGGGGTTCCTCAATCGCATCAATCGAAGCAACCCAAGGGGCGAGAATCAGCAACAAAAGGGTCGAGATGACGAGTCGGCCGCGCGCTTGCATGCGAACGCCCTTTGGGCGTTCCCATTTCAACGTTCAGTTTAGATGAACGGCGGCCGAACGACGACCGCTGGGAGGTTTCGACGAGGATTGACTGCAATTTCAACTTCTTCGCCGACTTCAACACCTTCGAGGTATGCCAATCCAATGCCAACTTTCCCAAGACTCGGTGAAGGGCCACCAGAGGTGATGGTTCCAATCTGAACCCCATCTTTCAGAACCGCGTGACCCATTCGCGGGAATGGTCCCTTTCCAGTGGCTTTGAGCCCAAGCCATTTGATGCCACCACCATCGAGATGTCGGGCTTTTGTAGCAGCCACACGGGGCTTGCCGATGAATTCGTGATCCATGTTCAATCCAAACGGTACGAACGTCTCAGCTGTATCTCGAGACAGGCCTTCCGAACCGCCCAAATCAGGATGACAGAAATCCTGTCCAGAAAGCAAGAATCCTTTCTCCATACGAAGTGTGTCTCTCGCTCCAAGTCCTACCGGACTAATGCCATGACCCCCATCGTCGAGCAGTGCATCCCAGAGCGCCTTGACTTGGCCATTGGGGACGAATATTTCGAAGCCTCTTTCGCCGGTATATCCAGTCCCCTGAATCCAACCGGTGATGCCAAGTGAATTCTCTGAAATCGCTTGACCGTGGAAATGACGGACCACATTTCCCTCACCAAGAATCGTGCCTAAGATATGGGGTGATTCAGGGCCTTGAAGAGCCAGAATACTGGTTTCGTCAGATATATTTTCGATGCTGATTCCATCCGCTATATGTGTGTGAAAATGATCCCACATATGGTCGATCATACTCGCATTGGGCACGCCCAAAATTTCGGTTTCACTGACAACGCAGAAAATCATGTCATCGATGATGATTCCATCGTCGTCGAGGAAATGGGTGTAGGCGCATCTTCCCGGATTGATCAGACTCGCTTTTTGTGTGCCCACTCCATCGAGCCACTCACGTACATTTTCACCGGAAAAACGGAAAAAACCCATGTGAGATACATCGAACAATCCGGCATTCTCACGCGTATTGAGATGTTCATCCATCATCGAGGTATACCAAATGGGCAATTCAAATCCATGGAAATCGACGATGTTCCCACCGCGTTCGACATGCGCATCAAACAATGCGGTGCGAACCAACTCGCCCTCTGACATGGGCCAAGGGCCACGACGCCGGCCCTTGAATCGCACGGCCATTGGCTCAGGCGTGATTCGCAACCATCAAACACTGTATGGAGAGGGTTGAGCCTATGTCGAGCCAGCCTGTCAACGAACCCATCCTCGGATACGCGCCAGGGAGTCCTGAACGAGCCAAATTGCAAACCGAACTAGATCGACAAATGGCGGAAGTCGTGGAAATCCCCTGCATTATCAATGGCGAGAAGGTATTCACTGGAAACACGGCAACTCAGGTCATCCCTCACAAGCATGGCCACATCATTGCCAATGTGCATCAGGCGGGCAAGGCAGAAATTGCTGCGGCATGCCAAGCTGCCATCGATGCACAGGAGGATTGGATCAACATGGGTCTTGAGGCGCGATGCGCCATCTTTGAGCGCTGTGCAGAACTCTTGGCCGGAGATTGGCGCATGAGGGTGAATGCATCAACCATGCTCAACCAAAGCAAGACCGCTTTCCAGGCTGAAATCGACGCGGCTTGTGAACTGATTGACTTTTGGAATTTCAACTGCTTTTATGCTCGACAATTCCACGACATGTACCAACCTTTGGTGTCCCCGGCGGGCGTGGAAAATAGCACAGAAATTCGTCCTCTGGAAGGTTTCGTGTTGGCCATTACTCCGTTCAACTTCAGCAGCATCGCTGCGAATCTACCCAGTGCTCCCGCAATCCTAGGCAATACAGCAGTGTGGAAGCCGAGTCGAAATTCATACCATTCCAATTACGTATTGATGGAACTCATGATGGAGGCTGGATTGCCTGCTGGCGTCATCAACTTCGTCCCCAGTAGTGGCCCAGACATTTCGGATGTCTGTTTGTCAAATCCTGACTTCGCGGGTGTTCACTTTACAGGTTCAACCGCGGTGTTCCAAGGATTGTGGCAGAGAATTGGCGAAGCATTACCCAACCTCAAATCCTATCCGCGAATTGTGGGTGAAACAGGTGGCAAGGACTTCGTAGTCGCGCATCCTGATTGTGATGAACAAGGGCTGCTCGTCGCATTGCTTCGTGGTTCCTTTGAGTATCAGGGACAGAAGTGTTCTGCGGCCTCGCGTGCGTATGTACCAAAATCGATATGGGACCGGATGGGATGGCAATTGGTTGCTGAAGTTCGAAAAATTACCATGGGTGATGCACGGGACTTTACCAATTTCATGACTGCGGTCATCGATCAGCGAGCCTTTGACAAAATCTCAGGTTACATTGACCGTGCCAAAGCAAGTGATGCGTGTGAAATCGTCATCGGTGGCGGTTGCGATGACAGCGTAGGCTGGTTTATCGAACCCACGATAATCGTGACCACAGACCCCAATTATGAATCGATGGTGGAGGAAATTTTCGGCCCGGTTCTAACCGTATATCTGTACGATGATGATGACTTTGAGAAAACGCTCAAAATCTGCGATCAAGCCAGTCCATATGCGCTGACAGGGTCCATTTTCGCTACGAATGAAGAGGATATTCAAACCGCATTC
The DNA here is from genome assembly GCA_045568015.1 of Candidatus Poseidoniales archaeon. GTDB lineage: Archaea > Thermoplasmatota > Poseidoniia > Poseidoniales > Thalassarchaeaceae > MGIIb-P. The sequence continues at coordinate 2,639 of JBJLBW010000078.1, read as the reverse complement.
AACGCCCTCCGTTTTACCGCTGGAAACTTCTACATCAACGACAAACCAACCGGTGCAGTTGTCGCTCAGCAGCCTTTCGGTGGAGCGCGTGCATCAGGAACCAATGACAAGGCGGGTGGTCCACTTAACCTACTGCGATGGATCAGCCCGCGCAGCGTCAAACGCACACTCGACATCCCGCAAGATTGGGGCTACTCCTTCTTGCAGCCCGATGAATAACTGTAATGTTCAATAATCGAATTTGCAAGCCACGATTACTGGGGAGCACTTGCTGAGAGGTTGTCTTCGGACAACGACCCACGAACCTGATCTGGGTAATGCCAGCGGAGGGAGAAAAAATGGACACAAATATCGCATATGGATTGATGCTTGCAACACTTGGTTTCTTTGGCTATATCGGATACCAAGCGGCGACCGAAAAAGAGCTCGATGCCGATGAATATCTATCGGCTCGTGGCACGCAAAGTTGGCTGAGAATTGGACTGAGCCTATTTGCATCGGGTATGGGAATTTGGATTCTCTTTGGCCCTAGTGAAGTTGGTTATTGGGGCGGTTTCTGGGATGTCGTTGGATACGCTGTTTCGGCTTCGACTCCATTCTTACTCCTGGCCTATGTAGGTCCAATGGTGCGTGAAAAGTTGCCAGATGGTGTGACATTGGCAGACTATGTACGAATGAGAATTGGGCGACCTATGCAAATCTACGTTGGCATCATTTCAGTCGTTTACATGTTCACATTCTTGTTTGCAGAATTCACGGCGATTGGCAAAGCCATGCATGTCCTTGCCGATATGGATCCAATCGTCCCCATGCTTGCGGTAGGAGCTGTCACAGCAGCATATACCGCGTACGGTGGTTTACCTGCCTCACTTCGGACCGACCGGATTCAAGCATGGGTTGTCCTTTGGCTCGTCATCGCGCTTCTACTCATCTTGTTTGCTGGAGACCTCAGTTCTTTGATTTCAGATGCGAAGGCATACAATCCCGAGGACTCATGGAGCATTGGAAGCATGTCCTACATGGACTCGTTCAAATCTGGCTTGGCACTTGTTATTGCCATCACCGCTGCTGAAATGTTCTCACAAGGAAATTGGCAGCGAGCCTGGGCCTCTGAAGATGAGGAGGCTCTCAAGAAAGGGTCCCTACTCGCCGCAGGCCTTGTACTTCCACTGGTTTTCATCATGGGAGTTTTGGGGACGGTTGCAGCTGCCCAAGGCGCGGCAGACGACCCCTCTGCGGCATTCTTCATTCTCTTGGAGGATGTGCATGTATTGGTAATCGCTGGTTTTGTCGTCCTTGGAATCGCATTGGTCTGCTCAAGCGTGGATACCCTCCAAAATGCGGTCTCCGCATCGATTAACAGAGATTTGGCCGATGGGAAGATGGATTTGAAACAGGCTCGTGTCGTGACAGTAGCCATGATTCCATTGGCGATTTATCTCGCGACAGGCCCCACGATTGGTGGTTTTACGTTCAACGCCATCAGTGTTTTCGGAATCTTTCTGTTCGCTGATTTACTCGCCGCAGCCACCGTTTTACCCGTCTTGCTAACACTCTGGGAACGAATCGATTCAAGGGCATCTTTGGCTGGAGCCGTCTGCGGTTTGCTATCTGTAGTGGTTTACGGCATGTATACTGCAGATTTGAGTACAGGCATTGGCTACCTGACCTCACCAACCAATGAATTTGGTTTGGCCAACCTTGAGGTCTTCCTTTCGGCTCTCATCGGGTCAGGGGTCGTAACCATCGCAAGTTCTGAAATTCTCGCTCGAAGTGAATGAGCCCCGGGGATATACCGGAGCACATTGGGGAAGGAATCAAGAATGAACAGGGGAACCACCCTATGGGTGGTAGAATGACAATAGGCAATCCTGCGGACACTTTGACCTACGTTCGGGCCCTTGGCCTGATTGTGGGTGGATACAGTGCATATCAGCGTGATAAGCGTCGAGAAACCGATGTTGCGGTCAAAGAGGAAATCCTTCGCTGCGCAGATCGTGTCCGAACCCATGTTGAGAATGTACACGATGACGCCTACCGAGATGGCAATGTCAAACTCGCCAAAGCCTGCCAATCAACCATCGAAGAAATCGATGCCCTTCGAAATGATGTCAACCTCGGTGAAACCGGTGGCGAACATCCATTCTTCAGTAAGCAAATCACCACCTCAAAGAAAGTTCTTGCAAAGTTAATCAAACACGACCATGAAACGATTACGCTCTTGGTCAAGGCTGTGAATCGCAGCAACGATCTGGAAAAGGCAGCAGCCGAAGATGGCGATGCGATGAAGGCGGTTCGTGAAACCAGGCAACTGGTCAGCAGTGTACGAGGACATTTCAGTGAGCGCAGAGCGGTCCTAAAAGGGATACAATAGGAAGTGAAAATATGGCAACGCATCGATGGAGAGAAACGCCCGAAGTAATTGCGAGGATGATTGACACAGGTTCAATCAATTCTTGGTCTACGAAAAATATCGTACTCAAGCCCAACGAAACCTGCGTCATCATGGCGGATGGGAAAATTCAGGATATCCTCTCGGAAACGGTTCTGAAAAATTATGTCGGTGGATTTACACGCTGGTTGGGCAGCAAAATAGGAGTTGGTTCAAGAGATCACAAGATGATTTTCGCCATGACTGG
>JBJLBW010000077.1:0-5960 GCA_045568015.1 Candidatus Poseidoniales archaeon | reverse complement strand
TGGCAGCGGTTGACAAACAGTTGATTCTGGAAAGCGTCGGACCTGTTCAGGCCATCCTTGATGCGCATGATGGCGTGGTCAATGTCATCGATACGACGGATGGAATCATCATGATTGGATTGGAAGGCGGTTGTACTGGATGTAGCAGCACACCGATGACGGCCATGCAAATTTACTACGCACTGATGAAATTGGAAGAAGTCAACGATGTAGTGTTCGTCAATGGAGAGTTGCCGGAATACATGCGTGCCTTCATCGATGACAAACTCAAGTCCGAGGAGTGAATCCCTTGCGGCGGCTTATTTTCGCCGTCTTTGTTGCACTATTGCTCGCACCATTTTCCTCAGCAGAGGATAGTGATGGGGATGGATATGACGACCCTACCGAGAATTACACGGTTTGGGATGGGGCGGATGCCTATCCAAACAACCCAGACATTCACGAACCCGTATTTTCAACTGGATGTGATCCACCCGTAGCAACCCTCGACTTGGGTGAACCGGTTACATTCACATGCACGATAGGAAATGAGGGGCCTGTCGCGCTAAATGTACTCATCGATGTCGAAGATGATACCCATCTACGAGATGAGTTCGACCCTGCATATTATGACATCAATTCGGGCGAAGTTCTGGAACTGAAAGTTACGATGTCAGGACTCTCCGAAGGAATCGCAATGGCCCAGTTGCGGATTTTTGCGCGGGCGAACAGTTCGGCCAGTCACACCGTCGATTTACCCATTGAAGTCACAGGAGATGAATGGGCTGGGATGAACAGCCAGAGCGAAGGTGGCAACCCCCCTGATCTTTCTTTCATCAATCGTATACTCGATGGTTTTGCTGAATGGTTCACTGAACACACACCATGGGAAATTAGCAGTATACAAGCGGGACTCATATTACTCATAGGCAGTTTCAGCCTCATCGGTATTGTTCGGGTATCTCGCGCGCGACGCGCGTGGCACAGGAATATGAACCGGAAACAGACGACTGATCGGCAAACTGAAGCGCGGTTCGATCAGATTCGCCGAGGTGGAAAACACGAACACCACATTGAACACTCAATCCCTGAAAGTCCTGAATTCGTCATCAACCGTAAGGAATAATCACTCTTCTTCGGCTTCTCGATTTTCCTTCATGATTTGATGGGGGTTCATCCCTTGTGAGATGCTGCGACCTTTGATGTTGAGGCGTGCCAAAAAGGCGAATGCAAGGCACAGAACTGCCAATGGTTTGGGCAGATAGGTCGAACCCCAAAGACTGCCGCCTGAAAGGTCGAGGAAGATGAGGGAAACCATCGCTGAAAGAGAGAGAACAACCATTGCCCATTGCGCACGGTTTTCCGATTCATCACTGCGGGAAAGGGTGGCAATGAGGACCCATAGCATTAGGGTGGAAGCACAGAGCAGTTGGCTGAGTGTTTCCACTGACTCCATGTGGCTTCCATGAAGAGGAGGCTCTTCAGCCTGTGCCAAGAGTCAAGAACGTCCGTGTATTCTTGTCGTTCATGGTGAAGGTAGCAGGTTGGAGTCTTCCTCGCCCTCGCCGCAACGGCCCGCCATACCATTCAAAGTCAAACGTCGTAATGGTCCTAGAACAAGTCGGTGTTCTGTTGGAATTGAAGGGAGCGAATCCCTTCCGTGTTCGGTCCTATCAGAACGCTTCCAGAACTCTAGGTTCGCTTGAAGAGGATCTATGGACTGTGGCCTCTGAAGGTCGCCTCACGGATGTCAAGGGCATTGGGAAAGGGATTGCCGGACTGATTACAGAAGCGCTCACTGAAGGAACATGGGGTGATATTGGAGAATTGTACACGAGTGTCCCTCCTGGCCTCATCCAAATGTTGGCCATCCCTGGACTTGGACCCAAGCGTATCAAACAATTCCATGATGAATTGGGTGTCGATTCAATAAAACGGCTGAAGGTTGCAGGCGAAAGTGGCCATCTTCGAGAATTGGATCGAATGGGTGAAAAATCGGAGCAGAAAGTGCTGGATGGAATTGAACTTCTCAAGCGATTTTCTGGTCGAAGGCGACTCGATGTGGGCCTACTGTATGGTGAGGCATTGGAAACGAGAATCTCGTCGATGGATGGTGTTTCTAGGGCCCAGTTGGCAGGTTCAACCCGCCGACGGAAAGAAACGATTGGTGACCTAGACATCGTTGCGGCAGTATTGCCTGAAGATGTCGAGGCTGTGACCGAGCAGATTGTTTCACTCCCAGGGGTTGCAGATGTCAAGGGTGCAGGTTCATCCAAGGTCAGTATCATCCTCGGCACAGAATTCTTCTCCGACGAGGTGATGGAATCGGGGCTTGATGGAGGTGTTCTCGAGGCTTTGGGTGGAGATGCCTACGAAGAGATGGCATCCAATACGACCATCGATGCTCAAGTCCGACTTGTGCCACCTCACGTTTTTGCTTTCACATTGGCTTACTTTACAGGTTCAAAAGAGCACAATGTCCGAATGCGACAACGCGCATTGGACCGGGGGCTTCGACTCAATGAATTCGGATTGTTTCCGGTCGATGCCGTGGGCGATCTAAAGGGTATTGAGGCCGCTGAATTTTCACTTCCCGCTGAAAAAGAATCTGAAATTTATGACCATCTAGAATTGCAATGGGTCCCTCCTGAATTGCGAGAAGATTCAGGCGAAATGGAAGCGGCAGATGCTGGAACGCTGCCCCGCTTGATGGAGGCATCTATGCTGAAAGGATCTTTCCACAACCATACTACAGCTTCGGATGGAACGGCCACACTCAGCCAAATGGCCGAGGCCGCACAGAACTTGGGTTGGGAGTTTCTAGGCATCGCTGATCACAGTCAGGTTCTCCAAATCGCCAATGGTCTTAGCCCGGATGAACTCGTTTCACAATCTGCGGAAATTAAGGCCTTGAATGAAAACTGGTCTGACAAAGGTGTGGACTTCCGCTTATTCCATGGGAACGAATGTGATATTCTGCCCGATGGGAGTCTGGACTACTCCGATGATGAACGAAGTGTATTGGATCACGTGGTGGGAAGTGTGCATCAGTTACCCACATGGATGAAGCGCGATGAAGATGTGAATACTGAAACTCTCATCAAGGCCATTGAAGACCCTTCGTTCACAATTCTTGGCCACCCCACAGGGCGAATTCTAGGGGGGCGAGATGGTTTTGCTGTCGACCTTCATGCCGTTCTACGGCGGATGGGTGAACTCAACGCCGAAGGTGAACTCAAGGTTGTTGAAATTAATGCGAGTCCCTATCGCTTGGATTTGGATTGGCGATACTGTCGCTATGCCAAAGAGCAGGGAGTCCCCATCTCAATCAATCCAGATGCACATAGTCCACAGGGCCTCAAAGATGTCTGGTTTGGTGCCCAAATTGCAAGGAAAGGGTGGCTGGAACAGACCGACATCCTCAACTGCCGTAGCGGCTCGGACTTGGAACAGTTACTCTGGTGATTGTATGCGGCCCCAAATTGTAGCACTCATCTTACGACTTGGTTTGTTGGCCATTGCAGGGTTCATGTTCCTCTTCCTCTGGTATGGAACGGGTGCTGATCGGTCCCCCGTGGGTTTGATGATTGGACTCACCGTGGCTTCACTGGTTGGATTGTGGTGGGCCGAATTACAGATTCAGAAGGGGCTCAAGGCCGCGAAGGGTGAGGAATAATGGGTGTTGGAAAAGCAATTGCATTCGGCCTTTTTGCGATGTTCCCTGGAGCGATCCTCTCACTGATTGCTTGGGTTCTGGTCGGAAAACCAGAAACTTGGTCAGGTTGGATGTCGATTCCATGTTACGGTCCCTTCTTCGGTTGTATCGCCATTGGAATCTGGTTGGGTATTCGGGGTGAACCGGATGTGGAGCTGGAAACATGAACCGGGCCGAAAAGGCGCTGAAAATTGGTCGAATTCTGGATGGATTGTATCCTGAAACGCCTGTTCCATTGAGTCATACAAACGCCTACACACTTCTTGTTGCGGTGATGCTTTCGGCACAAACCACTGACAAAAAAGTCAACGAGGTCACACCTGCACTCTTCGCCAAAGCAAGCACCCCTGAAGAGATGGCGACTTTGGAAGTTGATGAAATTCAAGCGTTGATTCGAGAGATTGGGTTGGCCCCAACCAAAGCCAAGAATTTGCGAAGGATGGCTGAGCAGATTATCGAAGGCAAAGGGATGCGAGCCGATTGGGATTATCTCGAAAGTCTCGCCGGTGTCGGCCACAAAACCGCCAGTGTTGTCATGGCACAATGGTATGGGATTCCTGCCTTTCCAGTCGACACCCATATTCATCGCTTGGCAGCACGTTGGGGTTTGTCTAAGGCGAAAAATGTCGAGCAGACTGAGAGGGATCTGAAGCAACTTTGGCCAAAGGAAACATGGAATACACGCCATTTGCAGATTATCTTCTTCGGTAGAGAATACTGTCCTGCAAGAAATCACGATTTGTCGAAATGCCAAATTTGTTCATGGACCGCGACAAAAAAGAGAATCCGAGATGAGAGCGGGGGCAATCGTCGGGTTTGAATGCAGGAATTGATTCGCTACGGCATGGGCAACGAAGTTACATTGGAAGACGGGATGCAAGCACCTCTGTTTTCAGCCGAGGATGGTGCAGGAAATGTTTGGAATTTGAGCGACCTGCTCGCAGCAGGGAAGCGTGTGGTATTGTACTTCTATCCAAAGGATTCCACACCAGGATGTACGACACAGGCTTGTGATTTCCGCGACAATATGGCTGCACTGAGTTCGGCGGATGTAGCCGTATTTGGCGTTTCAAAGGATAGTGCAAAATCACACCAGAATTTCACTGAAAAACAAGACTTGAATTTCCCTTTGTTATTGGACACCGAAGGGGAATTATTGGAACAATATGGCGTTTGGCGGGAAAAGAAAAACTACGGTCGAACATACATGGGCATCTCACGTTCCACCTTTGTAATCGAGGCTGATGGAACGTTGTCTTTGGCAAAATATGGTGTCAAGGCAAAGGGGCATGTCGCTCGAATCCTAGCCCACCTTGAGTTGGAGTGAAGACGATGGCTGGAGGGGAACGAATCGATCTACCCGACGGGTCGGTCGCGTGGGCCCCTTGTTACATCGGCAAAGATTGTCAAATCGGCTCAAATGTGAGTATTGGTTGTCTGGCACATGTCGGACGGAATGTCACGCTAGGAGATGGAACGAGGATTCAAGGGGGGGCCTATGTGGCAGACCTCTCAAACCTCGGTGACAATGTGTTCATCGGACCCAATGCTACAATCTTGAACGATAAGTACCCACCGAGCGGTGACCCTGACCTTTGGGAACCCGTGACCCTTGAACACGGGGTTGTCATCGGTGGAGGTGCGACCGTATTGCCGGGGCTTATCGTTCACGAAAATTCGGTCCTTGCAGCAGGATCAATTCTGACCAAGAATTTGCCATCAGGTGAAGTTTGGGCAGGCAATCCGGCCCGCTTCCACTCGACTCGTGAAGAATACGAAATCAGGCGCGGAGCGGAATAATTGGTAAAATCGCCTTGGGAAGCGGTAATATTTGGATAGGGCCTTTGGCATACTATGAACCGCGCACTGCTGTTGGTTGGGCTGCTTCTCGTCTCTTGTTTTTCAGGCCTCGCTTCACTTGACGTTGAGACAGAATTTCCCGATGTTGAAACGCAGGATACTTCCGCCCGCACAGCCACCAATCCATTGGGTTGGGAATGGGTCACCAAGGACAATGATGCCGGATATGTGTGGACTCGAAGTGTAGAAACCGATTCGAACCAGAATACCTACATTGCCGGAATTTTCCGAGGGGGAAGTCTCTCTCTCGACCAAGAGCATGCCCTGAATGCCGGTGGCTTGGACGCTTTCGTTGCCAAATTCTCCTCGAATGGTGATGTGCTCTGGCTTACCAGCTTTGGTGGAGAATTGAATGAGCATGTTGAAGACATGCTTGTCGACAGTGCAGGGAATATTGTTGTGGTGG
>JBJLBW010000076.1:0-23646 GCA_045568015.1 Candidatus Poseidoniales archaeon | reverse complement strand
CTGGCCTTGGCATCATGAAATTCGGTCGCGGTAAGCCATCCATCTCTTCGCATATCTGCGAGTCGTTCCAAGCGTTCAATCATCTCGTTTGTATCTGCTGAGGATTGTTCACCACCGTTTCTGCCTTTCCGGCCCTTTGCCCAGATCAGTTGCGAGAGTGTTGCCGTCAACAATCCATACAGGGCAATACCTGTGAACATGAGGAAAATCGCGACAGCCCTTCCGCCGTTGGTGACAGGTGCATAATCTCCGTAACCGACTGTAGTCGCCGTCGTAATCGCCCACCACATGGCTTCTGGTAACGTATCGATACACGTGTCTCCACACACTGCCGCCGATGCGTGCTGCTCGAATAGATAGGCGATGAACCCTCCAGCAAATCCGATTGCTGTGACGACGAAGATGAGGTGTTGGATTTGTCGTTGAACGGGCGATTCTTCACTTGTTTCCTGCAACCCAAGGAGATTTGTCGCCAGTGAATACACCTTGGTCAAATGAACCATTCTCAATAGAACGACGACACCAATCTGTGGAAAAGCGGCCAATATCACCGGTGTCAAACCGAGCATACCCCAACTCTGAGCCCGCCACCACTCGGAGCGATCTTCGGTCAAGGAGAGATCCTTTGCGAGTTCAGCGACAAAGAATCCAACCAATGCGAGGTCAAGGATTGCCAAAATCCAGAACAATGTTGGATTTGTATTGACCAAATCCTCTTGGATGACGAAAATCACAATGCCAATCGAAACCAAAGAGAAGATCAGTTCGAGATTCTCAACACGAATCCAGTTCGACCACCAGAAGGTCTTGTCATCGACGACAACATTCTCCTCGGTCATGGAGGTCCCAGCGTTGAAGTGGAGTTCTTGAGTGTTCGGTGCGCCCTAAGGGGCGCAGCCCTGATTCATCATGTCTCAAGCGTCGTCGAGGGATTCCTCATCGTCCACAGATTCTTCTTCGGGGTCGTCCGCATCCAATTCACTCTGGGCTCGCTTCCATTTCCCTTCAGAACACAGGACAATGTTGGCGATTGGGTCACCTGCACGAATCAATGGGTTTAGTGCCAATCCAACGATGACCCCTGTTCTCGGACTTTCGATACTGTGGGTTTGTTCTCCGAGTGGATCGGTCACGAGTGCAATCTCCTGCCCCTTCTTGACATGGTCACCTGCATTGACAAGGCTGTAGAGGAGACCGCCTGCCTCAGCCCTTGCCCACTTTGAACGTCGAACAAGTAATCGGACAGCTGGCAATCGAGCCTCTCTCTCAATCATGCCGAGGTGTCCCATGACGTTGAGAACACCTTCAATTCCGGCGTGGACCGCATCCATTTCAAATCGATGAGCTGTGCCCGCTTCCAACAAAATGGTGGGAGTCCCATCACTGGTTGCAGTTCTTCGGAGCGACCCCTTTGGTCCCTTGGAATGCAAGATAATTTGCGTCCCAAAGGCGCGAGCCAATTCCATACATTCCTTGCGATCGAAGTTCGCCCGTACATGGGGGAGGTTTGTTCTTGAATGAGGGGCTGAGTGTAAATCGATCAGGTAATCGGCGCGCTTGACTACAGATTGGAACAACGCGTATGCAATTCTCTGAGATTGGTTCCCTTTTTTCTTCCCTGGAAAGAGTCGATTGATATCTTTGTTATCTGGGGCGCCCCTTTGTTCCAAGAGCATTCCTTCGATATTGACTACGGGGACACAGATGACTGTCCCTGCTAACTCTTCGCGCGAGATTCGGTCATCATCCGTTCCGGCGATATGGTCGTCGCCATGGATGAGGTGATGTGCCACTGAAACCCCATTCAACTCATCTCCGTGGATGCCTGCAGTCAATGCCAAGACGGGTCCTGGTCGATTGCCGTGAATGATGTAAACCGGCATACTGCGGGGGTTACCTGCGGGTCCATCGCCGAGATTAAGCGATACTTCTTTACCCGTTCCAGGGGCGATTTCAGTCCCTTCAAAATGAAAGGATTCCACGTCGGCCACGTCACGCCCACATTCTCATTTGATAACAATCCCTGCCCTGCTTGCGATTCCTTACAACGGGGATATACGAGAGTTCAAGAACCCCCGTAACCCGGTGATGTTTCCCGGAGGTAATGGAGTGCCGCGTCTTCCCCAAACAGCACGATCGACCATTGTTCTCTGCCCGGGTTGTGACTCAACCCAAGCAGGACATGCTCGTGCGGACGCGGTCTTCTGACCCTCCCAGGAGTAATTCGAAATGTCTAACCCAGAAGAATTTGAAGAAGAAATCCGTGCGGTCAAAGAAGCCGTACCAGATGCAGATGAATCAGCGATTGCAGGTGAATTCACCCGTTATAGAGATGAATTCCTCGTGCCGCCAAAACACGCCCTCCGTAGTGTCATAGAACACTTCCAAAAAGAAGCAGGGATGGAAGTAAATGCTCCGAAATCCACATCCTCTCGGCCTGCAGTGAAATCAGTCGAGAGATTCACAGATTTATCTTCGGATGACAAAAATGTCACCATCGAGGTTGAAGTTGTGACATATGTCCCTAGAATGACGATGGTTCGAGGTGAAGAGAAACAGACTGCCTTTGGTTGGATTGAAGACAACCCTTGGGAAGAAGGCGGAATTCGCACCCGTTGGGATTTCAAGGACTGGGGCAATCATGCCGAAAGCCTCAGCCCAGGCAGTGTAGTTCGCCTGGAAGGTGTATCTGTCAATGAGTGGAATGGAAAGCGTTCCCTCAACATCAATCAAACCAGTCGGGTCGCAGTCCTTCGCGGTAGCGAACGAAAGGTTGTGGCCGCTCCGTCCGAGCCCACCTCCATCGAGCGCGTATTGGGCATGGACGGATTCGCAACAGTTGTTGCACGAGTGATTTCCACGCGCCCGATGACCGTCAACAAAAAGGACGGAAGCGGAACCTTAGACATGGTCAAAGGACGCCTTGCAGATGATACGGGCACCATCGGATTCGCTTGTTTTGGAGAATTTGAGCACCCGGTTGGAACACTGCTGAAAGTTGAGGGTGCCGCCATTCGAAGATTCCGAAACACACCCGAACTGAACATTGGTGATCGAACCAAAGTCGAAATTTATCATGACAGTGGTTTTGCCAGTCTAGACGATCTTGAAGCATCTTCAGTAATGCAAATTGGACAACTCCGAGATGGCTCTAGTGATGTGAGCATCACCGTTCAACTGACCTCATGGGGTAGTCGAAGTTTTACCGGGCAAGATGGTGCAGAAAAGACCGTTTGGGGTGGTGATGCTGTTGACCCAACAGGTACCTGTAGGTTGACCGCATGGTCAGAATTACCGATTGATGAGGGTTCCCTTCCCCTCGCCTTGAAACTCAGCAATGTCCGTGTCCGTTCATGGCAAGGAACGCCTGATTTGACCGTTGATCGCAGCGAACAGGCAGAAGTTCTAGATGCAATTCCATGGGAAGCAATCGATGCGAGCACGCATTCAGTAGAGGTAGATTTCACCGAGCTTCTATCCGGCGGTTCACGCAGTGGTGTTACCAGTACTGCTGCCGTCATCTCAGTCGCTTCGGGTTCAGGAATTATCCACAGATGCCCCGAATGTAAGAAGGCCATGCGGGATGGTGCTTGTAGAGAACACGGTCCACAGGAAGGGGTAGAGGATTTACGACTGCGAATCATACTCGATGATGGGGTGTCCAATGGTGCCTTAATCTTGGGTCGCGTTAGTGCTGAAGCATTCCTGGGCCAAACGATGGCCGAAGTTCGAGATGCAACCCAAGTCGATGGCGGTGATGCATTCTTGGCTGAGTTGAGAAGTCGAATGCTTGGACAAAAACACACGTTTACTGGACGAGCAATGATCGATGCACAAGGAGCATTGTTGATGGCGGATCACTTCGCATTGGCTGAGTCAGATCTAACAGAATCAGCCAATGAAGTCCGAGAGCGCTGGGGGGTGTTCGCATGATGAGTGGACAGCAGCGCAGTCGTCGTCAGACAGCCATCCGTTTGTTCGCTCGTGAGTTCTATGAATCCAGTTTGCCAGATGGTGGGCAGGGTGAATATGATCCGCGTTTCATCGTTACAAAGTTGGGTGCCCGTGTCAATCGAATGTTTGTTTGTGGTGTCGTCGAACGCTTAGAGCGTAGAGATACAGAGCGTGGACCCATGTTCAGTGGTGCAGTTCGCGATCCGACCGGATTGCATCTGTGGAGCGTTGGTTCATTCCGGCCCGAATTACATATCGAGATGGAAGAATTGGTTGCACGCTTTGAAGGCGGGGATCGCTTCTTGATGGCATGCATCGGTAAATCCAACCACTATACTACTGAGGACGGGGGATTTCGATGCCGAATGCAAATGGAGGATTATTCCATTATCAACCGAGATGTGTATGCATCTTGGCTAATCGAAACCGCTGATCAAACGATGCGTCGAATAGATGCTCTTGGCAAGGCTCAATCTGCCGAAACTACAGATGCAAACGCATTGCGTGATGTGGGTGTACCAAAGGACCTCATCGAGGGTCTCGGTTTGGCTTTGAATCACTACGGTGAATGGGATTCAGAGGGGTACAAGGTGGGCGTCCTCCAGGCTCTCAGTGCTGCAGAAGGCCGTGTCGTCTCCTTTGAGGAACACGAGGCTGAATCACCATCTGAAAATGATGATGGGGGCGAGCAAGACCCAGAGGTGGAGACAAGCGAAGAATCCACCGAATCACCAGCACCCTCTACCGACGGTTCAGAAATTGAATCAGTGGTTATTGAAATCATTACTCAGCACGCAGGGGATGAAGGAATCGACTATGATTCGATTATGAAGCATTGCGCACAACGCGGTCTTACCGATGAAGATTTGATTGAAGATACCCTCTATGCTCTCCGGGATGATAAGTGCGAAATCATGGAACCGCGTTTTGGTTGGTTCAAAACATTGTGAGAGCCGTCCCATAGGGACGGTTCTCCCCCGCTACTTTGAAGGTCGTTCTGTGGTGGTGCCCCCTTGAGGCGCGTCCATGGCACAAGCGGGTACAGTGTTTCTCCGAGGGTTGGATGGAGACTGGCTTCAGTTTGATAATTGCCATATTTCAGTTAATATTCGCCGCCGAATTACGCGCGAAGTAAAGCGTGGCGGCGAGGGAGATGATCTCGTCGACGAAGGCGCTGAGTCGGCCGTTTACACCCTGAAAGGTCACCTCGGAATTGCTGGATATAGAGAGGTGCTAAACATATTCCGCAGTGCTGAAGTTTGGCTTCTAGACCCCTTCACAGAAACCGAGATCAAAGTAGCCTTCCACAGGTTGGAATACGATGGAGATGATGGTGCATACTCCTTTGAATTGATTGAGGATGTGATTTAGGCATGGCCACCGATGCGGAAGAATCTGCAGATCTCCTCTATGCAATGCGGGCGGTCATGGTTTTACTCGGCTCGGGAATCGGACTTGAGGCAGCCATGCAAATGATTGGGCGCGGTGGTTATGGCGTCATTTCAAAGGATTTCAAGGAAGCGATTTCCAATTTACAACGCGGCTCACAGTTGGAAAAAGAATTCTCAAGATTGAGCTCCAAGGCCAGTAGTAAGGCATATTCTAGATTTCTCAACACATTGAGGACCAATGTGACCAGTGATACCGATTTGGTTCGAGCGTTATCCCAACAATCCGAGCGTGAAGAAGAAGAGCGGAACGACAAGTTGGCAACATATATCGAGAAATTGTCAGGAATGCCGACAATTTTGCTGACCTTTGGTATTCTTTCTCCAATCATCTTTGGAATTGCAGCGATGATTCCTGTAATCGCCCCCGGCCTGATGTCCAGTGGGATTCCGGGGATGTCTTCTCTTGCCGCCGCCGCCTCCTGTTTTGGACCCGCGTTATTCATGACATTGCTCGTGATGATGCTCGTTGGTTACAAGGCTCATTCGAGTGACCCGGGGGTGATTTGATGCAGATGCTTTGGAGTATCTATGACTTGTTCAGCGAAAGCGTTTTTCTCGTTCTAATCGTGCCGATTATGCTACCTTGTTTGGCAGGTGCAATCCCCGGATTCCTTGAACGCCGCCGCCGCCGACAATTGGAAGAAGCCTTACCTGAGGTACTTGAGTCAATTTCAACCAGTATCGGGGCGGGGTTGGGACTCCAACAGGCTTTGACTGAGATTTCACGAAGCCGGCAGGATGAAACCGGAAAATTGCTAACTCAGGCCATTGATCGTTCCCGTTCAACATCTTTTGACGCCGCACTCGCAGAATATGCAATCAACAGTCGAAGTATCCTCATCCAGCGTGTCGTAAATTTACTTTCAACCGCAATCGAGCAGGATGCCCCACTCGGCGAGGTCACCAATTCGATGTCCATCGAATATGACCGTTTGAACAAACTCATCAATGTCAGAGAAAAGGAAATGTCTGGACAGTCTTTCTTGCTACTGATGTTGATGTGTCTACTACTTCCAGGCGTCATGGGTTTCATGTTCGCAGTTTTCGGCCTCGCTGCTGCAGGGGCCTATTGGGGCCACATTCACGGTGTAATGATGCCCTACCTCATGGCTTCGGCCGCTCTCAGTGTCGTCATTTCCGGTCGGATGCTTGGACGAACCAAGCAGGCACTTTGGTGGATCCCATTTTGGTCTACAATCTCTGCTCTGCTATACATCGGTTTGTTTCAAGCGATCCAGGGTGGAATGGCGTGAGGTGAAGAAAAATGTCAGAATCAGTACTTGCACGATATGGACCTGTGACGGTTTACATGGAACCTGGACACCCCAGTCCAATGTATCATTACGATGGACAGGCGACTGACAACCCCTATGGGGAATTGGCGATTTTGCTAGAAGATGACCAACTTGAGGAAGTCATGTACAATGGTGGGGCACAATGTGTCAAGGTTGCTCACCGTGATTTCGGCATTTGTCGAACAAATGTTTGGATGAATGATGATGAAGGGATTCAAGTTGCAAAGAACATCGCTGCATTCACCAATGTTCCCTTGGGGAATGGCCCCGGTCTTGTTCCAATCTTTGATGGTCGCTTGCCAGACGGTTCCCGTGTCAATGGAACACTACCACCCATTTCGCCCGATGGTCCTACCCTTACCATTCGAAAGTTCCGAGAGGATCCAATTACCGTCATCGATCTGATGAATTGGGGTACAATCAACAGTCGATTGGCGGCGATGATGTGGGTTTGGGTCGAGGGTTTGAATGCCCGTCCTGCCAACTTTGTCATCGCAGGTGGAACCGGTTCTGGTAAGACGACTACTCTCAATTGTCTGGGGATGTTTATCCCTTGGGACAAGCGCCTGCTCACGGTTGAGGATACGGCCGAATTGCAGGTTTACCATGACCACTGGTTGCGCATGGAAACCCGCCAAGAACGACCTGATGGCACATCTTCAGTAACAATGGATGATTGTCTGAAGTCGAGTTTGCGTATGCGCCCTGACAGAATCATCGTCGGTGAAGTTCGTGGTCCAGAAGCTGCAACCTTGCTAACTGCAATGAATACAGGACACGATGGTTCCTGTGGTAGCCTTCACTCCAACACCGCATCCGAAACAGTCACACGTCTCACAAGTTCTCCGATGAATGTACCTCCAATCATGCTTACAGGGTTGGATCTCATCATCATGCAAAGCCGCGTCCACAAGGGTGGGAAGACACTTCGTAGAATCACCGAGGTCGCTGAGATTGCAGGTATGGAAGGTAACAAACCCCGGCTGAATCCAATTTGGAAATATGACCCTGCCAGCGATTCAATTGTCGAAACCGGTGTCCCCAGTAAATTCAGAGAGACACTATGCGCTTCTGCCGGAATCCGTGCATCAGATTTTGAGGCTGCCATTCAGATGCGTGAACAGATTCTTAGCGATCTACAATCCCAAGGGGTTCGCAGTATCGAACAAGTGACCAAGGTATTCCAGTCATACTATTCAGCAAACCGCTGATTATTCACTTGCTTCGGCATCGAAGCCACGCGAAAGGCGACTCAACAATTCATCCGCTTGATCGAGTTTCCCTCGCACGCGTCCAATGTTTGACGCCTCAGCAGCTTGTTCGGCATCATCCGCCGATACACCATGCGCAACACTGTCGGCCGTTGGAGCACTGCGCCCCATATCTACCAAAAGGCCACGAAGTGAATCGACAACATCTGAGACCTTGTCGGGGTCCAGTGAAATGGATGAAGGCAATCCAGGGACATCTTCTGAATCGATGTAGCCCATCGCAGCCGCAAGGACTCCTGCAGCAGAAATTGCCCGGGCGCGAACCTCGGGGTGTCCAACATCCCAACCTCTGCGCTCAAGGAAGCGAACGAGTAGTGCGTGTTCAACCGGTCCGAATTCTCCATCCGCTCGCCGGACGAGGGTTTCGACAATTCGCTCAAAGTTTTCGATTTGTTCCTCAAATCTCTGGAGGGTTCGCATCGCATCGCTGGAGACATCTTGTGTTCCACGATAGAGCACCTCCATCGCACGCTGACGGCGTGCAGTGACCGGATCCACATCCTCCTCAGCTTCTCTAAGACTGATTTGTAGATCGAACAAACCATGAACACGACCGCTGATCCCTGGCAATTCAAGGTCCAAACCTGCTTCGGATGCGGCTGTTTCAAAGCGAACTCTCGCCAGAGCGATATCCTCTCCATCAGCATCTAGAATGGCTTCTAATTTATCGAGGAGTCCGGGTCGACATTCCTCAAGTTTCCTCAGTGCCTTGCGTTCTCTCCAAGAACCAGGGGCTTGGGAACTCGCATCACTTTCAGCGTCCCGCCGATTTGCCATTGCCGTAATTTCAGATAGGATTCGGTTGCGAACCATCGCATGTGATACTTGGAAGCCCTGTGCTCCCAAGTCTTCAACAAAGGCGGTGACATCATTCGCATCATGTTCTCGGCTAATCAGCAAGAATTCTCGGATGTGACTATGCAACTCCGCTATTCTAGATTCCAATTCGATAACTGCTGAACCGCTCCCTTCATCGATGGTAAGTTCAGTTGGAGTCGTAATGACGACTTCAGGCTCAACAATTCCTTCATGTTCGATTGGTGCTGGGTCATCCGGCTCTTCAAGAACATCGGTTAGTTCTTCGACATCGACCGCGTCAATCGATGCTTGTATCATTGCAGCCAATTCTGCGGCCTCATCTTCTTCCACAGGCGTTGGAGGTGCAGGTGATGTGGGGGTAGGCAATGGTGTACTGGGGACGACAGGTGATGATTTCCCTCGTCGCAGACTCTTCTTGACCTTCCCCCAACCACCTTCTTGGGATGCCAGAACCCCTGCGACTCTCATCAACAGTTGTTGTTTGCTTCCAGAGCGGGCTAACTCAAGCGATTTACACAACTCGTGCAATTGATCCCGTGTCGAGTCAACGATGGTTTCAGGGTTGAGTTTCTTTGGGTCGTGGTTCAGGTGTAACCAAAGACGCTGTCTTTTCTCTTTGATTGAGCCGGAACGTTTGACACCGAATACACCCAGCATTTCGCCCAAGTTCTTGTTTGGCATTTCTTGGAGCGAATCCCATGAGAGGTCAATATCGGCAAGTGCGACCTGTTCGATTAGTCGTGCCCGCAACTGTTCCACGTTTCCGGCCTTTGAAATATCGTGTGAGACGGCCATCTCTCGCAGTTCATCCAAACGGGCCGAATACAACTGTGACAACAGATTTCCGTCGACCATTCTGCACCCTCGCCACCGTTTGCGCTCCTAAGCACCTGTATATGTTACGCTTCAGCAACGGCCCTAAGGGCCGTCTTGGGACCTTTGCAAAAATGCCGTCACAAATCAAGGAAAGGTGGGCGAGCAGGACCCAATCGAATGTCCTCTTCATGCTCAATGGTGACCAAATTGAGCATATCTTCCCATTCAGATACCAATAGCCTTGCATACGTTGCTACATTCTCTTTACCAACCAATTTCTCAAGCAGTAAGGTCCGTTCTCCGGTTCTTCCCACGATTTCAATCAGGATTTCAACAAGGGATGCGATATCAGCAATTTCACCTTCAGTATCCAAGAGTGATGTTGAGCGCAGTAAATCCTTCTCAGTTTCAGCTTGGTTGAGCAACGAAGGGATTTGGCGGTAGCGGACAATCAACCCGATTTTGTCATATATTTGTGGATCGATATGGTCTAGGATAATTTGTTCGCTTGTCCAAGCGGTCAACGATTCAGCATCCCCGATTGTTTCAGAGAGATTTTTTTGGGAACCTTTACGCGAAATCAACAGAGTCAAACCATTCAGTGGGCTAGGCAAAAATCTAGCCGCATCATCACGAGAATCGGTCATCAATTTGTGTCTTCGAGAGTTAATTTTAGCCGCTGTAAATAGGTGCATTTCGCTAACGTATCCTGTGATATTTTTCGTCGAACGAAGGTCCTCCATCCACGACTGTATTTCAAGGTTCGAACCTTGAGGGAATTCTTGTCCAATCATGTCTGCAAAAGCCACAGGATCTAGGACTCGAAAGTCGGACCTATATCTTCGGAGTTGCCTTCTTTGGAGTCGATTTTTCGCCAAAATAATCGATTTTCTTGGCAAGTGACTGATTCGGTCATCTGCAACCAAGATATGATTTTCATCACGCCGAGGAAGTGCAGTCGCAACCCTGGTGTTTGGCGCCCCCTTGATCATATACCATCTCGATGCCGAAACCGCGAGTAAATCAGCATCGCCGTTCTCAAGGATTTCAAGTGCTGCAGAAAGTTCTACATCAAATTGTACATCGAGTTCGATGTTTTCCATCGGTCTTGTTTCCATCCACTTTCGAACATGCGAACCAGTGGCCACTTCATCGTCACCTACACAAACGAGGCGAATCTGAGTTGGTTCTGCTTCCGCTCCCATATTCATCCCGCCTGTGGCAGACACGCAACGTGCCCGGCTCCGGGCGGTAGCCACCTGTTGATATAGGCACCCCCCGTCGAAGGTTCAATGGCGGAAAATGTCCTTGAGAATTCACTTCTCATCGAACGTCGTTTTGAGGTAGAATCAGCGATTGAAGCGGTCGTTGAATCATCAATGAGTGGCCCGTTTTCCACCGCCATGGAACTCGCGCGCGAAATATTGCTTGCGGGTGGGAAGCGGATCCGCCCTGTTCTCACCTTGTTGGCTTACGATTTGGCAGGGGGTGACAATCGTGAGGAAGTGCTCGATTTTGCAGTTGCAACCGAACTCATTCACACTGCTACTCTGATTCACGACGACATCTACGATGGTGCAAAATTACGCCGTGGCGTCCAAACCTTACACGAGAAGCATGGCCTTGACCATGCGATAATTGGTGGCGATTTCCTTTTCGTAATGGGTTTTGGCCTCGGTGGTCGCTACGAGGAGAAAATCGTCCGAATTATGGCCGAAACATGTGCTGCAATCGCCGCGGGTGAACTGAAACAAATTCAGCACATCTCTGACCTTTCAACCACGCCTGAGGATTACTATGAGATCGTTCGAGGGAAAACTGCCGGTCCATTTGCATCAGCCTGCGAATGTGCAGCAATAATCGCAGGCGCATCCGACAGAGACGCCCTCATCCTACGGGAGTTTGGCATGGAATTGGGAATCGCTTTCCAATTGGTCGACGACATTCTTGATTTAACCGGCGATGAACGAATGGGCAAAGCTCGAGGGACCGATATACACGAGGGTAAAATGACTCTTCCAATTATCCATGCCCTGACATTGTTGCACGGAGATTCACGCCGAGTATTGGCCGATGTATTAGCAGAATTCAGGGATGATCGATGGGGCGAACTTGAGGCATTGCTTGAGCAAGGTGATTCATTTGGATATTGCAGGGTATTGATTCACAATCACCTTGAACGTGCTCTGACACATCTTCACGAGTTCCCAAAATCCGAGATTAGAGACGTCCTTGAAGCGATGACTCGGCAGGTGATGACGCGCAATGAGTGAATCAAATCATCACGATGTCATCGTAATCGGGGGCGGCCCTGCTGGAAGCACAGTCGCAAGATATGCTGCCGCAAGTGGTGCCAGTGTTTTGGTGATCGATGGCCGAGACCCCATAGGGAGTCCATTGCAATGTGGTGAATTGGTCCCTAGCAACGATGAGATGAAGCGGCTATGTCCAGATGTCCCAGATATGGATGACTTATTCCAAACACCAAAGGAAGCGATTTCCAGAATTTCTTCGAAAATGCATATCGTACCTCCCTCTGGGAAGCCACTCAAATTTGATTTTGAGGGGTTGGTGTTGAATCGGGTTGCGCACGATGAGGCGCTGGTCGAATTGGCCAAACAAAGTGGAGCCACATACCTCGTCGATTCCCATGTAGAGCGGATTGATGGAAACGAGGTCATCGTGCGCGGTGGTGGGACATACTCTGCGAAAGTCATCGTTGGCGCAGGTGGACATAATGATCCTTTACGACGTGATCACTGGGATGAATCTTCATTGAAGATCCCTGTCAAATTCGTTTTGATGGATGGTGATTTTGGAGAAGCGGTGGAGCTTCATTTTGGTTCGATGGCTCCAGGTGGTTATGCTTGGATGTTCCCCAAATCCAGTGGGGCGAACATTGGCCTCGGAATCCAGCGCAGTTTCTCAAAAGGTCGCAGTCTGAATCAATACGCGGATGAATTCATTTCAAAGTATGATGGTGAAATTTCGTTCAGAGGTGCTGGTTCACTACCGATGTCTGGCACCATTCGTACATTTGTCAAAGGCAACTACATGCTTGTGGGTGACGCGGCAGGAATGGTCCTCCCCTCCAATGGTGCGGGCATCACAATCGCCATGGTGGGGGGCCGAATTGCCGGCCAAGTTATCGCTGAACACTTGAGCGCGGGTACACCCCTTGGTGAATATGAGAAAAGATGGGACCAGCAGATGGGCAAAGTGATGCGAAACTCCAAGCGAGCCTTCCGATTTGGAAGCTTGCTATTCCGCCTTCCAAACTGGATGCTGAATTTGACCTTTAATCGATTGACAAAAGGTATCATTTGGCGCGCAGTTACATGTCGAAGGATGTTTTGGATCATATAATTCATCAGGAAATTCCAACCAACGCACCCATGATTACAATCGCAATCACGATTCCAATGATTGGACAAACAATGGATACGATTAGTGCCTGCATACCCTTTGGGTGGTTCTGAGTTAGGGCGATGACCGCACAGATAATTGCAGGCAACCCACAGAAAAGCGGTGAAATGATGAGGGAACATGCCGACAAAATCCACACTGCGATGATTAGGCCATCACCCTGTGGCTTTTGCATCACCAATACTTGCTGCCCATGTGGTCCTACCACCATCTGTGGTTGCTGTTGGCCAATCAATACCTGCTGGGGAATTTGCCCAGTGATTGTTTGTTGAGGTGGCATATATCCTGTGGAGGCCGGTGCATTGGTTTGTGGTGCCGATTGTTGGTAGTGGTGATGGTGGACATCTCCGGTAATCACGCTGTCTGAAATACCCCCTGGTGTATTCTCATCCGGTTGCATATGCTCGCCTCACGCTGACCTAACTTGATTTTTTTGCAGTCCAGATTGTCGCCATTCCAGGGAAGATGACCTTTGCTTTCACATCGGTAAAGCCACAATCGTTTAGCATGCGGACATAATCTTTGGTTGTTCCAAAGTGAACGTATGTCTTGGTCAACCACTTCCATGGGTGTTCTTTCATCTTACATATGAAACGCGCGTAAGCACCCACCCAAATTCGCATCCAAAGGTAACCGAACCAGCCGTGAACACGATTCATTTTGGCTGGATCGACAATCACCAGTGTGCCCCCTGGTTTGAGAACCCGTTTGACCTCAGCAAGCCCGGCTCGCTTGTCATACCAATCTCGGAAAGAAAACAGCGAACAAACTCCTTCAAAACTCTCGTCATCAAATGGCATATTTTCCGCTGTCGCCTCAACAAATTCGGCGGGTGTTTTGCGGTTGGAATTGACCCTCTTTTCGGCAACAGAAAGCATGGCGGGAATCGGATCCAAACACGTCAAATCTCGATTGGGGATCATCTCAGCAAAGGTCCCGGGCCCGCACCCTACTTCGAGGATTTTGCCTTCAGCAGGGAGGCGACTGCGAACCATTTTCCGCCACCTTTTATCCTGTCCAAACGTCGCAAATCGATTGATTCTGTCGTACACAGGAATGGTTGCTTCAAGGTTGCGTTGAAGCTCAGCCCAATCCTCGCTACCGATGCGCTCAGTATCCATCAATATACACGCCCTATCTATCCTATATTTGGTTCAATCCTAAAGTGAATTTCTCACAATCCCAATCCACCAAGTCTCATTGTTGTGAGGGTATCATCATAAACCCATCAACGGTCGCGGGTCCACCGTAGGTGGATACCATGAGTCGTTCAGATGTACTACGAACCATCAAAGATGCTGAGGCCGATGCCAGTGCTACACTGGCCAAAGCCGAAAGCGAGGCAAGCAACATCGTAACCAAGGCGCGAATCGCTGCCGCTGAAACTGTGTCCGAAGGTCGCAGCCAGGCTCAGACCGATGCCCAACAAATGATTGAAGATGCACGTAAAGCAGCAGAGAAAGATGCCACCAAGGTCTCCAAGAAAGGTGACAAAACCATCGATTCGATCCATGGAAGTGGGGAATCAAGTCGTCCCAAAGCGGTCGACGTTGTCCTCGATGCATTCCGTGCATGAATTACCAATACTACGGAGAGAGCCACATGTCACAGATTCACACCCGCCAAATGGGCCGTTTGGTCGCTGCGGGAACGTTGGATCAAATGGATGCAACCATCCAAACTTTGGCTCGATTGCGTGCCTTGCACATGATCGATTACGATGGCAGTGATAGCGGCCTCACATTGGGTACCCCAACTTCCGAAGCCGACCAATTGAGTCGGGATGTGAACAAACTGCGCGCTGCAGCCTCTCTTGTCAATTCGAACTCAAACCAAGAGGCATCCGCTTCCGAAATCCGAGCCGCTCTATCGGGTGACTTGCACGAACAAGTCGACGCCTTACTCGCAGATAATGACAGGCGCTCGGAAATCGAGTCAAAATTGATTTCACTCTCAGAAGAATCCGCTGCACTACAAATGGTCGCCCCATTGAACACCGATCTGGATTTGTTGGATGGTTTTGAATCACTGACCTCGTTTGTAGGCACGGTTAGAGACGCAACGGCGGCACGTGATGCTGCCAAAGGCGGCCTGTTCTTGTCTGGGAATGCCGGCAAGAAGACAGTCATTGGCGTATTTGTCCGAAATGAGGATGGGAAAGATACCCAATCCGCCTTAGAGGCAGCTGGTTTTTCTGCACTTCCAATTCCCGAATGCGAAGGTTCGGTGTCATCGCGTATGGAAGAGATTGATGCGGAGCGTGCCGGTCTAATCGATGAACAAGCCTCATTGGAAAATAGCTCAACATCATGGCAGGAAACCAATGCGGATGTTCTACACAGTGGTTTGGAATTACTTGAACGAGATCAAGAACTTGCAACCGCTCCAGTCAGAGCTGCCGTCACCGCTCACGCTTTCGTTATCGATGGATGGGTCGAGATGGCTCGAGCGGATGAAATATCCGCTTCACTTGAGGGCCAATGCACAGTCGTCGACATTGAACCATTCAAGATTCAGCCAGGTGGCGGTTCACACGGTCACAATGACCATGGCCACCATCAGGAGATGCCCCCGATTGCATTCCAGGAACGGACCGCGAGTAAGCCGATGGAACTGCTTACCGATGCAGTGGGTCGACCCGGTTATGGGCGCATCGACCCAACACTGTTCATGTTCATCACGTATCCGATTTTCTTTGGAATGATGCTCGGGGATATGGCGTATGGAATGGTCACCATGGGCTTGGGTTGGATGCTATTGCGAAAAGCAGGCACCAATGAAATGCTGGAATTGGGTGGTAAATTCTTGATCTATATTGGCTTGGGTACCTTCGTATTCGGCTATATCTACGCTGAAATTGCAGGATTTGAAATCTTCAGTCATGGACATCATACGTGGGCGAGTTCATTGGATGTTTTCTATCCTGCAGTCGACTACCATGGTCACGCTTGGCACACATCCTTACCATTTGGTGTGGAACTGGCCTTCCCCTTCCATCGGGTTACCGATGTAGCACACCATGGAAACCTAGAGCATTTGATTCTCCTGACGATTTATCTCGGTGTCGCGCACGTTTTCATTGGTCTCGTTGTTGGATTCCGTGACATTTACCTTCACGGCAATGGACATGGCGACGAAGGCTTCGTGTGTGCGTTGTTTGAGAAAGGCAGTTGGATGATTCTCCTCTTCGGTGGCTTCCTCGCAGCCTATGCATTCCTTTCCAAACCAGCCTACGAAGAACGCTGGGTCAGTCCTGATCCGGCCTACCTCGATTTGCTGAATCAGATGATGACCGTCGGAGGGATCATGATTGTCATCGCTGTTGTGATGATCATGTGGATGCTGTATAGGTACCACGGTGTTCCTTTCCCAATCAACATCGGTTTGGGACCGATTGAGGCTGTTGGGATGATGCCCACGGTCATTTCCTATGTGCGATTGTTCGCCGTCGGTGTGGTCGGTGTCAAGATTGCAGAAACAGGCAATACGATGCTGTTTGAGCCGTTGGCCCACATATTGGAAGATCTTTCTCATGCATCAGCAATGGATTACATATCCATGGTTGTGCTTCTCATCGGCTGGTTGGCCGTACAAATTTTCGCTTGGGGACTGGGTGTATTCAGCCCCAACATTCACGCCGCGAGATTGCATTTCGTCGAGTGGATGAGACAGTTTTACGATGCGAGTGGCGAGGCGTTCAAGCCATTCGGATTCAAAGCGCGCCGCGTGGAGGTGGAATAGCGCAAATCACATTCCCAGCAATGCTTGGAAAAAAAGGAGGAAAAAAAATATGAACAATAGAAAGACAATGAAAGGAATGACATCCCTATTTGGCCTGTTCTCGTTTGCAATGATTGCATCCGTAGTATCAGCCCAAGAAGGTGACTCGGCATCGGTATCCTATCACTGGGATGCAGCCAAGCTCGGCGCAGGTCTTGCGCTCGGACTAGCAGGTGTCGGAACTGGAATCAGCCAAGGACAGATTGGTGCAGCAGCGGTCGGCATGATTGCTGAAGATAGCAGCAAATTCGTCACAGGTCTGATCTTCACTGCTCTACCTGAGACAATTGTCCTATTCGGTTTCTTGGCCCTGTTCCTGCTCTGAGCAGTAACATCCGAGTGACTAATACGACATTTGAAGGAACGTGTAATGATGTCCCTAGATGCGTTAGCTGAAGAAATTGCCGCTCAGGCAAAGGCGGAAGCCAAGGCCATCACCGATGCCGCTAAGAAAATGGCGAAATCGGTGAAGAAAGAGGCCGAGGCTGAAGTCGCAGACATCCGTGATTCGTTGATGTCTCGCGCTGAGCGCGAATCCGCCCAGCTCTCCACGGAACTCGTTGCCTCTTCTCGACAAAACAACCAGAAGCGTGAACTCATTGCGAAAGCAGCTGAGTTGGATGCGACATGGGATGCGGTGAAAGCCGAGGTTGGTTCTGCAAAACTTGCGGGACGAGCCAAGCTCATCAAAGCCCTAGTTGCAGATGCAAAGGAAGCAGGTTCAGACATGAAAATGCGCCCTGTGTCCATTGATCGCAAAGCGTTGGAGATGGAAGCAAAAGGTTTCGACTTTGGAGATGATGTCGAAGGCCTCGGCGGATTCACCCTTGAATCTGCGGATGGTTCAATCGTCCTGGATTACCGTTTTGATAACCGATTGGAGGGTGCCTGGAAGGCAAGCCTCGGCTCGGTGAATCAAACATTATTTGGAAATTAAATTGGAAATTAGGAAGTGAATGTATGGTTAGAGTTGGTGGTCGTAGCAATATGGCCAATGCTTCCGCGCGCGCGAAGGCGCGCAAGGCGAGTCTCATCGATTCTACCCGCATGCGTCAGTTGCTTCAACAGAGCCCTGACGCAATTGGCACCAGCATCGCCGAGTTTGGTTATCGTTCAGAGATCGATCTCTACGCCGGCCGATATACAGGTGCTGATTTGATTGAAGCAGCCCTGAATCACAATCTCGATTCTGATTTTGATTCGGTCTTGCGATTCTGTCAAGGCGATCTCAAATCAATGGTGGCTGTTTATGTCGAACGTTTTTCGTATCAAAATGCAAAAACGGTCCTCCGTGCAATTCACAGTGGAGCCAGCGTCGAAATGGTGGCATCCGAGGTGCTTCCTGAAGAGAATTTGAATAACAATTACTGGCTTGATATCATTCGCAATTGCACCACACTTGGTGATGCGGTTAATGCAATGTCTGGAACATCGTGGGGTATCGCTCTATCCAAGTTGGATGCGGATTCCAATCTCCAACAAATGGAAGATGCTTTGGATTCTTCATACTACAACGATGCGATTGCATCGATTCGTGGTTCGGGATGCCACCCTCTGCTGGTTCGGTACATTCGAAATGAAATCGACCATCGAAACGTCATCAACCAATTCCGCGGTCTGCGGCAAGGGATTGCCGGCGAAGATCGCGACGCCATCATGATCCATGGTGGCAAGATCGACAAAGCAGCCCTCAAGGCTGCTTCACAAGCTGAATCGAATGAGGCGCTCTTAGAGGCCCTCCGCCGAGCCCCCTCGTTCGATGATACTGGATTTGAGGAAGCCCTACAGGCATCATCGATTTCTCTCGACCCTGTTGTGACTTTGTTGCAAGAACAGCGTCGAAACATGATGCGTCGTTTCGCCTACCTCAATCCGATTTCGGCTTTCCCCGTAATACACTACATCGAGAGCAAAGTGCTCGAGGTGCAAAACATCCGCTTGCTTGTGCGTGGCAAAGCGGCAGGCCTCTCTGATGAGGTCATCGAAGCGCACATGAATCTGTGAGGTGAAAAAATGGAGATAGCTGTAGTCGGTACCTCTGAATTCACACTTGGATTCCAACTTGCAGGCGTCCACCGCCTGTACAACCCTGAAAGTGATGACGAACTCGCATCTACAATGCGTGATCTACTCAACCAGAAGGATGTCGGCATTGTCGTAATCGATAGTGTAGATCTAACTCGCTTGTCTGACAGGCTGCGTTCGCAGATTGCAGACAGCATTACGCCCACAGTATTGGGCATTGGGACCGAGGAGGACAACACCCTCCGCGAGTCTATCAAGTCGGCGCTAGGCGTCGACCTATGGAAGTGATTCCAAAAAAAGGAAGTGACAAAAAATGAGTGACGAAAATGGAGTG
This sequence comes from Candidatus Poseidoniales archaeon, assembly GCA_045568015.1. Lineage (GTDB taxonomy): Archaea > Thermoplasmatota > Poseidoniia > Poseidoniales > Thalassarchaeaceae > MGIIb-P. Next base: position 4,475 of record JBJLBW010000076.1, on the reverse strand, counting down.
ATTTACCGTATTTCTGGACCTGTGGTGACGGCCACGGGCATCCGTTCGCGGATGTATGAAGTTGTACGAGTAGGACATGAAGGATTGATGGGCGAAGTGATCGAACTACACGGTGACAAGTCTGTGATTCAAGTGTATGAAGATACGTCCGGCATCCGCCCGGGCGAGCCGGTGGTACGCACCGGTCAGACGCTATCGGTACAGTTGGGACCGGGTCTGCTAACGCAGATTTACGATGGTATCCAGCGCCCACTACCGGTATTGGAGAAGACCATGGGTACCTTCATCGAACGTGGTGTCGATGCCGATGGGCTCGACCTTGAGAAGGTATGGGACTTTGAAGCGACTGTTTCAGTCGGCGACGAAGTCGCTCCTGGTGCAGTGCTTGGAACGGTCCAAGAGACCGAAACCATCGTCCACAAAGTCATGCTACCTCCAAACCACAGCGGTAAGGTCGCTAGTATTGAAAGCGGATCGTTCAATGTCACTCAGACGGTCTGTACTCTAGAAGATGGCACCGAGATTCAAATGATGCAAAAGTGGCCGGTTCGAACACCTCGCCCTTACCATCAGAAGTATGCGCCGGACACCCCACTCATTACCGGCATGCGAATTCTCGATTTCTTGTTCCCACTCGCCAAGGGTGGTGCAGCAGGTATTCCTGGGCCGTTTGGTTCTGGAAAGACAGTCACACAACAATCTCTGGCCAAGTATTCTGACGCTCAGATTGTGGTCTACATTGGCTGCGGTGAGCGCGGTAACGAAATGACGGAAGTGTTGGATGAGTTCCCTCACTTGATTGACCCAAACACGGGCAAACCATTGATGAATCGAACCGTGATGATTGCCAACACATCGAACATGCCTGTGGCCGCTCGTGAAGCATCTGTGTATACAGGAATCACCATTGCAGAATATTTCCGTGACATGGGTTATGACGTGGCATTGATGGCCGATTCGACCAGTCGATGGGCCGAAGCAATGCGTGAGATCAGCAGCCGTCTAGAAGAGATGCCTGGTGAAGAAGGATATCCGGCATATTTGTCCAGTCGATTGGCTGAATTCTACGAGCGTGCTGGCCGTGTTGAGACCCTTGAGGGTGAAGACGGCTCAGTGACCGTAATTGGTGCTGTGTCTCCACCCGGTGGTGACATCAGCGAGCCTGTATCACAAGGTACACTCCGAATCGTCAAGGTGTTTTGGGGATTGGATGCAGGTTTGGCTCGACAGCGCCACTTCCCTGCAATCAATTGGCTGAGTTCTTACTCGCTGTATCCACAGAGTCTTGATCAGTGGTTCCGTGATAATATTGCCACTGATTTCCCTGAAATTCGAACAGAGATTAGCAGTCTACTCCAAGTTGAGGCCGAATTGCAAGAAATTGTGCAGTTGGTCGGTTCAGATGCATTGCCTGTTGACCAGCAGTTGACGCTTGAGGTCGCACGTATGATTCGTGAGTTCTTCCTACAGCAAAACGGATTCCACGATGTGGATGCATACACGGGTCTGGAGCAACAATACAAGATGGCTAAGGCCATCCTGACATTCCAGGATTCAGCCAAGAAGGCACTTGCAGCTGGTGGACTGTTGGAGGACGTTGTCAACGTCCCCGCTCGAACCAACCTAATGCGTGACCGATTTGAGCCTGGATATCTGGATCGGGTCGACGGTTTGGTCGATGAGATGAACAAACAAATTGCCGCTGCGGCGGAGGACAACTGAGGAGGGATTTGAATGAGTGGAAAGGAATATCGAACAATTACAGACGTTAAGGGACCTCTTGTTTTCCTTGAGAAGACAGAACCTGTAGCATATGGTGAAATCGTGCAATTGCGCCTTACTGATGGTAGCATGAAGAACGGACAAGTTTTGGACACAAGTGATGACATGGTTGTCGTTCAAGTTTTCGAAGGCACAGCAGGTGTTGATTTGGGTACCGGTGTCAAATTCATGGGTGATGTGTTCAAGCTCCCCGTGAGTAAGGATCTCATCGGACGAATTCTCGATGGTGCAGGTCGTCCCCGTGACGGTGGTCCAGCCATCGTTGCTGAAGGTGAAGCAGACATCATTGGTGCTGCGATTAACCCATACAGCCGACAATCACCTCACGATTTCATCCAAACTGGAATCAGTGCAATAGATTGCTGCACAACCCTTGTTCGTGGACAGAAGTTACCCATTTTCAGTGCTTCAGGTCTACCGCACAATGACATTGCTCTACAAATTGCACGCCAAGCCAAGTTGAAGGACAGCGATGAAGAGTTCATTGTGGTGTTCTGCGCTATGGGAATCACGGCTGAAGAATACAATTTCTTCCGAAGTGACTTGGAGCGAACTGGTGCGCTTGAAAACGCGGTTCTATTCGTCAACCTAGCAGATGATCCAGCAGTCGAGCGACTGATTACACCAAGATTGGCTCTAACCGCAGCAGAATATCTCGCCTTCGAGCAAGATTATCACGTTCTGGTTGTCTACACAGATGTCACAAACTACTGTGATGCCCTACGTCAGATTGGTGCTGCTCGTGAAGAAGTGCCCGGACGTCGAGGATATCCTGGATACATGTACACTGATTTGGCCATGCTCTACGAGCGCGCCGGTTTGGTGAAGGGCAAGAAGGGAAGTATCACACAATTCCCGATTCTAACCATGCCTGGTGACGATATCACACATCCAATCCCTGACCTTTCTGGATACATTACAGAAGGACAAATTGTGATTTCCCGTGAATTGCACGGCTCTGGTATTTATCCGCCGATTAACGTACTTCCAAGTCTATCTCGATTGATGGGTGGTTGTATCGGTGAAAAGACAACCCGTGAGGACCACAAATCTGTCTCAGATCAGATGTATGCCGCATACGCTCAAGGCCGTGAACTCCGTGGTCTTGTGGCCATTGTCGGTGAGGATGCATTGAACGAACGTGACAAGCAACTGCTTGATTTCTCAGGACTGTTTGAGGACAAGTTCCTGCGCCAAAGTCGAGACGAAGATCGGTCTATCGATGAGACTCTAGACTTGTGCTGGGACCTCATGCAGAATATTTCGACCAAGTATCTGGTTCGTCTAGACCAGAAGTGGATTGACAAATACCACCCCACAGAAAAGAAGTGAGTTTAGCAATTTGGAAATCTTAGGAGGTGAGAAATCATGGCACTGGACATCAAACCCACCCGCTCTGAGCTCATCAACCTGAAACGCCGAATTAAGCAAACTCAGAATGGATACAATCTCTTGAAATTGAAAAGAGATGGTTTGTTCCATGAATTCCGAACCCTCCTTTCTGAGATGATTGAGGCCCGGGAGGGATTGGTATCCACATACAGACAGGCCGTCCAAGCAATCAGTTTGGCCGGGGCGATTGAAGGCGGTTTGGCGGTGAAGAGTGCAGCAATCGCAATTTCCAATCGACCAGAGGTCGAAGTCAGCCCCCGCAACATCATGGGTGTTGTTGTCCCCAGTGTTCAAGGATCTAATTTGACCAGCACAATCAACGAGCGTGGAATGGGTTTAATCGGCGGTTCAGCGTATATCGATGAGGCTGCAGATGCATATTCAGATTTGATTGGGAACATTGTGAAGGCGGCAGAGATGGAGGCAACACTGAAGCGACTTCTTGTTGAAATTGAGGCGACAAAACGCCGCGTGAACGCACTTGAATTCAAGGTCATCCCCGAGATGAAGGAAGCTCAGTCTTTCATTCAACTTCGGCTTGAGGAAATGGAACGTGAAGAGACCTTCCGTCTAAAGCGATTCAAGAACAAATGAGACGGACCTATGGTCCGAATCGACACCTTTCTCAAGCGTGGGTCATATATCGGTTGAGCATTCGCAAGTCCCACCAGAGGTGGGACCATGGGTGAGCCGGACGCGATTGAACCCCTCCGCATCGATGCGGAATTATGGTCACATCGCGACCTCCTCGAACGTATCATCGGACGTTGGTTCTACATTGTCGAAGAAGCACCAGATGTTGAAATCGGTTGGCAGGTTCAACTCGGAAAAGGCCAAGAAAACCCCGATGCCGCATTACGGGCTCTGAACAAGCACTTGCGTGGTCTTTCTTGGATTGCCGTTCTCCAAGAAGGGAGCCCGTATGATCTATTCATCTTGCCCGAACCACCACAGGGAGAGGGCATCTCAAGTGGTCAATTGATGGCAGTGTGGACTGTGTTCACATTTTTCTTGACCCTTGCCGGAGCCGCTTGGTTGCAATTGCAAGAACCAAATCTGAAGTTGACGGATTCAGCCTTGCTCACCGCAGCATTCTGTTGGTTTGCCCTTCCAATGTGTTTTGTGATGTTTATCGGTAGCCATTTACGCCGCAGAATCGGTTTACGAACGGGAGTGGATTTAGGTTACCACATTCCTCTTGCAGTACCTTTTTTCATGTCTCCTGCCAACCCCATTTGGCCTTTCGGTGTGATTGGATTCACCAGCCAAAGACGAATGGACTTGGTGACTTTTTGGGATCG